>NZ_QUJR01000003.1:0-273151 GCF_003480945.1 Butyricicoccus sp. AM27-36
GGCTTACGCGCTGCACGCCGCAGCTTGCCGGTCGAGTGCTGTGACAGGCTAAATAGCCTAACTTCGGAGTAAACAAAAACCGCCCTCTGAATGTAACTTCAAAGGACGGCTTTCCGTCTTGGTTTGTTCGTTTGTGATTGACTTCGTTGTTGCTGACTGAACCATCTTCCGTAGAGTGTTTGCACCAGAAAATGTACCAAAGTATTTAACACCAGTTAACACCAGATGAACATTATCAGACGATAATGGAACCATTAACACTTGGGGCATTTTGCAGTGCATCGTTTTTAGAATGGTTAAAAATTTCTTATTGTGCGGTCTTTGAGTGGTAATTTGGTTCTTAATCAAAAAAATAGTATGCGTGGAGAAAATAGGCTCTGTTTTTTTCGTATTAGAACTACAGTTTCGCCGACAAGCAGGAACGGACCGTGGGCCGTTCCAAAGTCGTCCGAAAGTTCCGCCCGTTGGTTGAAACTTTCTCCCTCCAGAAGTATAAAAATTTGCGCTATCCTTGCGCGGTTTCTTGACCGCGCTGCGCAGATACATGCTCCCCGTTTTTATGGATTGCAATGCAATCCTATTGAATGCGCGCTAACGCGCGAAGAGAACGAGAAAGCAACAGCCTGAACGAATGAAAGAGCACCGCAGAATGCAAACTGCGGTGCTGTTTTTTGTCCTTCAAAACATACGGAAGTCTACGCAGAACGGTAACAGTCGGTACACCGTTTCAACACACAGCAAATCTAGAATAAGACTATACCACATAATTGAACAAGAGCGATTTGTGAGGAATTTTGTGACCTGACGCGACGCGGCTTTGCAGCAATACTTTGTGTATTGCAAAAAGGCGCAACAAAGTCAGGGTGCAAAATTACCAAAAAGCGCCGCAGCTTTAATTATGCGGTATAGTCTCATATCAAAGGAAGGGAGGCGGCGGCATGCAGACGAGCACACAGGCAGTCCGCGCACGCACGGACGAGCCGTTTTTGGAGCGGTTCATTCAGGCGCACGAGGCGTTCGTTCTCCGGTGCGCGAGCAGGCACGCAGGCTTTGCGGTCACGCGCAGCGACGATGAATATTCGGTCGCGCTGCTGGCCTTCTACGAAGCCATCAAGGGCTACGACCCGGCAAGCGGACCGTTCGGCGCGTATGCATCGCTTGTGATTGGCAGGCGCCTTGCCGACCATTACCGCAGTCAGCACCGGTTTGATGCGGAAACGCCGCTTGCCCCACAGACGTTCGACGGCACGGTGGACCGCGAGAGCGCGGACGCCGCCATGCAGCAGGCGGTCGCGGAGCAGATGAGCGAAGCAAAGCCCATCAGCGCACAGGAGGAAATCGAGGCGGCAAACACGGTGTTTGAGAAGTACGGATTCGCGTTTTATGATTTAGCGGCAAGCTCGCCCAAGTCGGACAAGACGCGCCGCAGCTGCGCCGCGGCGGTCGGCACGCTGCTGCATTCGCCGGTGCTGTTCGCGTCCATGCAGAGCGCGCACAGCCTGCCGATCAAGGCGCTCGCGCAGCAGTGCGGCGTGTCGGCGCGGACGATAACCCGTCACCGGGATTACATTGTAGCGGCGGCGCTGCTCATCGACGGCGATTACCCCATCCTCTGCACCTATCTGCAGACCATACGCAAGGAGGCAGAGCAATGCGTGCGATAATTACGGATATTCGAGCGGGAAAGGCCGCCGCACTCGCGGAGAACGGCACAGTTCGCCTTGTAGACGCGAAGAACAGAGCGGTCGGACAGGAGATTCGGATTCCGGCGAAGCGCCGCAGACGGTGGAAAAAGCCGCTGACCTGGGCGGCGTGTGTGGCTGTCCTGTGCGGCATGGCGACCACCGGCGTGTACGCCGCGTATGAGCCGTATGCCAGCGTCAGCGTCGTGGGCGGCACGGACAGCGTGGAGTATACGGTAAACCGGTTCGATCAGGTGCTCGGCACCCGCGTTTCCGGCAGGGAGCAGCCGCCGGACAGCAAAATTCCGCGGTTTGTACACATTGACAAGGCGGTGGAGCATACCGTCCGGCAGGAAGCAAAGGAAGGCGAGAGCGTCAGCATCACCGTGACCTCGCGCAGCAGCGGCCACGCCGAACGACTCCGCGAGCATATCGACGATCGGTTTCGGCAGTCCGGCGATAAGAGAAACCCGCCCGAGGTGAGGGTGCAGCCGCCGGAGAAACCGGGGAACGCTCCGGGAGAGAGCCGGCAGAGTGAAAGCGCAGAGCAGGCATAAAAATGCTCCCGCGCTTGACTTTGCGCGGGAGTGTGGTATAATAAAGATACAAAAAGGGAAACGCCGTGCACAGCGGTTAGACCTTTTCCATTAAATCAGCGTTTTTTGGACGATGACCGTTTGGAGGCTACCCAAGCGGTCATCGCGCATTTATAAGGAACATGTACAGTACAATGACCGCACAGATAAAAAGCTCAAAGGCTTTCTTCCTCATGCGCAGCACCTTCTTCCGCCTACAGACCGTAGGGAAGAAGAAGATCTGACCGCCTGCAGTGATTGCTCACTGCGTGTGCAACAGCGTTTCCACGAGTTAAGTATAACAGGGCGTGCGAAAAATGTCAATTTCCGCAGGTTGACAGCACCTGAAAGTGTGCTATAATGTAATTAAAGGGAAACGCCGTGTACAGCGGTCAGACCTTCACGAAGTCAATAATTGTTAGTCATTGACCGTTTGGGTATCAGCCAAGCGGTCAATGCGCATTTATAAGGAACATGTACAGTACAATGACCGCACAGATAAAAAGCTCAAAGGCTTTCTTCCTCATGCACAGCACCTCCTTCCGCCCACAGACTGTGGGGAAGAAGAGGGTCTGACCGCCTGCAGTGATTGCTCACTGCGTGTGCAACAGCGTTTCCACGTATTCAGTATAGCAGGACGTGCGAAAAATGTCAATTTCCGCAGGTTGACAGCGCCTGAAAGTGTGCTATAATGTAATTAAAGGGAAACGCTGTGCGCAGCGGTCAGACCTTACAACTAATCACCATGTTTTAAGACGATGACCGTTTGGGGTACGAGCCAAGCGGTCATCGCGCATTTATAAGGAACATGTACAGTACAATGACCGCACAGATAAAAAGCTCAAAGGCTTTCTTCCTCATGCGCAGCACCTCCTTCCGCCCACAGACTGTGGGGAAGAAGAGGGTCTGACCGCCTGCAGTGATTGCTCACTGCGTGTGCAACAGCGTTTCCACGTATTCAGTATAGCAGGACGTGCGAAAAATGTCAATTTCCGCAGGTTGACAGCGCCTGAAAGTGTGCTATAATGTAATTAAAGGGAAACGCTGTGCGCAGCGGTCAGACCTTACAACTAATCACCATGTTTTAAGACGATGACCGTTTGGGGTACGAGCCAAGCGGTCATCGCGCATTTATAAGGAACATGTACAGTACAATGACCGCACAGATAAAAAGCTCAAAGGCTTTCTTCCTCATGCGCAGCACCTCCTTCCGCCCACAGACCGTGGGGAAGAAGAAGATCTGACCGCCTGCAGTGATTGCTCACTGCGTGTGCAACAGCGTTTCCGTAAACTAAGTATATCACACAGGCGCAAAACCTGTCAATTTGCGGCTGACCTTACCCGGTCGGCCGCTTTTTGTGTGAAAATGCTTGCCTTTTGCATGGAAAATGCCGTATACTTGTATATACCGAATCCACACGCTAAGGAGCGAAACCTATGAATATCACCAAGGGCGATGTGCAGGAGCTGCGCCGCCGTTTGAAAAAGACCGAATGCACGTTCGGGCGTCTGTGCGGCTGCTACGTCAACAGCGGCAAGCAGATCGTGACAAAGTTCACCGAGCAGTTTTCCGAACTGGAAGAGGATGAATACTACAAGTACCTCGAGATCGCCAAAAAGACGTTCAGCGGCACGCTCGGCGCAAACCTGCTGGAACTGGAGTTTGACCGCAGCGACAGCGGCATCGAGCACCAGAAATACCTGCTGACGCTCAAGGACAGCAAGCTGGCGAACGAGGAGCTGCTTGACCGCCTGTACGAGCAGGTGATCGAGGAGTACAGCTACCCGGGCAACTACCTGATCGTGGTTTACCACGATGTGTACGACGTGCCGAGCAAGGCCACCTCGGGCGAGGACCAGGACGAGTCCACCGAGCTGTATGCGTACTGCGTGTGCGCGGTCTGTCCGGTCGAGCTGGCGAAGCCTGCGCTCGGCTACAGGGAGGACGAAAACCGCATCGGTGCGCGTGAGCGCGACTGGGTTGTCGGTCTGCCCGACCTCGGCTTTGTGTACCCGGCGTTTGCAAACCGCGGAAGTGACGTCAATGCCGTGATGTACTACGTCAAGACCGGCCGTCCGTCCCATCCGGAGTTCATCGAGAACGTGCTCGGCTGTGTCGCGCAGCGCACGGCTGCCGAGGACAAGCTGGCATTCAAGAACGTGGTGCACGACGCCTTCGGTGAGGACGAGGAGCAGGCGGACGCGGCGTTCTTCCAGATGCAGAAGACCATCAGCGCCATGGTGGCCGAGCGGGAGGAGGACGAGAGCCTGCCGCCGGTCGAGCTGACCGCCGAGGCGGTTTCCGGTCTGGCGACCGAGGCCGAGGTGCCGGACAGCGTGCGCGCGCAGATCGAGAAGTCGTACGAGCAGGTGTTCGGTGACCAGCCGCCGCAGGCGCATAACGTGTTGGACAGCCGTCTGGTCGAGGAGGGCACGGTCAAGGCGCATACCGCCGCCCTGGAGCAGAAGGTGGCAGTGCTGCAGCAGGAGCTGGCGCATCAGGCGGCAAACGCCGCCGACACGGACGAGGACGACGTTCCGTGGGAGACCGGCACGGTCATCGACGTTCGCATGCCGCAGGAGAGAGCCGTAAACGTCCATACCGAGGTTGTGGAAGGGCAGAAATGCCTTGTCATTCCGCTCACCGGGGATGAATCCGCGCGTATCAACGGCGTGGAAGTGGAATAATTTATACATTAGGGTGTACCGAAAGGTATGCCCTTTCTTTTTTTCAGCACCGGCTGAGCGGGGGACGCGAACTGCGTTAGCGTGTTCGCCCTATCCGGGGCGGCTCCTTTTCAGCACAAACTGAGCGGGGGACGCGAACTGCGCAAGCGTGTTCGCCCCTAACGGGCGGAGAGTTTTTCGCTTGAAATCAAGCGAGGAGTTGCGCTCTGCGGAGCGCGGGGATTCGCCGCGCCCCGCGGCGGGGCAAGAGGGTAGACCCCTACGTTTTCTCCCCTCTTAACTCCCGTTTCCCTTTATTTCTTAGGCCGGCGCAGATTGCCGACATGTGACCGCTTCGAAATAGGGGAACGGCAGTCGGGTTACCACAGCATGTCTTTCTTCGCCTTTTCGCAGTTCACAGACAGTGTACTGCTACACAGACGGTTTCATCTGCGCAAGCGCGGCATGACAGTGCCGCGCAACTCTTTAACGTGTTATACCGCACGGCATCTACGGATTAGGCGTTTGATACTATTTATCCTCGCAGGTGCTGTCTATAATAACGCGCTAAAGGATCGCGCGGCACTGCTATGCCGCGCCTGCTGGAAGTAGCCGACCTGTGTAGCAGAACACTATCTGACCCTGCGAACAGGTTGCGAAAAACACGGAAGAAAAAATCCTCTGCCGTACTCCTTTTCGAAGCGGTCACATGTCGGCAATCTGCGCCAGACTATCCAAGGGAAAGGGGTGATTCACAAGAGGGTGGAAACCGTAGGTGTCTACCCTCTTGTGCCCCCGCCGGGTAGGCGCACTCCCCGCTGAGGTTCAGCGGAAAACTCCCCGCCCGGAAAGGGCGAACCCGCTAACGCAGTTCGCGCACCCCGGCTTTCCGGTGCAGAAAAAAGGAGCCGCCCCGTCAGGGCGAACACGCTGACGCAGTTCGTGTGCCCCGGCTTTCCGGTGCAGAAAAAAGGAGCCGCCCGTTAGGGCGAACACGCTGACGCAGTTCGTGTGCCCCGGCTTTCCGGTGCAGAAAAAAGGAGCCGCCACGTCAGGGCGAACACGCTGACGCAGTTCGCGCGCCCCGCTCAGCCGGTGCAGAAAATCCGGGAAATCCCGAAAAAATTTTCCCGCCCGAAAAGGCAGCAAAAACGCCCGTTCTCACGTTGAGAAAACGTCTATCCGAACGGTATAGTTAGCAAAACCTAACCACCCGGAATTCAGCCGAAAATTTCTCTCGAAAAAGTGCTTGACATATTGGTTAGGATATGCTAACTTATATACATGGTTAGCCGAGGCTTACTGATACGCCCCGTTGACCGGCACGCTTCCTCACGGAACGGGAACGTGCTGAATAGTTATAAAAGAAACAGCTTCCTCTGTATTTTGCGCATCATTCCGAACAAAACCATTAAGGCATTGCGCGGCTGAATGGCTAACCGCAGCCGCGCTGTTCGGGAAAAACGCATACCAAACATACAGACCGGAAATACTGTAAACGGGAGGTGCATCAGCAATGCAAAATGGCTTGGATCGACTTTTAGCAACCTACTGCTCGCCGACACTGGCGGGCATCAAACCGGCAAGTCTGGTGTCGTGCGACCGGAATTTATATCCCGATCTGCCGCAGCGGCTCAGCGAATACCGCAATGCTTTCGCAGCACGAGAAATTCACTTCGAGATCGTCTGCGCCTGCAGCGCACGTTTCCTCTTGCTGGTATACAACAAGCCGCAGCTTGAACGCCGCATGGCGGACCCACAGGTGCAGCATGTGCTCCGGCACTTTGCGTACCCAATCGGTCAGCCGCTCGATGTTCTGCTGCGCAATCTCAAGCGCCGCATCGCCATGTCCAAGGACTTTCCGCACGAGATCGGATTGTTCCTCGGATACCCGATCGAGGACGTTGTGGGCTTTATTCGATACGCCGGAAAGGGCTGCAAGCTGAGCGGTCTCTGGAAGGTGTACGGCGATGCCGAGGCGGCATCCCGACTGTTTGACCGCCTATCGCGGGTATGCCGCGCTGTGACCAGACGCGTTGACAAGGGCGAAACCCTTTTTGAAGTGTTTGCAGCATAGCATAACTCGATAGAACTACAAATATAGAACAATACATGCGAAGGAGCAAAATTATCATGAGCAAAGCAGCAGTTATTTTCTGGAGCCAGACCGGCAACACCGAGCAGATGGCAAACGCAATCGCAGACGGCATCCGCGAGGGCGGCATGGAAGTTGACGTACTGAACGTTGCGGACACCACCCCGGCTGACGCTGTTAAGTACGCAAAGATCGCTCTCGGCTGCCCGGCAATGGGTGCTGAGGTTCTCGAGGAGACCGAGTTCGACCCGTTCTTCACCGAGCTGGAGAGCAAGATTTCCGGCCTGAAGGTTGCACTGTTCGGCTCCTATGGCTGGGGCGACGGCCAGTGGATGCGTGACTGGGTACAGCGTACCAACGACGCAAACGCTGTCATCTACACCGATGAGGGTCTCATCCTCAACGAAACCCCGGACGACGACGGCATCGCAAAGTGCAAGGAGTTCGGCAAGGGCTTCGCAGCATTCTAAACAATCCCGCAATTCTCTTAACGCGCTTCATATTACCTGCGCGAAGCGCAATTTCGATAGGATTTGCAAGGCAAATCCATAAAAACCGGGAGCATGAATCACGGTTTTTATACTCCTAAGAGCAATGCTGTGTGCCGCGTGCGGCGCGCAGATTGCGACCCAGACTTTGTCCGAACACCGTTCGGCAAAGTCCCTCGTTTGAAACCGTGGTTTCAAACGAATTAACTCACGGTCGTAACTGATACGACGGTATCAGTTATGATACAAATATCCTTTCTTGTCCCGGGGGAAACCCCATGGCATACTGCCCGGTATGTCAAAACATAACATGAGCCCGCGGTCATCCGGAACAATGGCCGCGGGCTTCCTCCTATCTGCGGAAAAGGCTGGTCAGCAGCGGCGTTACCCCGATAACATGCAGTCTGTCAAAAAGTATTATTTTAATTTTTGCGCTTCGTGCGGTAGCACGCATAAAATAGAATTTGCGGAGCAAATTCATAAAAAGTCAGGGCGTGTACCTGACTTTTTATACAAGGGAAGAAAAAATGTGCCCGTCAGGGCGCGGTTTTTCTTCAGTATTCGCTCGAAAGCGTGGTTTCGAGCGAGAGGCTGCTCGGAAAACGATAGTTTTTTGACAGCCTCAACATGAGCCCGCGGTCATCCGGAACAATGACCGCGGGCTTCCTCCTATCTGCAGGATGCCCACAGTTAGCAACAGCATACTGCACAATTAGCCGCGGCAAACTCTGTGCGAATTAGTTAGCTTCGACAAACTTTTTTTTCTGTCTTGACAACAAAAGGTTAGCTGGTGTAAACTTCAAATGATAAAGGGGTTAGAGTGTTCTAACCCGATACAAAAACACTTTTTTCGCGCAGAGATTACAGAAAAGGAGAGGATTACCATTATGCCGCTTACGTTAATGGACGTTGGTGTAGAGACCACCGTAAAGACCATTCGAGGAAAAGACCAGACGAGAAAGTTCCTGCAGAATCTCGGCTTTGTCGAGGGCGCAAAGGTCACTGTTGTGTCTTCTCTGGCAGGCAACGTGATCGTAAACGTGAAGGATGCGCGCGTCGCAATCTCCGAGCAGATGGCTTCGCGCATTATGGTTTAATTGCAAAGGGGGCAAACGCAAATGAGCAATCTGAGACACACGCCGGTCGGCGCCACCGTAACCGTCCGCAAGATTGAGGGCGAGGGTGCAACCCGCCGCCGTATCATGGATATGGGCATCACCCGCGGTGCGGAGATCTACGTCCGCAAGGTAGCGCCGCTGGGCGATCCGGTCGAAATCACCGTGCGCGGCTACGAGCTGTCGCTTCGCAAGGCAGACGCTGAGATGATTCAGGTTGACTGATTTCGATTGAAACCACGGTTTCAATCGAGGACTGACGAAAAACCGCGCCCTTTGGGCACATTTTTTCGTCCCTTGTATAAATTCCGTGATACATGCTCCCGGAATTTATGGATTTGCGCTGCAAATCCGATTTTATGCGTGCTTCGCACGAAGCGCGGATATCGCTTTGCGGCAGACGAAAATTCGTTAAAATTTTTTTACATAGGGGTTAGCGGATACTAATCCCAAGAAAGGGGAAAAAACATGTCAATTCGTTTGGCACTTGCCGGCAACCCGAACTGCGGCAAGACCACGATGTTTAACGATCTGACCGGTGCGACCCAGTATGTCGGCAACTGGCCGGGTGTTACCGTGGAAAAGAAGGAAGGCAAGTTCAAGGGCGACAAGGAAGTCCTGATCACCGACCTGCCGGGTATCTACTCCCTCTCTCCGTACACGCTGGAGGAGGTCGTTGCGCGTGATTATCTCGTAAACGAGAAGCCGCAGGCCATCATGAACCTGGTGGACGCTTCCAACATCGAGCGCAACCTGTACCTGACCACCCAGCTGCTCGAGATGGGCATTCCGGTCGTTGCGGCGCTGAACATGATGGATATCGTCAAGAAGCGCGGCGACGTGATCGACGTAAAGAAGCTGTCCAAGGAACTGGGCGTTACGGTCGTTGAGACCGCAGCCATCAAGGGAGAGGGCACCAAGGAGCTGGTCGAGGCGGCAAAGAAGGCTGCCAAGGAAGGCAAGGCTCCGGCACGCATCAAGTTCTCCGACACCGTTGAAAATGCGGTAAACGAGATCGAAAAGCTGATTGCAGACGTTACCGAGCCGGCACAGCGCCACTGGTTCGCTGTCAAGCTGTTCGAGCGCGACAGCAAGGTGCAGGCGCGCTTTACGCTCGGCAAGGACGTGCAGGACAAGATCGAGAAGCTCATCACCGCCGTTGAGGAGGAGCTTGACGATGACGCGGAGTCCATCATCACCGATGAGCGCTATCAGTACATTGGCAAGCTGGTCAAGGACTGTGTAAAGAAGAAAAAGACCGGTCTGTCCACCTCGGATAAGATCGACCACATTGTTACCAACCGAATCCTCGCTCTGCCGATCTTTGCACTGGTCATGTGGCTGGTCTACTACGTTTCCGTAACCACCGCGGGCGGCATCTTCACCGACTGGGCGAACGACGGTGTGTTCGGTGAGGGCTGGCATCTGTTCACCATCGGCGCTGCCGACTATGAGGAAGCAACCGCCGAGTACGACGACCAGATCACCCGCCGCGATGCATGGCTCGAGGCTGCTGACGAGGCCGGCATCGACACCGCTGCTCTGACCGAGGCGCTCGAGGCCGAGGAGGCTGACGAGACCGCCATCGCTGACGCAGCTGCTGCCATCGAGGCAGACCCGGCTGCTGCATCGGTTGTCGGCACTGCCGAGTTCGAGGACGAGGACTCCGGTGAGGTTACCACCGAGGACGTTACTCTTGCGACCTTCGAGGAGACCATGACCGCCGAGGAGCCGGATCCGGCTGATTTCGGTGTTTGGGTTCCGGGTATCCCGGTGCTGCTGGAGAAGCTGTTCGCTTCCATGGGCGTTAACGAGGACGGCTGGGTTTACAGCCTGGTAATGGACGGTATCGTTGCCGGTGTCGGCGCGGTTCTGGGCTTCGTTCCGCAGATGCTCATCCTGTTCTTCTTCCTCGCTATCCTCGAGGACTGCGGCTACATGGCGCGTGTTGCGTTCATCATGGACCGTATCTTCCGCAAGTTCGGTCTTTCGGGCAAGTCCTTTATCCCGATGCTGATCGGCTCCGGCTGCGGCGTACCGGCTGTCATGGCTTCCCGTACCATTGAGCAGGAGCGCGACCGCCGTATGACCATCATGACCACTTGCTTCGTACCGTGCGGCGCTAAGCTGCCGATCATCGCAATGTTCGCAGGCGCGTTCTTTGGCGGCTCCGGCACCATCGCATTCTCCGCTTACGTTCTGGGCGTGCTGTCCATCATCATCTCGGGCATCATGCTCAAGAAGTTCAAGATCTTCACCGGCGACCCGGCTCCGTTCGTCATGGAGCTGCCGAGCTACCACGTTCCGACCGCAGGCAACGTATTCCGCTCCATGTGGGAGCGCGGCTCCTCCTTCATTAAGAAGGCAGGCACCGTTATCCTGCTGTCCACCATCTTTATGTGGTTCACCCTCGGCTACGGCTGGGAAGGCGGCGCGTTCTGCGCGGTATCCGATATCGACAACTCCATCATGGCGCGCATCGGCTCTGTAATCGCTCCGATCTTTACGCTGCCGGGCTTCGGTACCTGGAAATCCACCGTTGCCGCCATCTCCGGTCTGGTCGCAAAGGAGAATGTTGTCGCTACCTTCGGTCAGCTGTATCACTTCGTCGGCGAGGTTGCCGAGGACGGCTCCGAAATCTGGGGCGAGCTGGCTGCTGACTTCACGCAGGTCGGCGCGTATGCCTTCATGGCGTTCAACCTGCTGTGCGCACCGTGCTTCGCGGCAATGGGCGCCATCAAGCGTGAGATGAACAACGGCAAGTGGACCGCACTTGCAATCGGCTACATGTGTGCTTACGCTTACGTTGTATCCACCATCATTTATCAGATCGGCGGTCTGATCACCGGCGAGCTGACCTTCGGTATCGGCACGGTCGTTGCCATCGCGTTCATCGCGCTGATCATCTTCCTGCTGTTCCGCAAGCCGGCCAAGGCTGACTCCACCGAGGGTCTGCGCCGCATGAGCGTGGACGCCAACTGATCCTTCCGTATTTGAAAGGAGGCTTTTACCATGAGTATTGGTGATGTAATTCTGGCTTTGATCGTAGTGGCTGTCGTGTTCTTTGCGGTTCGTTCGGTCTTCGTCAAGAAGTCCGGCGGCTGCGGCGGCGATTGCGCACATTGCGGCGGCAGCTGTCATCACACAGCGCCTCCGGACAAGAAAAAGTAAACACCTCTCTAAAACCGTCCCGCTTTGCGGGGCGGTTTTTGCGTTAAGATCGTACTCTCGGACAGGGATTCGCAGGCAGAGCTTTTGCGGTGTGCCCGAACCGCGCAGGCGGTTTGCCCTTTCCGGGCGGAGAGTTTTGCCGTGAACCACGACGGGGAGTGCCGCTACGCGCGGCGGGCGCACAAGAGGGTAGACAACCTGCGGTTTTCCACCCTCTTGTGAATCTCCCCTTTTCCCTCAATGGCTTGGGTGCAGATGGTAGACTGCGTAAGCAGGAAAAGGGGAACGGCAGAGGATTTTTACTACCGCGTGGTATAACACCTTTCCGCATTTCGGCTACCGTACTGCTACACATGCGGGTTAATCAACGCAGAGCGCGGCATAGCAGTGCCGCACAAATCCTTGGCACGTTGTAACGCACGGCACCTATGAGGATAAATTGCACCGAACGCCTAATCCATAGGTGCTGTCCACAAACTCCAGACTTACGAGTTGCGCGGCACTGTTATGCCGCGCCCTGCGTTGATTAACCCGCATGTGTAGCAGTACGGTAGCCGACACTGCGTAGAGGTAGAGAAATGGACGCGCAATGCGCGCCCCTACAATAAAGGTAGACCGACTGCCGTTCCTTTTCCTGCTTACGAAGTCTACTATCTGCACCCAAGGTAGGCTTCCAAGGGAAACGGGTGTTCAAAGAGGGTAGAAACCGTAGGTGTCTACCCTTTTTGCCCACCGCCGTGGGTACGGCGCAAAACGCCCTTTGCCTTTCCCACTCGGCGTGCTATAATTGATACATAAAGGTGGCGAACGCGCGTGAAACAGCTGACCAAGAACCAACTGAAGATTCTCGCCATGGTGTGCATGACGATTGACCACATCGGCGCGGCATTTTTTCCGCAGGCGGTGTGGCTGCGCGTAATCGGACGGCTGGCGTTTCCGCTGTTCTCCTACTGCATTGCAGAGGGCTGCCGTTATACGCGGAACAAAGCCCGCTACTTCGGCAGCGTGTTCGCGTGCGGCGCAGTGTGCGTTATCGCGTTCCTGCCGTTCGGCAGCTTCTACGGCAACGCGCTCATCACGTTGAGCATGTCCATTTTGCTGCTGTACGGCATGGAAGCGTGGGAAAGCAGCGGAAAACTGCGCTTTCTGGCATTGACAGCCGCGCTTGCCGCCGTATTTTACCTGCTGTGCCGGACGGTCTACATCGACTACGGCTTCGCCGGCGTGCTGCTGCCGCTATACGCCGCAGCGGGACGTATCCTCTGGGAGCGCGTGTTTGCCGGCATTCCGCCGGCCATCGGCGAGCGGCTCGGTTTTGCGATCGGTCTGCTGGCGCTTGCCGGTGTGATGGGCGGCTTGCAGCGCTTCTGCGTGCTGGCGATCTTCCCGATTTTGCTGCTCGGCAATGAGCGCGGTAAATGGAAAATGAAGCACTTTTTCTACCTCTACTATCCCGCCCATCTGGCGGTCATCGGCGCGGTGCAGATGGCGCTTGAAGCCGCGGCAGGATAACCGCTCGAACAGTGGAAGTACAGCGGAAATTGTGGTATAATAGCCTCATTTGGCTATTATAAATGATTGAATGGCGTATACCACCAGTGGCATAAAAATTTACGTTAAACTTAACGTTTAGCAGCCGCTGTGGTATACTATATATAATGTATAAATGAGCGAGGAAAATACACATGAAAATCATGGTGATAGACGGCAACAGCATATTGAACCGCGCGTTCTACGGCATCCGGCAGTTGACCAACCACGAGGGACTGCCCACCAACGCGGTTTACGGCTTTCTGGCTACGCTGTTCAAACTGCAGGACGAGGAGCAGCCCGACCGCACCATCGTCTGCTTTGACGTGAAGGAGAAAACCTTCCGTCACCTTAAATTCGACACCTACAAGGCAACCCGCAAGGGCATGCCGGACGAACTGGCCGCACAGCTGCCGATTACAAAGCAGGTGCTCGATGCCCTGGGCGTTACCCGCTGCGAAAAGGCGGGCTACGAGGCGGATGACCTGCTCGGCACCATCAGCCGCCGCGCGGACGAGCACGGCGACACCTGCGTGGTCGTAACCGGTGACCGCGACAGCCTGCAGCTTGTCGGCGGCGGCACGACCGTCATGCTGGTCTCCACCCGCATGGGCCAGACCACCTATCAGACCTACGACACCGCCGCCTTCCGCGAGAAATACGGCTTCGACCCGATTCGCCTGATTGACCTCAAGGCGCTCATGGGCGATTCGTCGGACAATATTCCCGGCGTGCCCGGCATCGGTGAAAAGACCGCCATGCAGCTCCTGCACGACTTCGGCACGCTCGAGGGCGTGTACGCGAATATCGACGACGAGCGCATCAAAAAGGGTGCGCGCACCAAGCTGCAGAACGGCGAGCAGTCCGCGAAGGACAGCTACTGGCTTGCCACCATCGACCGCAACGTGCCGCTCGACCTCGATGTGGAGCACCTGCCCGCGCAGGACATCGACGAGACCGCGCTCTACGACCTGCTGACCCGGCTGGAGTTCAAAAACTTCATCAAGCGGTTTGACCTTTCGGGCGAGAGCGTGTCCGCGCCGCGTCTGCCGGAGCTGAAAACAGAACGAGCCCAGAATGTGCTCGAAGCGTTCAACTTAATGGATTCGCTGACTGATTGCGACCGTGTGTACGCCATCGTGCCGGAAACCTTAGGTGCAGTTTGCCTGCTGGACGGCGACACGGCGCACATCCTGTTCGCGGAGGCGTTCGGTGACGCGTGGAACGACATTCTGTGCCGCCTGTTCGACGGCACGCTGTCGCTCGTGCTGCACGATGCGAAGGCCGCCGTGCGGGCACTGCTGCAGCGCGGCATGGACCCGAAGGGCATCGTGTTTGACACCGCCATCGCGGCGTACCTGCTCGACCCGACCCAGTCCGGCTACGATCTGCCGCGGCTTGCGCTTGCGTACTGCAATGCCGAGCTGCCCGAGCTGGATCTGGACGATCCGGCGGCGGTTTCGCTGCTCGGCGGTCAGGAGGACACCGAGAAGGCCGTGGCGCAGCATGTCGGCGCGCTGCGCGCCATTTACGCCGAGGCGGCTGACCGGATTGAGCAGCTTGGCATGCGAAAGCTGTACTACGAAATCGAGCTGCCGCTCCTGCGCGTGCTGGCTGAGATGGAAGCGGCGGGCTGTGCGGTCGAGCCGGATGAGCTGCGTGCCTTCGGTGACAAGCTGGACGTGCGTATCCGCGACCTGACCGAGCAGATTTATCATGACGCGGACGGCGAGTTCAACATCAACAGTCCCAAGCAGCTGGGTGAGGTGCTGTTCGAGAAACTCGGCCTGCACGCCCCGAAAAAGACAAAAACAGGCTATTCCACCAACGTTGAGGTGCTTGAGCGTATCGCGGAGGACCACCCGATCGTGCCGCGCATCCTCGAGTACCGCAAGCTGACCAAGCTGAAAAGCACCTACGTTGAGGGACTTCTCAAGGTCATCAGTCCGGTGGACGGACGCATTCACACGCATTTTCAGCAGACCGTGACCGCCACCGGACGCCTGTCCTCGACCGACCCGAACCTGCAGAATATTCCGGTCCGCACCGAGCTTGGCCGCGAACTGCGCCGCATGTTTGTCGCACCGGACGAAAATCACGTCCTGATCGACGCGGATTATTCGCAGATTGAGCTGCGCGTGCTCGCGCATATCTCACAGGACGAGCACATGATCGAAGCCTTCAAGCACGGGCAGGATATTCACGCTGCGACGGCTGCCAAGGTCTACCATGTGCCGCTTGAGGAGGTCACGCCGCAGATGCGCTCCTCGTGCAAGGCGGTCAACTTCGGCATCGTGTACGGCATTTCGGATTTCTCGCTCGCGCAGGATATCGGCGTGACGCGCAAAGAGGCGGGCGAGTTTATCAAAACCTACCTTGACACCTATCCGGGCGTGAAGAAATATATGGAGGACATCAAGCAGACCGGCAGGGAGCAGGGCTATGTTTCCACGCTGTTTGGTCGCCGCCGCGCGCTGCCCGAGCTGAAGAGCAAGAACTTCAATATGCGCTCGTTCGGTGAGCGTGTCGCCATGAATACCCCGATTCAGGGCACCGCCGCGGATATCATCAAAATCGCCATGGTACGCGTCCGCGACCGCCTGCTGAGAGACGGTCTGCAGAGCCGATTGATTCTCCAGGTGCACGACGAACTTATCCTCGAGGCACCGAAGGACGAGCAGGAAACCGCCATGCGTCTGCTCACCGAGGAGATGGAGAACGCATTCCAGATGGATGCACCGCTTGTGGCAGAGGCCAAGGCGGGGCACAGCTGGTATGATACCAAGTAAAAGAGTGAAGAGCTTGGTAAAAGAGTGAAGAGTGGAGAGTTGAGAGTGAAGAGAACGCAAGAGCGAAATCGGCCGATAATCTTCACTCTCCACTCCTCACTCTCCACTCTCTTAAAAACTCTCTCGGAGGAATAACATGGAAACGATAATTTTTGTATGCACCGGCAACACCTGCCGTTCCCCGATGGCGGAAGGCTTATTCCGCGCACATAACGGCGAGGAAAAGACCGGTTTAACGGCGGCTTCTGCCGGATTATACACCGAAAACGGCCTTCCGGCTTCCGCGAACGCGGTTGCCGCAGCCGGAGAACGCGGCGCGGATATTTCGGCGCACCGCTCGCGTCAGCTGACCGCCGAGATGGCCGAAAACGCGAAGTATCTGGTCTGCATGACCGGCTCGCACTACGACCGGCTGTGCGAGCTGTTCCCGGACTGCGCGGACAAGATTTTCACGCTGCTGCCCGAGGACATTTCCGACCCGTTCGGCGGCGATCTCGCCACCTACCGCCGCTCTGCCGCCGAGATCGACAAGGGCGTGCAGGCGGTCATCAAGAACCTGAGCCGATGAAAATTGTCGTGATGCAGGAGCGCCATCTCGCGGCGCTGGCGGAGATTGAGCGCGCGTGCTTTCACGCGCCGTGGAGCGAGAACATGCTGCGCGAGGAGCTGGGCAAGGGCATTTTTCTCGTGGCGGAGCAGGACGGCAGAACGGCGGGTTACGTCGGCTGCCAGACCGTGCTCGACGAGGGGTATATTACCAATGTTGCCGTGTCGCCCGACTTCCGGCGGCAGGGCATCGCGCGGGCGCTGATTGCCGAGCTGACAGCGAAAGCCGGAGAAAACAAGCTGGCGTTTGTGACGCTCGAGGTGCGCGAGAGCAATGCACCGGCGATAGCGCTCTACACCGGAGCCGGATTTGCACCGGTCGGAAAACGGAAGAATTTTTACAGCAATCCCACAGAAAATGCAGTTTTAATGACGATTTCACTGATTTGAAGGAGGATTTTGCCATGCTGGAGCTTCGCTTTGTTGACGCGGAAAACAGGGATTTTCACGACCTGACCGCTGCGCTGGACGAGTATTATTTCATGCTCGTTGGTGAGGTGGAGAAGCGCTACGCCAAGTACAACCTGCCGCATCTGTTTAACTGCCGCATCGTCGCGTACGAGGACGGCAAGCCCGCAGGCTGCGGCGCGTGGAAGAAGATCGACGAGGGGACATTCGAGGTCAAGCGCATTTACATCGCGCCGGAGTTCCGCCGAAAGGGCGTTGCGAGCGCGGTCATTGCGGCTCTCGAGCAGGATGCGGCAAAGCACGGCTTCACCAAGGCCATCCTCGAGACCGCCCGCACGACCGAGGATTCGGCGGCGCTGTACACCAAGCTCGGCTATCGCGTCATTCCGTACTACGGCAGTCCGGCGGGCGCGGAAAACTGCCTGTGCTTTGAGAAAAATTTAGGAGATTAACCATGAAAATACTTGCAATCGAGTCCTCGTGCGATGAAACGGCGGCAGCCGTCATCGAGGACGGACGAAAAATCCTGTCGAGCGTGGTGGACACGCAAATCGCCACGCACGCGCTGTACGGCGGCGTTGTGCCGGAAATCGCGTCTCGGCGGCACATGGAGGCGGTCGTGCGCGTGACCGAGCAGGCGCTCAAGGATGCGGAAATGGACAAGCACGACGTGGACGCGGTTGCCGCGACCTGCGCGCCCGGACTGATCGGTGCGCTGCTCGTCGGCGCGAACTTCGGCAAGTCGCTCGCCTTTGCGATGAACAAGCCGTTCATTCCGGTGCACCACATCCGGGGACACATTGCGGCTACTTATCTGGCGTATCCGGAGCTGAAACCGCCGTTTTTGACACTGATTGCGTCCGGCGGTCACAGTGAGATCGTGATGGTGAAAAGCTACACCGAGTTTGAAATCCTCGGCGGCACACGCGACGACGCAGCAGGCGAGGCGTTCGATAAAGTCGCCCGCGTGCTCGGTGTCGGCTATCCGGGCGGCCCGAAAATCGATAAGCTGGCGCAGGACGGCGATGCGAAGATGTACAAGCTGCCGGATTCGCACATCAAGGATGCGCCGCTGGATTTCTCCTTCTCGGGACTCAAAACGGCGGTCATCAATCTGGCGCACAACGCCGAGCAGAAGGGCGAAACCATCGACCGGAACGGTCTTGCGGCCTCGTTCTGCGCGGCTGTCGTGCATACGCTCGTGCCGCGGCTGGAGATGGCCGTCAAGCAGACCCATGCGCGGCGCGTTGTGTGTGCGGGCGGCGTGGCAGCCAATTCCTTCCTGCGGGCGGCCCTGCAGGAGATGGCAAAGCGTGAGCACGTCCAGCTGTTTATGCCGCCGCTGCAGCTGTGCGGCGATAACGCCGCCATGATCGGCAGTCAGGCGTATTATGAGTATCAGGCGGGCACCCGCGGCAAAACCCTGCAGAATGCCTACGCCACCGCGGATATCGGAAAGAATATCTGCGATTGAGATGAATTGAGGATTCACTTCGTCTGCATAGCAAAACCCCGGCCGTCCCTTTTCCCCTTTTTGTTGATGGGGTATAACTCCGGTGATTTCACTAAATCACGCACATAACCGATACTGGATACCAAAAAGATGCCGAAGGCAGCTTCGGCATCTTTTCATGCCTCGAAAGAAGCACAAAAATATTGTATGATACAAAAGAATTCTCTCTTTTCAGAATTGTGTACTTATGGGAAATGAGCTTATAAATATACATTGCAAACAGCAGACATCTATTTTATAATCAAATATAAAAATCGAAATTTATAAAGGAGAATATTGATGAAATTATTTTTATGTTCGCACTTTTCAAGTGTAGGAAGTCTGATAAAGGAAGAAATTGAAAATAAGAAAGTCGTATTTATTCCAACAGCTTCACTGCGTGAAGGCTACACCGGTTATGTCGGCTCGGCTCGAAAATTATTCAAAAAGTTGGGAGCGATCGTAACTGAAATTGATATTTCAACGGAGGCTTATTCAACGATACAGTCTGTTTTTGAAGAAGCAGATGTGATATATTTTACCGGCGGAAATTCTTTCTTTCTTATGGACCAGCTCCGTAAAACGGGAACTGATGGACTGCTGAAAAAGGAATTGGCAAATGGAAAATTGATGATCGGCGAGTCGGCAGGCGCAATTATATGCGCTCCAAGCATCCAATATATCGAGCAAATGGATGAAAAGCCGGAGGACTACTCACAAGAAGATGATGCAGGACTTGATTTGATTGATTTCTATGTTCTTCCGCATTATCTTACAGCACCATTTAAGAAAGTTACCGAGAAAATAATGACTGAGTTTTCGGATTTGAATCTATGCCCAATTAACAACCGTCAGGGAATTGTAATTGATGGTGAAGATTCAAAGGTTATTTGCAAAGACTAATTTGAAAATTCCAGTTTGTTGAACTGAATAGCATATTCTGACCGATAGGAGCAAGGTTAAAACCCACCTTGCTCCTTTTCCTATGCTTAGAGTTCCGTCAAATCGACGGAGGGATTGGCGGATAGGCTTATATCAACACAAAAGGTAAAAGGGAACCCCGGCCTTGTCGCTTGACAAAGCCGGGGCTGCTCGGGTATAATATACCCAAGAGGACACTGTTCAGCAGTCAGACCCTCAGTCATCGAAATTTGTTATGATGACCGTTCGTGAGTCAGACGAGCGGTCATCGCGCTTTTATACAGAAGATGTACAGCAGGATTACTGTACATACGAAAAGCTGAAATGCCTTTTTCCGCATTCGCGCCACCTCCTTCCTGCCGCAGACAGCGGGAAAGGAACAGAGGGTCTGACCGCTATGTGAACTTGTCCGTCTCGATTATAGCATATGAAATCGAAATCTGTCAATAAGCCGCCTTTTGGGGCGGTTTTTTGCATTTTATGACAGAAAAAAAGACGGATACATGCGTCCGTCTCTTGCAGCAAAAATAAAAAACCGTCTGAAAAGACGGTTGGAGGCTGTCGAAAAACTATCGTTTTTCGAGCAGCCTCTCGATCGAAACCACGCTTTCGATCGAATGCTGAAGAAAAACCGCGTCCTCCGGACACATTTTTTCTTCCCTTGTATAAAAAACAAGGGACACGCCCCCGGGTTTTATGAATTTGCTGCGCAAATTCTATTTTATGCGTGCTGTCGCACGAAGCACAAAATAGAAATCTGACTTTTTCGACAAGCTGAAACCGTCTGAAAAGACGGTTGATTGACGCGATATGACATACATGCTATAATCAAAGTGCAAACGGTGAAAAAAGGTTGTTCCTCCCTCGATAAAAAGGGAGGTGATCTGGATGTCAATTTCCGAAACGCTGCTGTTGTTTCAGTTGATCACCACGATCGTCTTTGGTATCTTAGGATACATAAAGAAATAACCGCTCCCCCTGAATAAGAAAGCGGCCTTCTTCTCGACATAAAATCGATCCGAGGAACGACCGCTCTTGGCAGAGAGCCGCCGTTTGTACTTAAGATTATAGCGCAGAGTCCCGGCTTTGTCAAGCGACAAGGCCGGGACTCTGTTGTTTACGCGTCATAGGAAATCAGTCCAAGCTGCATTTTCCAGTCGATGACACGCACGGCGGAAGCGTGAATCTGCGACTCAGGAATCGTGCCGTCCTGCACGGCAGCAAGCACGGCGTTGTACTGGGTCTCGAAATCCGACGAGGTGAGCATATCATTGCCCGCCTGTACGGCAAGCACCGCTGCGTTTTCGCCGCCGGTGTAATCGCGGATGGCGTCCATGATCAGGTCATCGGTCAGGATTACGCCGTCAAAGCCGAGTTCCTCGCGGAGAATGCGGTGCACCTCGGCTGAAAGCGATGCCGGCCGGTCGGTGTCCATGCAGTTTACCACATTATGGCTGACGAGAACCGACTGCGCCCCGCTCGCAATGCCCGCCTGAAACGGCAGGAAATCCGACTGCCGGAAGGTGTCCATCGGCCGTTCGTCAATGGCGATGCCGGTGTGCGTGTCCGCGTTATTGCCGTAGCCGGGGAAGTGCTTGAGCACCATGCCGGTCTTGTCGCTGACCATCTGCGTGACCACCGTGCGGACGTATTCGCCGGTCTGCTCGGCGTCCATGCCGAAGCTGCGCGCGTAAATGAAATCGCTCGGGTCGGTCGAAACGTCGCACACGGGCGCAAAATTGACGTTGATACCCAAATCGCGCAGCAGCGCGTCCTTCTCGGCGGTGTCGCTCGTGATGCGGTCAAAGCCGCCCTCGCGGTACAGCGCCTGCGGTGACTGGAATTTCGTGTCATGCAGATTCGGGTTGGAGCTGACGCGCACGACCGTGCCACCTTCCTCGTCCACGCCGATGAGCATGGGCGTTTTTGCGGCATTCTGGTAGGATGCGATGGTGTTTGCGACGGATTCCTTGGTCTGGCCGTCAAAATCGCGCGCAAACAGCAGATAGCCGCCGATGTCGTACTGCGCGGTCAGCGCCGCGGCGTCGGTCTCCGGACAGCGCACGAAGAACATCTGCGCGACCTGCTCCTCGAGCGTCAAGCTGTCCGCATACTGCTCCGCCGCCGTCCGGCGGACCTCCTCCGGCGTGGGTTCCGGCTCGGGCTGCTCGACGGTCGGCGCGGACGGCGTTTCGTCCTTTGCGGCGGTATCCGTGCTGCCGCAGGCCGTCAGTCCGGTGCAGAGCAGACCCAGCAGCAGCGCAAGCATTCGTTTTTTCATGTGTATCACCTCGTTTGCCTACATTATACAAGAGAGCAGGGGAGTTGTAAAGCATAGGGTGAATGTGGTAATATTACAAGGTAGGAGTTTGAAGGCAGGAGGATGCGTGAGAGCGGAGAGCGTGTCACTCGTCAATGATCTGCACATGTGCAACCGCAGGGGCGAAAAGTGCTCGCCCGCGCAGCGGAGAATCACACAATCCTGTCATTTGTTCCACACAAGAAAGGGTGTTCACTGTGAACATAACCATAATCTATCCGCACAAACGGAAAACCAAATCGTCCACCTACGGCATTGCACAGATGGTGCTCGACCGCCTGCTTTCGGGCGGCACGCTGCACGAATTTTATCTGCCGCAGGACATGCCGCATGTCTGCGCGGGCTGCTATGCGTGCATGAACGGCCGCGAGGACAAGTGCGGCGGGCACGAATACATGCAGAAGCTCATCGCCGCGATTGATGACTCCGAGCTGATCATTTTCTGTGCGCCGACCTACGTTTACCACATTCCGGGGCAGGTCAAGACCCTGCTCGACCACTTTGCGTACCGCTGGCTGGTGCACCGTCCCGACCTGTCGCTGATGTGCAAGCAGGCGCTCATCATCACGACCGCGGCGGGCGGCGGAATGAAATCCACCGTCCGGGATCTGCGCGACAGCATGAACTACTGGGGCATCGGCCGCACGCACGTTATCACGCAGGCTGTCTGGGGATATGACTGGAGCAGCCTGCCCGAGAATTTCATGCACAAAATTCAGCAAAAGGTGGAGAAAACGGTTTCTGCCATTCAGAAAAATGCCGGAAATGTCACGCCGTGCGCGAAGGTCAAGGGATTGTTTTATATGTACCGCCTGTTCCATAAAAAGCGCAAAATGAATCCCGTTGACGACGAATACTGGTATCAAAAAGGCTATGTGACGGGGAAACCTTGGAAAAGAGGACGATAATGGCAACCACAAAAGAATTTCTCGCGGAAATATTAGACCGCCTGTCCGGACTGGACGGCGTAACGCATCGAGCCATGATGGGGGAGTACATACTCTACTACAACGGCAAAATAGTCGGCGGAATTTATGATAACCGCCTGCTGGTCAAACCGGTCAAAGCTGCGATAAGCTGCCTTCCGGATGCGCCCTATGAATTTCCGTACGACGGCGCAAAACCCATGCTGCGGGTGACGAAAACCGACGATGCCGCCTTCCTGCAGAAGCTGCTGCGTGCCATGTATGACGAACTTCCGGCACCGAAACCCAAGAAGAAAAGCAATAAGGAGTGAAAAACATGCACACCATCGGACGTT
The DNA here is from genome assembly GCF_003480945.1 of Butyricicoccus sp. AM27-36. Lineage (NCBI taxonomy): Bacteria > Bacillati > Bacillota > Clostridia > Eubacteriales > Butyricicoccaceae > Butyricicoccus > Butyricicoccus sp. AM27-36. Next base: position 23,121 of record NZ_QUJR01000003.1, read on the forward strand.
TTGCGCCCAGTCCGAGCGGCCGCATGCACCTCGGCAACGTGCTGTGCGCGCTGCTGGCATGGCTGAGTGCGCGGCAGCAGAACGGCGAATTTCTGCTGCGGATTGAGGATTTGGACGAAATGCGGTGTCCGCGCAGCTTCGCGGATTTAATTATCGACGACCTGCGGTGGTTGGGGTTAGACTGGGACGGCGAAATCCCGTATCAGTCCGAGCGCACGGCTGTTTACGAGCAATATGAGGCGATTTTGCGCGAAAAAGGTCTGCTGTACCCGTGTTTCTGCTCGAGAGCGGCCCTGCACGCCGCAAGCGCGCCGCACCTGTCGGACGGCAGGGTGGTCTACGCCGGAACCTGCCGCGATTTAACACCCGAGCAAGTGGCCGAAAAGCGCAGAAAGCGTGCGCCTGCAACGCGCGTGCGCGTGCCCGAGCGCACCATCACATTCACGGACGGCGTGTACGGCGAGTATACCGAAACGCTCACCGAGGAGTGCGGCGACTTCATCATCCGGCGGTCGGACGGCGTGTTCGCGTATCAACTGGCGGTCGTGGTGGATGACGGCCTGTCTGGCGTGACCGAGGTCGTGCGCGGGCACGATCTCATCGGCAGCACGCCGCGCCAAATCTGGCTGTATGAGCTGTTCGGCTTCACGCCGCCGAAATTTATCCATATCCCGCTGCTGTGCGACCATGACGGACGCCGTCTGTCCAAGCGCGATGAGGACCTCGACCTCGGTCTCCTGCGGGAGAAATTCACATCCGAGCAGGTCATCGGTGCACTCGCCTGCGCCGCAGGACTGACCGACACCGCAGAGCCGGTCTCCGCGAAGGAGCTCGTCAAAGCGTTTTCGTGGGAGAAGATTCCGAAGCACGAACTCTATTTGCCGAACGTGTTCCGAGATATCGAGAAGAATTGAGAATGAAAAATGGAGAATGGAGAATTACCGTTAGGGTTTTCCGTTCTCCATTTTTGGTTTATTGGGTGTTATTTCTTATATCATTTGCACGATTTATGCCGTAGGGTGCGATGAGGTAAAGTCTAACATCAATTATAATTCGCAGGTGCTGTTCGTAACAACACGCGAACGAGTTGCGCGACACGGGTATGTCGCGCCTGCGGAGATGAAACCGTATGTGTAGCAGAACGGTATCTGACATTGCGAATAGGTTGCGAAAGACACGGAAGAAAAAATCCTCTGCCGTTTCCCATGTCGAAGCGGTCACATATAGGAAATCTGCGCCAGATTAGGAAGCAAGGGAAAGGTAGGAGTCCAAAGAGGAAGGGAAACCGCAGGTGTCCCTTCCTTTTTGCCCCCGCCGCGGGGCGCGGCACCGTTCCCGCGCTCCGCAGAGCGCAACTCCCCGCTGAGGTTCAGCGAAAAACACCCCGCCCGTTAGGGGCGAACCCGCCTGCGGCAGTTCGTGTGCCTCGGTCAGCCGGTGCTGAAAAAAACTGCCGCCCGTTAGGGGCGAACCCGCCTGCGGCAGTTCGTGTGCCCCGGTCAGCCGGTGCAGGAAAAGGAGCCGCCCGTTAGGGGCGAACCCGCCTGCGGCAGTTCGTGTGCCCCGGTCAGCCGGTGCAGAAAAAAGAGCCGCCCGTTAGGGGCGAACCCGCCTGCGGCAGTTCGTGTGCCCCGGTCAGCCGGTGCAGAAAAAGGAGCCGCCCGTTAGGGCGAACCCGCCTGCGGCAGTTCGTGTGCCCCGGTCAGCCGGTGCAGGAAAATTTCAGCAAAGGCTATTGACAAATCTGTATGTTTGTATTATTATCATAATACAATAAAACGAAAGGAGAGAGCTTATGCAATGGGAATTGCGGGGGGATCGTCCGATCTATCAACAGCTTGTGGAAAAGCTGACCGAGCAGATCGTCAGCGGACAGCTTGCGGCGGGTGAAAAGGTACCGCCGGTGCGCGAGCTGGCGGCTCAGGCGGGTGTCAACCCGAACACCATGCAGCGCGCGCTTGCGGAAATGGAGCGCGAGGGCCTGATGTTCACCAACCGCACGAGCGGACGCTATGTAACGGAGGACAGAGAAATGATTGGTAAGGTAAGAGAGCAAATCGCGGGAGAACGCATCACGGAATTTCTGTCCGGCATGAGCCAGCTTGGCTTCACCGAGCAGGACATTGTGGCGCTTCTGGAGAAACGCAGTGGGGAGGAGAAGAACAATGGATAACAACGAACTGGTTATCTGTCAGGGACTGACAAAAAACTACGGTAAAAAGACCGCGCTCAATAATCTGAATCTGACGCTCGGCCGCGGACAGTTTATCGGTCTGCTCGGCCCGAACGGCTCAGGCAAAACAACGACTATCAAGCTGCTGAACGGTCTGCTGCAGCCGACAAGCGGCTCGGTGCTCATTGACGGTCAGGCGCCGGGCACCTACACGCACAGCATCATCAGCTATCTGCCCGACAAAAACTATCTCAACGATGCGATGAAGGTCAACGACCTGATTTCGTTCTTTGCGGATTTTTACACGGATTTTGACCGCGTAAAGGCAACCGACATGCTGGATTCGCTGCAGATCGACCCGCTCAGCCGCCTGAAAACGCTCAGCAAGGGCAATCAGGAGAAGGTGCAGCTCATCCTCACCATGAGCCGCAAGGCGCAGCTGTATGTGCTCGATGAGCCGATCGCGGGTGTTGATCCGGCGGCGCGCGACTACATTCTGAGCACCATTCTCTCGAATTACAGCGAGGACGCGTCCGTTCTGCTGTCTACGCACCTCATCGCGGATGTGGAGCGTGTGCTCGATGAGGTCATTTTCCTCAAGGAAGGCGCGATGGTGCTGCACGATACGGTTGACCATATCCGCGAGGAACACGGAAAATCGGTTGACGCACTGTTCCGGGAGGTGTTTGCATGTTAAAGCTGCTGAAATATGAGTGGAAAGCCTGCGCGCGGACCTGTCTGCCGCTGTACGGCGTGCTGATCTTAATGTCGTTCGTCACACACCTGCTGTACAGTATCCCGCAGAACAGCACGTTCGGCTTTATGCTGCCGGCCATCAGCTCCATGCTGTATATGGGCGTGATGATGGCGGCATTTGTGGTAACGGCGGTCATCCTCATCCAGCGTTTTTACAAAAACCTGCTCGGCAGTGAGGGCTACCTCATGTTCACCCTGCCGGTCACGGTGACGCAGCATTTGCTCAGTAAAACCATTATCGCGGTGGTTATGATCGCGCTGAGCGGCATCGCGGCGTTCCTCAGCATCGGCATTTTTGCCGATATGTCCTTCGGCACCCTGTTTGTCGATATGATAAAGGGTGTGGCGCGGAGCGGCGGCCTGCTGTTCGGGCTGGAGCTGCTCGTGTTGGCGGTGCTCGGCATTGCGGGCATGGCGCTGTTCCTCTATATGTGCATTGCGCTCGGTCATCTGGCAAGCCGTCACCGCCTGCTCATGTCGATCGTGTGGTACGTTGTTCTTTCTACCGCCCTGCAGGTTCTCCTGCTTCTGGTGATGATGGGCGGGGGCAATGTCATGCCGGAGGCGCTTGCCGATGCGATGGTACGCTGGCTTGACAGCACCATGCAGACCATCACGCCGATGGATGCGGCGCATCTCATGCTGCGGTTCTGCTGCGTATTCGAACTCATCAGCGATGCGGTGTATTTCCTTGTGACACGCTGGATTCTCACGCACAAGCTCAATCTCGAATAACAGAAAAAGGATACACACTTGTGTATCCTTTTTCTCTTGCCTGAACGGTATATCTCTGGTATGATGGAGGTAGTAAAAGGGAGGTGTGTCCTGTGAAATGTCAGCACTGTGGTATCCATTTTGACGATGAGGAACGCGTATGTCCGATGTGCGGCGCACGCGCGGGCAGCAAGGGCCGCATGACGAGACCCGCGCCGAAATGGCACGGCAAGCCGCGCGAGACCTACACCGAATATCATCCGACGATAGAGAACAGCAGCTCGGCGAAAACGGCGAAGAGCAAGGCGCGTCCCATCAAGGATAAGCCGAAGAAAAACAGCGCAAAGGGTGCGGTGATTGCGATAATTGTTATCGCGCTGCTGCAGATCGTACCGGCTATCTTCGCGTTTGTGATGGATGATCTGGTGCCGGAGATTGAGAGCAGCTTCGGAAATGCCCCTGCACCGGAGTACGATTCGGATTACAGCTATGCGGCGCAGGATCTCAGCAGCATTCTCGGCACGGACAGCGGCATGGTGATCGATAACAGCGACACCTTCCGTCTGCACTACGACCAGTCGAATGGTGAATGGGCGATTCTGTATACCTCGGCGGACGGCGGCACGTTCAAGAGCACGGCCGACGCGTGGTGTCTGTACGACGACCCCAATGAGTATTACTATCCGGAGGCGTATCCGTCCGATCAGTACGATATGTACACGGTTGCGTTCACGCTGTACGATACCGAGGCGGTAGGGAGCCTGCCGGACTGGTGTCAGTCCATAGCCGATAGCGGCGATGATATTTGGCTGAATTTGTATGTCAGCAAAACCGATGATACGCTGCTCATCGAGGATATGGATGGCATCGGCTTGTTCGGCACGACAGACCCGGTTCCGTATTATCGGGCGCAGAATGTGTGATTTTGTAAAAAACATGAAAAACAACAGCCCCGGTTCTGTCACTTGACAAAACCGGGGCGCCGCGCTGTAATATAGCTGCAAACGGCGGCTCGCTGCACCGAGCCGCCGTTCCCAATAGCTGAAGTATTTGAGGAAATGCCGCTCCGGTCTACGGGGCGGTTTTTGTGTTTTACGGGAGAATTTTGTGCATATGCAAAAGAAAAGGGCAGACCCAATGAGTGAGATGATTCAGTGCCGGAGATGCGACCACAAATAAATTGAAATTGATGATGAAAAATGGAGAATTACCGCTTTCCGGAAATTCTCGCAATGGTTTCCGCCACATTTTCCTGATGCACTTTTGCCGGACGGAACCGCACGGCTGCAAAATTGAGGTTGATCAACGGACCCAGTCCGACGGCGGAAATAATGGTGCCGACACCGACCGGACCGCCGAGAAAGAAGCCGATGACCGTTACGAGCACATCCACGACCGCGCGGCACGCACCGGCAGACCGCCCGAACTTACGCGCGAGCGCGACCATCAGCGCGTCACGGGGGCCGCTGCCGAGCGCGCTTTTCATGTACAGCCAGGTGCCGAGCGCAAGCAGCTCCAGACCGCCGATGAGCATGGCAATGCCGCTCACCAATCCGTGCGTCTGCGGGATGAGGTGCGCCGCCTGGATCGCGTCGATTATGACCGCGCAGCCCGCAATGTTAATGATCGTGCCTAAGCCGAAGCTCTCACCGAAGAGCACAGCCGTGAGGATGGCTGCCGCGCCTGCGATAGCGGACGCCGTGCCGTAGGTCATGCCGGTTCGCAGCGACATGCCCTGCTGCAGCACACTCCACGGCTCAAGTCCGACATTTGCCTGCAGCATCATCGCAATGCCGATCGAGCTGACCGCAACCCCCAGGATCAGCCAGAACAACCGGCGCATGTAATTTTGAAACATGAGAGCATCCTCCTGCTATCAGACTAAAGCGAAGTAAAGTAAAACGGCAAAATCGGAAGAATTTCGCTCCGGTTTTGCCGTTTGAGTTTTGATCTTGTTATTCCGAAGCGGAATTGCTGTCGTCCTTTTTAATCTGGGAAAGATAGCGGTACACACTGGCCTGCGAGCAGTGCAGCGCGTCGGCCACATCCTTGACCGCGCCCTTGAGCAGGAAAATGCCGCCGCTTTCGAGCGAGGCGATGATCTGCATCCGTTCATCGGGCGTGAGCCGGTCGGCGGTCACGCCGAGGCGGATGAGTTCGCGGCCGACCGCATCGCCTGCCACCGCGTCGATCGAGTTGTGGAAGCTCTCGGTCGTTGCCGGAACCGCTCGCGGGAATGGATCACCGGGTTCGGCCTGCTGCGGTGCGATATGGTCGTCGATAAAAATATCCGGATGACACAGCCGCAGCACGTTTTCGCTGGCGGCCAGATACCGGCTGTCGTCAAAGTTGATGCACAGCATGCCGACCAGCTTGCCGTTGTGCTTGATGAACATTGTGCTCGAGCGCAGCGTCTTGCCCTCGGCAGAGAGACCGCAGTAGTGCAGGCGGTAGTCCTGCGTTTCGTAGCTTTTGTCCATCAGGATTTTGAGCGCCACATTGGTAAGCGGTGCGCCGATCTCCCGGCCACTGATGTGATTGTTGGCGATGGCTACTATAGAGCGGTTTTTGTCGGTCATATCATGCAGAGCAACCTCATAATCCGGTCCAAGTGCCTGTCCGAGAAATTCTGTCAGCTTGATGTAGTGCTGCAACAGCGGATTAGCCATTTGCCCACCCCGTTTCAAAGAATTTTCTTTGCAGTGCCTTTGATTGCATGGCATTGCCTTTTTATTAGTTTACTCTAATATTATTATAGCTTAACAATGATAAGTTTGTCAAAAAATAAACGCGAATAATTTCTCACAACAAAAATAAAAAGTTATTATGCAAAATAACTAAAATGAGGATAAAGTGCATAAAAAACTTGTGAAAAACCAGTGAACCATACAAAACTTGTTAAAATAATTGACAAGGCGCAAAAACTATGTTAAATTTATATCAAGGAATGAGACACAGACTGATAAAAAATTACAAAACTGAAGAAAAGGGAATGTAAAGAATGAGGAGTAGAGAAAGGGAGATTGCCATGAATTCTGATTTTCGAGACAAACTCTCCAACGCCGCGACAGCGGTTGAGATCACCCTTGGCATGGTGATCCTGATCGCGTGTATTGTGTCCGGCATCGGCATGGTCGCCATGACCGATATGAACAAGCTGTTCGGTGATCCGGCGTATCTGCAGGCACGCATGAGCTCGGCCTGCCTGATCATCATCGGCATCGAGCTGATCAAGATGATCACCAGCTACACCATCGACTCGGTGGTTGACGTTATGCTCCTCGCCATCGCGCGCCAGATGATCGTCGAGCATACCTCGCCGATCGAGAATCTGATCGCCGTGCTGTCGATCGGCATCCTGTTCGTGATCCGGAAGTATCTGTATATTTCGCGTCTGGACCGCCGCCGCAGCAAGAAGGAGATCGAGGAGGACATCCGCGCAGAGGTTCTCGGCGTGGAGAACTGTAACGAGCCGAAAAAGCCGGAACCGCCCGAGATTGGCTCATTGATTTGACATAAGGAAAATGCATATCACCTGAAAACCGCAGCGCCCGAGAGGGCGCTGCGGTTTTTCGTTGGAAAGGCTGCAAATAAATTGTTTCATTTATTCACAATATCAGAAAAAGTTTATAGGCTTGAACCCGCGCTTCACGCACACTTTCGCTATGTTGGCAGGCTTGTGAGTGATTAACTGCGATTCACATAACAGTGTAAATAGTACGCATACGATACCGATAAATCGCAATCTGAATGATATTACTGCTTCGTGCGTTGTAAATTTGCTTTACGCCCCAAACCGCATCTGCAGGCGCAGCCGGTCGGCAATCATCGAGATAAATTCGCTATTAGTCGGTTTGCCCTTGATGCCCGAAACTGTGTAGCCGAAGTAATTCTGCAGGGTTTCGATGTCGCCGCGATCCCATGCGACCTCGATCGCGTGCCGGATGGCGCGCTCCACGCGGGAGGAGGTCGTCTTGAACTTTTTGGCAATCGACGGATACAGAACCTTGGTGATGGCGCTGACCGACTCGATATCCTCGACTGCCATCATGATGGCCTCGCGCAGATACTGGTAGCCCTTGATGTGCGCCGGCACACCCACCTGATGAATCACCTCGGTCACGCGGAGCTCAAGCGCCATGCTTTCCTCGGCCTTGACCGCGCGCAGCTGACCGGCCCGCCACAGGCGAAGCCGCTCGCAGACCGCCTGCGGCTCCATCGGTTTGCGCAGGAACAGATCCACGCCGAGCGCCGCGCATTCCGCGCCGATTTGCGGGCTTGCAAACGCCGAGAATACCATTACCGCCGGATGCGGTCCGTCCTGCTCGTGCAGGCGGCTGAGCACGCTCATGCCGTCCATCACCGGCAGCATCAGTTCAATGATAAGTACATCCGGCCGCAGCTCATTGACTGCGGAAAGTGCCTTTTCGCCGTTTTCCGCAATGCCGACCAGCTCAAAATCGTCCGCACTGTCCAGTACCGCCGACATACGCGCGCAAAATTCGGTGTCGTCGTCTGCAAGTAAAACTCTAATTTTCTCATCCATATGTCATAACCAGCTTTCCGATAAAGTTTATCTCTTTTTCTTGGCAATAGATTACCATATACTACCATAACTTGCAAGACCTTTTGTAAAAATATGGACAGAAAATTGCAGACAGAATTCGACAAAATCTGTCGATTTACCCGAAACGACCGGTCAGACCGACCGCTTTTGCAATTTCTGCATATTTTCAAAATTCCCCGGCAATAGACAAAATACAAGCAAAACTGCGGTTTTCGACAACAAAACAGTGGCGATTAACCCAAAAGAAAGGGCGCACAATGTGCGCCCAAACGCAAGGTAAACCCATCACAAATTACGAACTGCTGATTCCTGATTGCTCATGAAATCTAACTCGCTTTGAGCATTTTCTCCATCGAAATTCCATACCCCTCCATCGGATTATCGACCAGCACATGCGTTACCGCGCCGATCAGCTTGCCGTTCTGCAGGATCGGACTGCCGCTCATGCCCTGCACGATGCCGCCGGTTTTCTCCGCAAGCTGCGAATCGGTCACGCGGAGCATCATGCTGCGCCCGTATTCGTCGTTCGCCGGATAGAGCTTGACAATCTGGACAGAATAACGCTGCACGCTGTCGCCGTCCACGTTGGACAGGATTTCCGCGTCACCGATTTTGATTTCGTCTGCCGACGCGACCGGCACGCACTGCAGCTCGCTGTACAGCGAATCGTCCGTCATGGTGCCGAAAATGCCGCTTTCTGTGTTCTGCGCCACGGTTCCAAGCGATTTTTTAGTCGAAAATTCGCCCTGCAGCGAACCCGGTTCACCCGCCTTGCCGCGCTGCACGCTGCTCACCGTCGAGTGAATGATCGTGCCCTCCTGCAGCGGCAGCAGCACACCGGTCTCGCTGTCGCAGATGCCGTGACCGAGCGAGCCGAACGCGCCGGTCTGCGGGTCAACGTAGGTCAGCGTGCCGATTCCTGCCAGACTGTCGCGCGCGAGCACGCCGATGCGGTACGCACCGGTTTTGTCCCTGCACGGCGTCACCGTGACGCTTTTCTCCGCGTCTCCGCGCTCGAGCGTCAGCTTGATCGGCTGTCCCGCCGAGAGCGCGACCTGCTTCTGCAGATCGTCGTTCGAGTGCAGCGCCGTCTCACCGGCCTTGCACAGCACATCGCCCTCCTGCACGCCCGCCTCCTTCGCAGGGGAGCGCGCGCCGTCCGCGCCCTGCACCTCGGTCAGCTGCACGATCAGCACGCCCTCTGCCTGCATTTTGATGCCGACCGTGTGCCCGATCGGGATGACCTCGGCGATTTTTGCCGCCTGCGCGGAGACTGTTACCGCAAACAGCAGGAACAGGGCGAGCGCCGTGCGTTTTGCGTGATTTTTTTGCATTTTTTCACCTCCGCTATTACTATGCCGCGCGGAGCATGAAAACAACGCTGTGAACCTTTTCTATTCTGCCGGACATTTGGCGGCACGGAAATTCTCTGGGCGCGGAAAGGTTTTCCGGGAACGCAAAACGGCAGTTTCTCTGCGAAAAATGAGAGAAACTGCCGCAATTAGCAATTATTTATTCTGCTTTTGCAGGTGCACGATGACCGAGGAACGATGCTACCGCACGGGCGAGCACGCCGCCGACCGCACAGCCGACGATGATCTCGATCAGACCCTGTACGCCGACCAGTGCAACCACGAAGGACAGCGGGTTAGCCACGCCGAGAGAGGCAACGCGCTCCTGCACGAAGTCGGTCTTGTAGAACACCAGAACAATGTAACCCATGAAGAAAATGGTATTCAGCAGCGGCGCGGACAGCGCACCAACGAAATAGCTCCAGCTCTTCTTGTGGTCCACGCGGCGCAGCACGCAGAACAGCAGGCCGACGCACCAGCCCATCAGCACGCGCATGACAACGCACAGCACGAAGGTGTTGATCGGGCTGATCTGGAAAAGTGCACCGGTCATACCGCCGCCTGCAAGCGCATCCTTAAAGCTGACACAGCCGAACACGCCGCCGAGAATCGCACCGGCGGTCGGGCCCATGGTCATCGCGCCGACAGCGATCGGCACGGTCAGGAACGACATGTACAGCGGGCCGACCGGCACGCTGCCCAGACCCATCAGCTTCATCACGACCTCGATCGCCGCAAGCAGCGCCAGCTGCGCGAGATACCGTACGTTGGTAGTTTTGTTATTCATTTGTAATTCCTCCTGCTGCCGTCCTGCTTTGACAGGTACAGCGCAATACAAAAATTGTGGTGGTCAGCGATAGAAATTCGCTGCCAAATCTCTTTCAACCCCGATTTTTCTTCCAAATCAGGTGCAGACCGTCGAGCACAAGGCTTTCATCGTACTCGAACGGGATACGCAGATAGGGAGTGACGAGCGGCGCAAGCTCTCCGGTAAGCACCACATAGGGCGTTTCTCCGAGCGCCTCCGCAAAGCGTTCGACCATGCCGTCCACGAGCGACGCGGCACCGTAAACCGCGCCGACGCGCATGGCATCGACCGTGTTCCGGGCGAGAATGCCCTCGTCCTTGGCGTCGATAGCGACCGCCGGAAGCTGCGCCGCCTGCTCGCGGAGCGCGAGCAGACTCAGCTGCACGCCCGCCGTGATGGCCGAGCCGACCAGCGCACCGGACTGGTCGAGCGCGGTGAACGTGGTCGCGGTGCCGAGCGTAACCGCCACGCACGGCAGCTTTCCCTTGGCACGGGCGGCCACCGCAGCGGCTACGCGGTCCGAGCCGACCTGCCGCGGCTGCTCGGAGCGGATGTTGAGTCCGGTCTTGACGCCGCTTGATACCTCGATGACGTCGCAGATGCCGAGCAGGCGCAGCGCACCCTCGAGCACGCCGACCATGCTCGGAACGACCGAGCTGACAATACCGCCGTGGATGCGACGCACGTTCACGCCGTACAGCAAAAGCACCTGCTGCAGCTTGCAGGCGTAGTCATCGCGCGTCAGCTTGGGCTCGGTTGCGATGGAGGCAGAAAAAACCTGTCCGTCCTCCTCATAGCCGCCGAGCAAAACGCGGCTGTTTCCTGCGTTGACTGCAATCAGCATGGTGTGTCTCCTTTTCTGCATAGTTTACCACTATTATAAGACATTGAAAACCGTATTGCAAGGGGAGAGGCACACATTTCCGTCTTATTTCGGCAGCATGATCGGCGCGGCGAGCAGCGTCCACAGCACGGCGTATTTCGGGCAGATCTGCCCTTGAACATTGCCGAATTCGTGCGAGTAATCCCACACGCGCAGCCGGAAATGCCGGTTGACCGTGCAGCCGACCACATATTCCGCCGCCGTGATGCATGCCGCGCCGCACAGGCAGCGGGAGAGCGGGTTTTCCTCGTGTACGCGCCGCCGCAGCTGCCGCAGACCGACCAGAACCGCACCGCCGGTCAGCGCCATGGTCCAGTGGGTGCGTCCGCGCCAGAGAAGCTCAAGCGCGGCGTAACCGGCCGCGCCCAGCGCAAAGACTGCGGGAGTTTGCAGTTTCATTTTCATCACCGCATTTATTTTGCCCGGAATGGCTGGATTTACGCAAGGGTGGAGTAATTGAGAATGGAGAATGAGCGTGGAGATTTGGCATTTTCCATTCTCAATTTGGCATACGCGCAAAATAAAAAGGAGAGAGCACAGCGCGCTCTCCTTGAATACAGCAAAGAGATCAGTCCTCCCTTTTACCTTTTGTGTTGATATAAGCCTATCCGCCAATCCCTCAGTCGATTTGACGGAACTTTAAGCATTGGAAAAGGAGCAAGGTGGGGTTTAACCTTGCTCCTATCGGTCAGAATATGCTATTCAGTTCAACAAACTGGAATTTGTCTGATTAGCAATTATCTTTTGCAATTTATAACTGCATCAAAAAGAATACCAGTACACTCGAGAGTATTGTTACTGTCCCCATTATGATAAACATCATGGAAGTAAAACTTTTTGAAATTGGTCTATCAACATAGCACTTTTTAGGATTGTTTGGATTATAATAAACTGTCATCTTACTGTTGATAGGCCACAACTGCTCCGCAAATTGACGCAAATTTGCAATAGCTCCAGTTTTTACATGTAGCCATCCTTTTTCATCTTCATAGACTTCTGATTTCATCGGTACAGGTACTCCTGATAGTTGCGTTGTTATAATTCCTCGAAATTTTTTCTTTGCTTTATAACAAGTTCCATTCACAAAGTACTCAACGATTGGGTACACTCTTCCATTTCCAGGAAACCCATATTGTTTAACAATACCGTCTGTCTTTTTTGTACACAATTTATTCTGTCTTTTTACAATGATATTGAAAGTAACTCCTAGTAGAACTAATATTACACCAAGACCTCCAACTGTCATCAATTCTAACCATGCAATTTGTATTTCAGCCATAGTTTCATCACCTCAAGTTCCGATTTTTATATTTGATTATAAAATAGATGTCTGCTGTTTGCAATGTATATTTATAAGCTCATTTCCCATAAGTACACAATTCTGAAAAGAGAGAATTCTTTTGTATCATACAATAATTTTTGTGCTTCTTTCGAGGCATGAAAAGATGCCGAAGTTGCCTTCGGCATCTTTTGGGTATCCAGTATCGGTTATGTGCGTGATTTAGTGAAATCACCGGAGTTATACCCCATCAATACAAAGGGTAAAAGGGACGATCAGTCTTCCAGCTTGACACGCGCCTCAAGGTACTTTCTCCGCTCCTCAAAACCCGATCTGCCCAGAAGTGCAAACATATTCTTCTTATAATCCTCAACACCCGGCTGATTAAACGGATTTACGCCGAGCAGGTAACCCGAAATGCCGCAGGCCTTCTCGAAAAAGTAGACCAGATAGCCGAAATGCCAGGCGTCCGTGCGGTCGATCTCGAGGATGATATTCGGCGTGCCGCCGTCCATGTGGGCGATCAGCGTGCCCTCGTACGCCTTCTGGTTGACGTGCTGCACGGTCTGACCTGCCAGATAATTCAGGCCGTCGATATCCTCTTCGGTATGCTCGATGGTAATCTCGGAGCGCGGTTCCTTGACCCACAGCACGGTCTCGAACATGATGCGCGAGCCGTCCTGAATGAACTGACCGATGGAATGCAGGTCGGTGGAGAAATTCGCTGAGGTGACGAACAGACCCTTATGGTCCTTGCCCTCGGACTCATCGAACAGCTGCTTGAGCCATTCGCCGAGCATGACGAGCGACGGCTCGTAATTTACCATGATCTCCATGGATTTGCCCTTGAACAGCAGCAGATTGCGCAGTGCCGCATAGCGCGCGCAGTCGTGCAAGGAGCCCTGAGAATAGTTCTCGCGGGAGGCGGCAGCGCCCGCCATCACCGCGTCAATGTCCAGACCGGCTGCAGCCATCGGCAGCAGACCGACCGGCGTGAGCACCGAGAAACGGCCGCCGATGTTATCCGGCACAATAAAGGTCTCGTAGCCCTCGTCATCCGCCAGCTTTTTGAGCGCGCCGCGCTCCTTATCCGTCGTGGCGAAAATGCGCTCGCGCGCTCCCTCCTTGCCGTATTTGCTTTCGCACAGCTTTTTCAGCTCGCGGAAGGCGATGGCAGGCTCGGTGGTCGTGCCCGACTTCGAGATGATGTTGATGCAGAAATCGCGGTCACCGATCATCTTGATAATGTCGTTTAAGTAGGACGACGAAATGTTGTTGCCGGCAAAGTACACCTCCGGAATGCCCTCCGGACGGACCTGGTTGTAGAACTGACCGTTTACGAACTCGATGGCTGCCCGTGCCCCTAAATACGAGCCGCCGATGCCGATGACGATCAGCACATCGCAGGTCTGCTGAATCTTCTTTGCCGCCTGCTTGATGCGCGCAAACTCGTCCCGGTCATAATCCACCGGCAGATTCAGCCAGCCAAGAAAATCGTTTCCGGCGCCAGTGCCGTTCACGAGCGTGTCCTGCGCTGCCGCGACCTGCGCGGTGTAGTCCGCAATCTCGGCCTCGGTTCGGACAAATCGCCGGAGACCGGTCAGTTTCAGTTTAATTCCCATTACTGCATTTCCCCTTTTGTTATTTCCTCCAAGCCATTTGGCGGGATTTGCTCTCCCTCTCGTATCTAAGTATAGCATACTGACGGAAAAAGGCAAGCATTTTGTTCAAACCTTACAAAAACTTTATCTACTCGACTGTTTCTGACAGGTAATTTTGCATTATGCAAACCGAACAAAGCCAACCAAAAAGCCGATTCCCATAGTAGAGAATCGGCAAAAAATGTTAGTAAATTGGAAAATTTGCGCAGATATCGCGTACATTTCGGCGGATATCGTTTGCCTTGTTGTCGAAATCGGTTGCGGCCTGCCAGATGAACTCGGCAATGCGGAGCATCTCCGGCGCACCGAAGCCGCGGGTGGTGACAGCGGGCGTGCCGATGCGCATGCCCGAGGTGACGAACGGACTTTCCGGGTCGTTCGGGATGGCATTCTTGTTGGCGGTGATGTACACCTCGTCCAGACGGCGCTGCAGCTCCTTGCCGGTCACGCCGGTCTTTCGCAGGTCGATGAGCATAAGGTGGTTGTCCGTGCCGCCGCTGACCAGATCGAAGCCCTGCTTCTGGAGTGCGTCCGCGAGCACGCGGGCATTGGTGACAACATTCTGCTGATATGCCTTAAACTCCGGCTTGAGTGCCTCACCGAAGCAGACCGCCTTTGCGGCGATGACATGCTCGAGCGGGCCGCCCTGTGTGCCGGGGAAGATGGCCTTGTTAAACTTCTTTGCCAGTTCCTCATCGTTCGTCAGGATGACGCCGCCGCGCGGACCGCGCAGCGTCTTGTGCGTGGTGGTGGTGACGACATCCGCGTAGGGAACCGGACTCTGGTGCAGACCGGCAGCCACCAGACCGGCAATGTGCGCCATGTCAACGAACAGGTACGCGCCGACCTCGTGTGCGATTTCAGCGAATTTTGCAAAGTCGATGGCGCGCGGGTACGCGGACGCACCGGCGATGATCATCTTCGGCTGCTCCTTTTTTGCAAGGGCACGGAGCGCATCATAGTCAATGAGACCGTTCTCATCCACGCCGTAGGGCACGATGTTGTACAGCAGGCCGGACTGATTGACCGGCGAGCCGTGGGTCAGGTGACCGCCGTTGTCCAGGCTCATGCCGAGCACGGTATCACCCGGCTTGCACAGCGCCTGATAGACCGCCATGTTCGCCTGCGCGCCCGAGTGCGGCTGCACGTTTGCGTATTTCGCGCCGAACAGCTGGCACACGCGGTGGATGGCGAGGTTTTCTACCTCATCGACGCATTCGCAGCCGCCGTAGTAGCGCTTGCCGGGATAGCCTTCGGCGTACTTGTTGGTCAGCACGCTGCCCATTGCCGCCATAACAGCCTCGCTGACGATGTTTTCCGAGGCGATCAACTCAATGTTGCGCGCCTGTCGTTTGTATTCCGCTTCGATCATACGTCCGAGTTCGGGGTCGAACGCCGTCACGAAGTCCATTGCTTGACGAACCATGATACAGCCTCCTGCTGGATAAGAATTTACTATTATAATTAAACCACATTTTTCGCATGGAATCTATTGACAAACATCTGATTTTTGCGTTAACGCTTCAGCAGTTTATAGTGAAATTGTTACATTGTGCATTTTTGTGCAAACAGTTGCCCTTTTTTCGACGATATGTTACAATACCAGTAGGATTATTTGGGGAGAGAGGATAACACAATGACCAAGAAAGAACGTGCCGCCGCCGTTACCGAGCTGTTGAAAACCGTCTATCCGGAGGCGGTCTGCGCCCTGCATTATACACACGATTACGAACTGCTGTTCGCCACCCGGCTTTCCGCGCAGTGCACGGACGCGCGCGTCAATATTGTGACAGAAAAATTATTCAAGCAGTTTCCGACCCTGCAGAGCTTCGCGGATGCGTCCGAGGAGGAGATTGCCGAGGCCATCAAGACCTGCGGCCTGTTCCGCACCAAAGCGCGCGACCTTAAGGCGTGCGCCATGATGCTGATTGCCAATTACGGCGGCAGGGTGCCGGATACCATGGAGGAGCTGCTCAAGCTCCCGGGCGTCGGCCGCAAGACCGCCAACCTCATCCTCGGGGATATTTTCGGCAAACCGGCCATTGTGTGCGATACGCACTGCATCCGTTTGTCCAACCGGCTGGGCTTCGTCAAGAACGAGAAGGACCCGGTCAAGGTGGAGAACGCCCTGAGAAAGCTGCTCGACCCGGCGGAGTCGTCCGATTTCTGCCATCGGCTGGTGCTGTTCGGCCGCGAGCACTGCACCGCCCGCAGCCCGAAGTGTGAGGGCTGTCCGCTCGGCGCGGTGTGCCCGTCGTATCCCATTGCGAAATAACATAGAGAAAAAGTAGGACTTTGAGAAAAAACGCAAAAAATCCACTTGACAAATTCTCATCGTGGGAATATACTGATTTCAAAAAAAGCAAAACCGCAGAACAAGAGTGAGTAAGAGCGAGACCGCGCTTTCAGAGAGCTTTCCGGTGGTGTGAGGAGAGCAGCAGAGGACGTTACTGAATGGACTTGTGAGGGCAGCCTCAAATCCGCAGGGAGAGTATGGCTGACGGGATTCCCGCCGTTATCATGTGAGCGTGTGTGTTTGCACACGACAGAGTGGACGTTTTTGTACGCCAATTTGGGTGGTACCGCAGAAGTAACAGGCTTTTGTCCCATGATACGTTTGTATCGTGAGACAAGAGCCTTTTTTTATTGTGTCTGTTCGGAACGAACAGACACTCGATCGAAACCACGCTTTCGATCGAATCCCGAAGAAAAATCGCGTCCTTCGGACACATTTTTTCTTCCCTTGTATAAAAAAGCAGGTACACGCCCTGCCTTTTTATGAATTTGCTCCGCAAATTCTATTAAATGCGTGCTGCCGCACGAACCCAAGAAATAAAACACGGTTTATGATTACCGCCGATGTTTTGCTGTAAATGGAGGAAAACACAATGATTACGCCAAGCTGTGATGAGATTATAGAACTCGCGGAGGAGTATACGACCATTCCGGTCTGCCGCGAGATCTACGCCGATATGACAACGCCGATTTCGCTGCTGCGCCGGCTGCAGACGCGCTCCGACCGCTTTTTCCTGCTGGAGAGCGTGGAGGGTGGCGAAAAATGGGCGCGCTATTCCTTCCTCGGCTATGACCCCATCCTGCGTGCAACCTGCAAAAACGGCACGGTAACGCTCGAGGGTGCGGTCAACAAGACGGTCAAGACCGACAAGCCGCTCACCGTGCTCCGCGAGGTGCTCAGCGAGTACCGCGCACCGCGGCTTGAGGGTCAGCCGCCGTTCACGGGCGGTTTCGTCGGCTACTTCGCGTATGCGATGCTTGGCTACGCGGAGCCGACGCTCAAAATCAAGCGCGGCGCATGGGACGATTTCGACCTGATGCTGTTCGACAAGGTCATCGCCTATGACCACCTCAAGCAGAAGATTGTGCTCATCGTCAACATGAAGACCGACAGCGTGATGGAGAACTACGGCAAAGCCTGTGCCGCGCTCGAGGGCATGGCAGCGCTGATCAACGACCAAAGTCCGCTGCCGCCGCTCAAGGTGACGAGCAGGCCGAGCTTCACCTGCAATGTCACCGAGGCGCAGTACGCCGACATCGTGGAGAAAATCCGCGAATACATCTTTGACGGCGATATCTTTCAGGCGGTGCAGTCGCGTCAGTTCTCCAGTCCGTATCAGGACAGCCTGCTTTCGGCGTACCGCGTGCTCCGCACCACCAATCCCTCACCGTACATGGTGTTCCTCTCCACTGATGGGGACGAGATCATGTGTTCCTCTCCGGAAACGCTCGTCCGACTGGATAACGGCCGCCTGACCACCTTCCCGGTTGCGGGCTCCCGTTCGCGCGGCAAAACGCCGGAGGAGGACAAGGCGCTCGAGAACGAGCTGCTTGCCGATGAGAAGGAGCTTTCCGAGCATAACATGCTGGTCGATCTGGGCCGCAATGACCTTGGCCGCGTGTCCAGGATCGGCACGGTCGAAGTCACCGATTACATGATGATTCACCGGTATTCTAAAATCATGCATATCTGCTCTCAGGTCGAGGGCGACATTGACGAAAAGTACGACGCGTGCGACGCCATCGAAGCGGTGCTTCCGGCGGGCACCCTGTCCGGCGCACCCAAGATCCGCGCCTGCGAAATTATCGAGGAGCAGGAGAGTGAGCCGCGCGGCGTATACGGCGGCGGCATCGTCGCGGATTCCGTGCCGCATAATGAATATATGGAAAGCGCAAACAAGGCAAAGGCAGTTATGAACGCCATCGAGCGTGCATCGGAGGTAGACGGATAATGATTCTCCTGATCGACAATTACGATTCTTTTTCCTATAACCTGTTTCAGCAGGCGGCGGCCATCCAGCCGGATATGCGCGTTGTCCGCAATGACGCGCTCACCGTCAGCGAAATCGAGGGACTGAATCCCTCGCACATCATTCTTTCTCCGGGGCCCGGCTATATGAAAAACTTTCTGTCTATGTAAAGTTTGACCAGAACCGTAGGGCGGGCTGCCCTACGGAGAAGATATCAATTAGTAATGATATAGTAGATGTAATAGAAAGGTCGATATAAATGATTCAGCTTGCAATTCACGAGGCCATCAACGGCCGAGATTTGGACTATACCATCGCTCGTGCAACAATGGAGGAAATGATGGACGGCACCGCGACCGACATCGAAATGGCAACCCTGCTGACGGCGCTCCGCATGAAGGGCGAAACCATCACCGAGATTACCGCCTGCGCCGAGGTCATGCGCGAAAAGGGCGCGCACATCGAGCCGAAGGGCGCGGTCATGGATATTGTCGGCACCGGCGGTGACGAGGTCGGCTCGTTCAACATCTCCACGACCGCCGCGTTTGTGGCGGCGGCAGGCGGTGTGCCGGTTGCAAAGCACGGCAACCGGTCGGTTTCGTCCAAGTCGGGCGCAGACGCGGTTCTGGTAGGTGAGTACCTCATGCGTGCCGCAGACAAGAAACAGGCGCTTGACGCACTCCGGGAGGCGGTAAAATGAAGCTGAAATTCTGCGGACTGACCCGCAAAGAGGATATAGAGGCCGCGAACGAAACCAAACCGGACTTTATCGGTTTTGTGTTCGCGGAGAGCCGCCGGCATGTATCGGATTTAGACGCGGCTCGGCTCAAGGAGCACCTCGACCCGCACATCAAGGCGGTCGGCGTGTTTGTGAACGACGAACCGGAGCATATTGCCGCGCTCGTGCGCGATGAGGTTATCGACATTATCCAGCTGCACGGCGGCGAGAGCCTGCATTATATAAACAAGCTGCGAAAGCTGACAAGCGCGCCCATCGTCTACGCCGTGCGCGTGGAGACCCACCGCGACATTGAGCAGGCGGACACCCTGCCGGTGGATTATCTGCTGCTGGATACTTATGTAAAGCACGCCTATGGAGGCAGCGGCAAAACGTTCGACTGGTCGCTGATAGGAGAGGTAAACCACCCGTATTTTCTCGCGGGAGGACTGAATGAAACCAACGTCCAAAGAGCCGCACAGACCGGCGCGTATGCGCTCGACCTGTCCAGCGGCATTGAAACGGACGATGTAAAGGATATTGACAAGATGCGCCGCGTATCGGCGCTTGTGAAAGGAGCAAACCAATGAGCAAGGGACGTTTTGGCGTACACGGCGGTCAGTACATGCCGGAAACGCTGATGAACGCGGTTATCGAGTTGGAGGAAGCCTACAACCACTATAAGAACGATCCGGAATTCAACGCGGAGCTGACCGAGTTGCTGAACAACTACGCAGGCCGTCCGTCACGCCTGTACTTTGCGGAGCATATGACCCGCGACCTCGGCGGTGCGAAAATCTACCTCAAGCGTGAGGATTTGAACCACACGGGCGCACACAAGATCAACAACGTGCTCGGTCAGGCGCTGCTGGCGAAAAAGATGGGCAAGATCCGTCTGATCGCAGAGACCGGCGCCGGTCAGCACGGTGTTGCAACCGCGACCGCCGCCGCGCTCATGGGCAGGGACTGCGTGCCGCACGTCAAGGAGTACGTCAAGAGCATGAAGGACGCAGTACGCTCCGCAAACTAAACAAAAATGAGGGGGAAACGGTTGTTTCTCCCTCGTTTCATATTGATTATGGTGTAATATTTTGCGTTGATTGTTCATGTTATCGTAGGGCGGGATGACCTCATCCCACCGTTTCCCAACTCGTTTGCACATTCGTAAATAAAAATGGAGAATGGTAAATCAAAAGGTTCATTCTCCATTTTCAATTAGTAATTGTCAGCCTTGAGTTCAAAGTAGGCTTTAGGATGTGCACAAACCGGGCAGACCTCCGGCGCCTGCCTGCCAACCACGATATGTCCGCAGTTGGAGCACTGCCATACGCAGTCGCCGTCGCGGGAAAAGACCAGCTTATCCTCGACATTCTTGAGCAGCCTGCGGTAGCGTTCCTCGTGCTCCTTTTCGATTGCGCCGACCATCTCAAACAGGTCTGCGATGTGGTCGAAGCCCTCCTCACGCGCCTCTTTGGCGAAGGTAGCGTACATGTCGGTCCACTCGTAGTTTTCGCCCTCTGCGGCAGCCTTGAGGTTGGCTGCGGTATCGTCAATGCCGCCGTTGAGCAGTTTGAACCAGATTTTCGCGTGCTCCTTCTCGTTTGCGGCGGTTTCCTCGAAGATTTTCGCAATCTGCACATAGCCGTCCTTTTTCGCCTTGGAGGCAAAGAACGTGTACTTGCTGCGTGCCATGGATTCGCCTGCAAATGCGGTCTGCAGGTTTGCTTCGGTGCGGGTGCCCTTGAGTTCTGCCATAACAGTTATCCTTTCTCCGCTATTCTTCCGGTTGACGGTCAGACCGTTCTGACTGCTCTTTTAGTCTTTCCTGCA
Organism: Butyricicoccus sp. AM27-36; assembly: GCF_003480945.1. NCBI lineage: Bacteria > Bacillati > Bacillota > Clostridia > Eubacteriales > Butyricicoccaceae > Butyricicoccus > Butyricicoccus sp. AM27-36. Next base: position 44,127 of record NZ_QUJR01000003.1, read on the forward strand.
AGCGCTACAAATACCCTCGAACAGAATTTCGTACCGATGCAGCTCCACGCCGGAGGAATCCTCCACGCGGTCGATGAGATCGGTGACAGGCGGCATAAATACATCAAAAACGCCGCCGCACTTGGTGCATCGCACATGATAATGCGGCTTGATGTTGAAATCAAAGTGATCGGCACCGGTCGGCACCGGCACGCGCAAAATCTCGCCCTGAGCTGCCAGCTGGTTCAGATTGCGGTAAACCGTGGCCTTGCTGATGGTCGGATGCTGCGCCGCGATAACGGCATAAATCGCATCTGCGGTAGGGTGGTTGTGCATCTGATTCACTGCCTGCAATACAATCTGACGCTGAATGGTGTTTCTGGTCTGCATAAAATGCACCTCCTTTATTAGTAATGCTTCTTAATTAAGAGTATATTGCAAATCCATATTTTTGTCAATCGGTAAGAAGCACTTTTTTGAATACTGTATGGGAAGAGATTTTGAAAAGGTTGCAGGCGATACGGAGAGTAATATAAACCGGGGAATGGAGATGGCAGTATGAATCGAACGGAGTTAGAAAAATATATACGGAATAATTATGGTACAGAGCCGGATTATCCGTGGATAAAGTATCCGAATTATGGAGTGTTCCGCCATAGCAGTAATAAAAATGGTTTGTCGGGTGCGGATGAAAACAAAAACGAGCCGTGAATCACATGAAGATTCACGGCTCGTTTGTTATAGTACATAAAGAAACACCATCAGATAATGACAAACGCTGCCGACAATTACGAACAGATGAAACAGCTCATGAAATCCGATCATCAGCCCGAGATTCGGCTTTTTGGCGATATAGATCACGCCGCCGACCGTATACGCCAGACCTCCGGCAGCCAGAAGGGCAATGGCAGGCGCGGGCATGGACAGCACGACTCCGAAATCAAACGCGATCGCCCAGCCGAGCGCGAGGTACAGCGCGGTGCCGATGAGACGCGGCGCGTCAATCCACAGCAGCTTGATGGCAATGCCGGTCAGCGCAATCAGCCAGATCACGCCAAGAAAGATATAGCTGCGCGGCGCAGGCATGAATTTGAGAATAATCGGCGTATAGCTGCCCGCGATCAGCACATAGATCATGCTGTGGTCGAGTTTTTTCAGCCGCCGCAGGACGGCTTCGCCGCGGCCGGAGAAATGGTACACGCTGCTTGCAGAGTACAGCGCGATCAGCGACAGGCAGAATACCACGGCAGCCGCCGCAAGCGAGCCGGTGACGGACGAATCGAACAGCAGCCGCACGAGCAGAACGAACAGTCCGGCGCCGCTGAGCACCGCACCGATGAAATGAGAGTAACTGGAAAACGGCTCGCGGGCCTTGAGAAATGCACGAGGCATACAAACTCCTCCTTTTGCTATGTAGAGTTAAAAACTATATCATGTCTGTTATGATACCATATTTTTCGGAAATTGCAAGTGCTTTCTCCAAATTGTCACCATAAAAAAGCACCGTCTTTGTTAATCAAAGACAGTGCTTCAGCTTGTCGAAAAAGCAATATTCGATTTTTATGCTTCGTGCGGCAGCACGCATTCAATCGAATTTGCTTTGCAAATTCATAAATTCCGGGAGCATGTATCTCGGAATTTATACAAGGGAAGAAAAAATGTGTCCGCAGGACGCGGTTTTTCTTCGAGATTCGCTCGAAAGCGTGGTTTCGAGCGAGAGGCTGTTCGGAAAACAAAGTTTTTCGACAGTCTCAAGCACCGTCTTTGTTAATCAAAGACAGTGCTTGGAAAATCAGGTATACGATTTCGGAATCTTTATGGTTCTCTCCTGTGCGGGAAGGTGCCGGGCGACTTCCTGCCGGATTTTCTCATTCTTGATCATGGTCGGCATGTGCGCCCGCACGGTAATATCGTGCGAGGCGTTCGGGTTCGCCGGAAGAATATCGCTCAGTTTGGTGTCCATCGTGATGCGGTAACGTGGCAGATCGGTCAATCCGCGCCGGATAGACGCCGTTCCGGTGTTGGTCAGTACGCTGACCTGAATACCGTTTTTCTGCAGCAGCGGCTGCATCCACGCATCGCGCGCGCCGAACGGATATGCGAAAAACAGCACGTTTTTCTGGTTGGTATTTTGCGTGATGAGGTCGATGCTCTGCTTGAGGTCCTCACCGACGCGCTTGTTATACGCCGCCTGCGATTCGCCCTTCAGCCGCTGGATGCCGTTGATGCCGTCCGGTGCGGTCAGTCCGCCGTACTGCGGGTTGTGCAGGTTGTAGGTGTGAGAACCCAGTTCTACCAGACCACTGTCGGCCATTTCGGCTGCCTCATCCCACTTGAGGAAAAAGCGGTTCGCTTCCGTGTTGTCGTTTGCGCGGATGCTTTTGCCGATCAGTGCAATGACGGCCTTCATGCCGGTTTTCTGCAGAATCGGGTACGCAATATCGTAATTGGAGCGATAACCATCGTCAAAGGTGATCATGACCGGCCGCTCGGGCATGGCTTCCTTTCCGGCTCGGATGTCGATCAAATCCGCCGAGAGCAGCGGCGTGTAGCCGTTGTATTCCAGATATTCCATGTCCTCCTGAAACCGCTCGCCGGTGATGGTCATGCTCGTCACGGCGGACGGATCGTTCGTCAGGTTGTGGTACATCAGAATCGGAACCTTCGAGGCAGTATTTGCCGCGCTGCAGCTGATGCAGGATACAAAAAATGCACCTGTCAGTCCGAAAAGGACCAGGCGTTGCCAGAATTTTTTCATATGTAAGCCTCCTACCGCTTATTGTTCGTTCAGTATACCATAATATAGTGGATTTGTCGAGCGGCATAACTCTTGCGTGAAGCGCGCAAAAGGCTTATAATAATAGCGTTGCAGACCGCACGGACAGACGAAAAATTGCGTGTTTCCGTTCAACGTTGTAATTGTTAATATTTTGTAAAAAGATGAGGTGAACGCCATGCCGCGGCTGGAGAAAACCATAGAAGCGGTCTTTGCCGACCGCGATATCATGCCCGACGAGGTGCCGCAGCTTGACCTGTATATGGATCAGGTGCTGACGCTGTTCGATCAGTGTCTATCAGGCAGCAAGCGCACGCCGGAGGATAAGCTGCTGACAAAAACCATGGTCAACAACTACGTCAAGGAAGGGCTTATGACGCCGGTGAAGGGCAAAAAATACACGCGCCAGCAGATCATGCAGCTGCTCTGCGTGTACCATTTGAAGCAGACGCTGCGCTTAAACGATGTGAAGGCGCTGACCGGTCGGGACGATGTGGACTTTGCGGCGTGCTACGAGCATTTGCTCGCGGACAAGAAGCGCATGCGTGAGGCGATTCCGCCGCTGCTGACTGCCCAGCTGCCCGAGACGCCGGACGACCCGGAGGAGCGGCTGTGCACATGCCTTGCGCTCAGCGAAATTGCAAATTATTTACGTCGGCTGTGCGAAAGCATGATCGACGATATCCCGCAGCAGACAGAAGGAGATTGAGATCCATGTCCATCGAAAAAGCAAAAGCGTATCTGCGTCAGTTCGGCGCAGAGGATCGCGTGATCGAATTCCCGGTGTCCAGCGCGACTGTGGAGCTGGCCGCCGAAGCTGCTCACTGCGAACCGGCACGCATCGCAAAAACGCTGTCGTTCCGCACGAATGACGGCGTGATCCTCATCGTTGCGGCAGGCGACACCAAGATCGACAACCCGAAGTACAAGGCGCGGTTCGGCTGCAAGGCGCGGATGCTTGCGTTTGAGGAGGTCGAGCCGGAGATCGGTCATGCGGTCGGCGGCGTGTGCCCGTTCGGCGTGAACGACGGCGTAACGGTCTACCTCGATGAATCGCTCCGACGGTTCGAGACGGTATTCCCGGCGTGCGGCTCGTCCAACTCAGCCATCGAGGTCACCATCCCGGAACTGGAGAAATTCTCCGGTTTCAAGGCATGGGTGGACGTCTGCAAGGGCTGGAGAGAGGCGTGAGCACGGTTGCCATCGGGCAGTTCGGCGCCGGAGAGGACAAAACTGCCAATCTCAGGGAAATAGAACGCCTTGCACAAATATCGGCGGAAAATGGAGCAAAAATGCTGTTCTTGCCGGAATACAGCATGTATTACGCAAAAGTGAACGCACGGTCGAAAAATATCGAGGCCGCAGAGCGGTGTGACGGCGCGTTCATTATTGCGCTCGGTGAACTTTGCAGGAGATACGGCCTGTGGATTGCCGCAGGCATGTACGAGCGCACGGACGGTCTGCCGTACAACACGATTGCGGTTCTTGACGACCGCGGCAGCCTGCGCGGAACGCACCGCAAGAACCGTTTGTACGATGCGTTCGGCTATCGGGAATCCGATGAGTGCCGGGCAGGGGACAAGCCGTTTTCGCCCATCGAGACACCTGTCGGAAAACTGGGCATCATTACCTGTTTCGAGCTTCGGTTTCCGGCGCTTGCCGCCGAGCAGAAGGCGCGCGGCGCCGAGACGCTGTTCGTTCCGGCGGGCTGGGTGCAGGGCGAGAACAAGCTGCTGCACTGGCGTACCCTGTTGTGCGCGCGAGCCATCGAGAACGGCCTGACCGTGCTCGGCGCAGACCAGTATGCGCCCGGAAAATTTGTCGGGCACAGCATGGCGTTTCAGCCGGACGGCACCGCGCTCGGTGAACTCGGGGAAGAACAGGATTTGCTTATCGTGAAAATAAATTGATGAAAATTAACATGCGCTAAAAGGGGAGAGCGAATGAAGGCTGCAAAGTTTTTTGGCATCTGTGAAATCGTTTGCTTTGTCGGTCTGGCGCTGTCGTATGCAGGCGAATTTCTGTGCGCTTTTGTGGCGCAAGGAACGGATAAGGACATATTTCAGATGGGATTATTCCTGTTCTGGCTGCTTATTGGGCCGTTGGCAATCTGCAATCTGATTTGCGCTGCTGTGATGTACAGGCGGCTGTCCGACCCGGCGGTGCGGCAGACGCTGTGGCGCTGCATCATTGCAATGAAGTGCATCGCGATTCCAATGTTCCTGCTGAATTTCTTTTTCGGCATGATTTACGGCATGTTTACGCTGATTTTCCCGATGACGCTGCCGGTCGTGCTCTTACAAATGCTGGTTGCCTGGTTCGCCATGATGGCCTCGTCCGGCTACTGCATTGCGCTCATCCTGCACGCGTGCAGGCAGGGCGCAATCAGCACCGGAACCGCAGTCCTGCAGGTCATTTCCCAGTTTATTTACGTTGTCGATGTTATCAGCCTGTTTTTCATTCGCAAGACGGTAAAAGAATGCGAAACGGCACAATAAGTTGAAAAAAGGAGTATCATCATGCAGTTTGATCCTACATTATATGTCATTACGGACAGTACCTATCACACGACCGAGACCCTGCTCCGCGCGGTGGACGAGGCGTGCAGGGGCGGTGCAACGCTCATTCAGCTCCGCGAGAAGGACACCGGCGGACGCAGCTACCTTGAGTTGGCGCAGCAGGTCAAGTCCGTCACCGACCGCTACAGCGTGCCGCTCATCATCGACGACCGCGTGGACGTTGCCATTGCCTGCGATGCGGCCGGCGTGCACGTCGGCGCGAGCGACCTGCCGGTGGCGGTCTGCCGCAGTCTGCTCGGCCCGGATAAGATCGTCGGCGCGACCGCCAAGACGGTCGAAGCGGCCGTTGCCGCGTACAACGACGGCGCGGATTACCTCGGCACCGGCGCCATTTACCCGACGACTACCCACGTTACCACCAAGGTTACGCCGGTCTCCGTGCTGAACGATGTGTGCCGCGCGGTCCCGATTCCGGTGGTTGCCATCGGCGGCCTGAACGCGGATAATATGGACGTGCTGGCTGACAGCCCCATCAAGGGCATCGCCGTGGTCTCTGCCGTCATGAAGGCGGACGATCCGTGCGCGGCTGCCGCGCATATCAAGGAAAAATTCCTGAAAATGATGAATAAGTAAGAAAAAGCTCCGAAACAGGCGTTTCGGAGCTTTTCTTTTGCAGATCAGTTGTTCGGTTCGATCGCGTAATCGTAGACCTCGTGTCCGCTTTCGAGCACCTTGCCGTCCACGGTGATGAGCACTGCGGTTGCGCCGCGCGCCTGCGCGAACGTGTTGACCAGTGCGTAGATCTTGAGCGTTTCACCGGCGGTGCCGGAGGCGCGGATCGCCTCGCCGAAGGCGGCATTCATGTCAAGCGTGAGCGTGCCGTTCTCGAGCGACGAGGACTGCACCTTGACGCCCTCGGGCAGTGAGCCTGCGGCGATGAGCGCATCCACGAGCGACTGGTCGGAGTCGTCCTTCGCGTCTGCGCCGGTCGGCGTGAGTGTTTCACCCTGTTCGTCCGGAACGTAGATCGTGACCGATTCCGTGCCGCTCGGATTGGGATTTTCCGGCTGTACGGCAGGTTCATCGGTCTTGGAATCGGACGGTTTGCCGGAATTGCTGTCGTCCGGCGTTTCCGGCGTGGTCGGGTTCTCCGGCTCGGTAACAGCAGGCTTTTCCGGCTCATCGGCGGGCTTGCTGCGGACATATCCATATACACAGGCTGCGGCGACTACTGCAATGATCGCAATTACGGCTATAATGACTTTTGAGCGTTTCATTGTAAACGCCTCCTTTCTCTTACAAGCTTATTGTATCAAGCCAGACGGGAAAATACAAGGGATATACCGTTAACAAATGGCGGCTTTTTGCCCCGGTTTGGGCGTCCTCTGTTTTTTTGCACCGATCCGTTGGGGTGCAGAAAAATTTCTCGAAAATTTTCAAAAAGTTGACCATTCCCGGTCAATTTTCGCCTCCATCCGGCATAGGGTTGAAGGAGGTGACGCAATGATGAACATTGCATTCAAACAGGCGCACAGCGGCAACTACCGCCGAGCCGCACGCGGGAAGGAGGATATCCGCTATCTGGTGCTTCACTTTACAGCAAACGACGGCGATACCGCAAAAAATAACGCGGATTACTTCGCTCGGGCAGAGATTTCGACCTCAGCGCACTACTTTGTGGACGAAAACGAGGTTTGGCAGTCGGTCCGCGACGCGGATATCGCATGGCACTGCGGCACGCGCGGCACCTATTTTCATCCGTACTGCCGCAACGCGAACAGTATCGGCATTGAGCTGTGCAGCCGCAAAAACGGCGAGAAATTCTACTTTATGCCCGAGACCGTGCGCCGAGCACAGACGCTTGTGCGAGGTTTGATGGCAAAGTACGGTATTCCAATCGAAAATGTTGTGCGCCACTACGATGTTACGCACAAAAACTGTCCTGCGCCGTTCGTCGAGAGCGCATCCGCGTGGACAGCATTCAAGCAGGGTCTACAGAAAAAGGAGGAACCTGACATGACCGAAGCCGAGGTAAAGAAGATCATCGAGAGCACCCGCAGGACGTACAACAGCGTTTCCGCCGTTCCCGCGTGGGCGAAGCCGACCGTCGAGAAGCTGACGCGCAAGGGCTGGCTGCTTGGCGACGAGCACGGAAAGCTCGACCTGACCGAAGAGCTGCTCCGCACGCTGGTTATCAACGACCGCGCCGGAATCTACGGCGAATAAGCGCAAAAGAGGCTGTAAATTAAATTTACAGCCTCTTTTTGTTACTTTGTATTTTGATAGGTCAAACCTTTTTTTCGGATGATAAACAGCTGGATATAGTACGATGCCGCAAGGAATACCGCTGCGAATGTCCACGCGGCCGCGTCCGTGTAGAACAGACCGCGCTCGCCGATGGCCTTGGTCAGCAGCAGCGATGCACCCACACGGCCTGCGAACTCGGTCAGACCGGAGAGCATGGGCGCGGTCGTAAAGCCCATGCCCTGCAGAGCCGAGCGGTAGGTGTGCAGCACATAGGCGGACAGCAAAAACGTGCTCATGACGACCAGATAATCGTACGCGACCGACAGCGCCTCGGCGGCGTTGGCAGCATCCGCGGAGATGAACAGCGCGACAACGTGACGGCCGAACAGGATCATGCCCGCCGCCAGCAGTGCGGAAAAGCTGAGTGCCAGCACAAGCGTCGAGCGGACACCCATTCGCACGCGGTCAAGCCGGTTTGCGCCCCAGTTCTGGCCGGTGTAGGTCGAGGCGGCGTAGCCGAACGCGGACGCGGAGCAGTCCATCAGACCGTGCAGCTTGTTGGTCGCGGTAAAACCCGCGAGGAACACAAAGCCGCAGGTGTTGATAACCGCCTGCATGATGATGCCGCTGATGACGATGACGAAATGCTGCAGCGCGAGCGGCAGACCAAGATGGCACAGCCGCCGGATCACACTGCCGTTCGGCTGCCAGTCCGGCTTTTCGACGGACACATCCGGGATTTTCCGCAGCGCATTGACGCAGTACGCGAATGCAAACAGCTGCGCGAGCAGCGTCGCGGCGGCAGCGCCCGGAATGCCCCAGCCGAAGCGGATAACGAACAGCAGATCGAGCACAATGTTCAGACATCCGGCAGTAAACATGGCAATAAGCGGACTTTTTCCGTCTCCGAGTGCGCGGAGAATCGCCGCTGCCATATTGTACGCCATCGTGATGAGCGTGCCCGCATACATCATGGTTAAATAAATGTGCGCGCCGTCATAGATGTTCTCGGGCGTGTCCAGCAGGTGCAGCAGCCATCCTGCTGAGGACACGAACACCACGGTCAGCAGGATGCCGACTGCCGCGCACAGCAGCACGGACATGGTGATGGCCTTTCGCAGTCCCTTTTTATCGTTTGAGCCGAAGGTCTGCGACACGAGCACGGAAAAGCCCTGCGTCATGGCCTGCACGGTCCACAGCACCAGCCAGTACAGCCAGTCGGTCGCGCCGAGTGCGGCCAGCGCCTCCACACCGACACCGCGCCCGACGATGGACGCGTCTGCGACTGTGTACAGCTGCTGACCGACATTTGTCAAAATCAGCGGTACGGCCAGTCCGAGAATGAGTTTTGTCGGACGGCCGACGGTCATATTTGTCTCTCTGCTCATACAATCTCCTTACTTTGCCAGTTCGTACATTGCCGCCGCGATGATTTCCGCGTTCTGCAGCACGCGCTCGATTTCCATGTACTCGTCCGGCTTGTGCTCGCGCACCTCATCGCCGGGGAAGATCGGGCCAAATGCGACAAGGTTCGGCATGGACTTGGCATAGGTGCCGCCGCCGATGCTCTTGAGCTCCGCCTTCTCGCCGGTCTGCTCCTCATATACCTTGGACAGTCTGCGGATGAGTTCGCTTTCGGGCGGCATGTAAATGGCCGCCGCGTGCGTCATTTCGGTTTCGGTAAAGCCGCCGAGCGTGAAGCCGTGCGACAGACGCGGGTATACGCGCTCGTATTTCAGGGTGACCGGGTAGCGCACCGAGAAAACGAGCGACAGCGTTTCCTGCTCAAATTTTGCCACGCCGAGGTTGAGCGTCAGCGGGCCGGACAGCTCATCGCGCATGGCGAGACCGAGGGACTCGCCGTGTACCTCCATGCCGATGCGCTCTGCCACAAATGCCATGCAGTCGCCAAGTTCGCCGGTCAGCGGCAGCTGATTGAGCGCCTGCGCCAGCCGTCCGATGGCATTTTCGCCCTGCTCCGGGGTCGAGCCGTGAACGGCAATGCCCTCGGCTTCCACGCGGATGCCGCCCTCGATCGGTGTGACGGTTACCTTGTCCGCCGAGATTTTGGCAGCCGCGTCCGCCGGGCACTGCAGCTCCGCCGCTGCATACGCGGGCGAGATGTTGGAGGCGGCGCCGCCCTCGAACTTTGTCAGGCGGTATTCACCGGTCTGGTGCAGCTTTCGGCTGTAAGTGCCGTTGAGAATGCCCTTTTCGCCGTTGATGATCGGGTATTCGCCGTCCGGTGTGAAGCCGTACACCGGCAGTTCGCCGCCATGCGAAACGTACCACGACATATCGCCGCAGCCGGTTTCCTCGTTGGTGCCGAACAGCAGACGGATGCGCTTGGAGGGGGCAAATCCGGCATCCTTGAGCGCCGCCAGCGCGTAGATGGCCGCCACCATCGGGCCTTTGTCGTCCATCGTGCCGCGTCCGTAAATGCGGCCGTTTTTGATTTCGCCGGAGAACGGCTCGGTCTCGGTCCAGCCGTCGCCGGCGGGCACAACGTCCAGATGACCGAGCACAGCCACCATTTCCTCGCCCTCGCCGTACTCGCACCAGCCGACGCGGTCGTCCATATTGCCGGTCCGGAAGCCCAGCTTTTCGCAGAGCGCAAGCGCTTCGTGCAGCGCACGGGCAGGCTCGCGGCCGAACGGCGCATGCTCCTCCGGCACGCCTTCTACGCTCGGGATGCGCACGAGCGCGGCAAGACTCTCCAGCAGTTCGTCCGCATGTGCGCGGATATAGGGTTTGCAGTTCATAATAAAAACCTCCTTAACAGGGTGGATTATTCATCGGATTGCGAATGGTTGAGCACAAAATGGCTCTTTTTGTATGAGATAAGTCCGTCGCGCTGCATGCGGCTCAGCTCGGCGGACAGCGCACTGCGGTCCACGCCGAGGTAGTCGGCCAGCTGCTGGCGGTCGAACGGAATGTCGAACGTGTCCGAGCCGTGCTGCACCGCCTGTGCGGACAGGTACGACAGCAGCTTGCCGCGCATGGATTTCGGACTTGTGTGGAAGATTTTTCGCGTCAAAAGCAGGTTTTTCTGCGCGGTGACGTCCAGAAGGTTGCGTAAAAGTACACTGTGCGCGCTGTCCTGCGCAGCAGAGGAGAGCAGCATTTCGATCGGCAGGAACAGCACCTCGGACGGCTCGTCCGCCACCGCGGAGACCATCATGGGCGTGCCGGGGACACAGGCGTACGTTTCAGCGAATACCGAACCGGGCGTAATGTGGTCGAGCAGCATCTTGTGGCCCCATGCGTCGCAGCGCTCGATATTCACGCCGCCCGAGAGCAGAATACACAGCGCATGCGCGGTATCGCCGACGCGGTAAATCGGCTGAAATTTGTCAAATTCACGCGTGCAGGCGTGCAGACGGCGCAAAAGCGGGGATAACTCTGCGGTTTCAATGCCGCGGAACAGACCGCAGCGTGCAAGGATAGACAGGTTCATATTTCCTCCTGTTTTGTTGTTGGGACAACATACTTTGCCTTCTCAGTATAGTAAGATATGAGCGTAAAGTCAAGCGGGGGACACGAACCGCGCAGGCGGTTCGCCCGAACGGGGCGGCAGCTTTTTCAGCACCGGCTGACCGGGGTGCGCGAACTGCGTCAGCGTGTTCGCCCCTGACGGGCGGGGAGTTTTCCGCTGAACCTCAGCGGGGGGATTCGCCGTCTGCGGACGGCGGGAGCGTGCCGCGCCCCGCGGCGGGGGCAAAAAGGAAGGACAACCTGCGGTTTTCCTTCCTCTTTAAACTCCTACCTTTCCCTTGCTTCCTAATCTGGCGCAGATTGCCGACATGTGACCGCTTCGAAACAGGGGAACGGCAGTCGGGTTACCTTAGCGTGTCTTTCTTCGCCTTTTCGCAGTTCACAGATAGCGTACTGCTACACATGTGGGTTAATCAACGCAGGCGCGACATACCCGTGTCGCGCAAATCCTTGGCACGTTGTAACGCACGGCACCTGCGAGGATAAATTGCACCAAACGCTTAATTCGTAGGTGCTGTCCGCAAACTCCAGACTAACGAATTGCGCGACACGGGCATGTCGCGCCTGCGTAGAGTAAACCGTATGTGTAGCAGTAATCTATCTGTGAACTGCAAATATTTTACGAAAGACACGCTGCGGTAACCCGACTGCCGTTCCCCTTATTTCGCAGCGGTCACATGTTGGCAATCTGCGCCAGACTCTCCAAGGGAAAGGGGTGATTCACAAGAGGGTGGAAACCGCAGGTGTCTACCCTCTTGTGCCCCCGCCGGGTAGGCGGCCCCCCGCTGGCCCCAGCGGAACCATCTCAAAACAAGAAACAGGATATATAAGGAGAAAACACTATGATTCGCAAAATTATCGAAATCGACAAAGAAAAATGCAACGGCTGCGGCCTGTGCGCCCACGCCTGCCACGAGGGCGCCATCGGCATGGTGGACGGCAAGGCCACTCTGCTCCGCGACGACTACTGCGACGGCCTCGGCAACTGCCTGCCGGTCTGCCCGACCGGCGCCATCTCGTTCGTCGAGCGCGAAGCCGCCGCTTATGACGAAGCCGCCGTGCAGGCCAATATGCAGGCAAAATCTCAGCCGCATACCGGATGCCCGGGCAGCATGGCGCGGAGCATTGAACACGCCCCGGTCAATCAGCCGGCCTCGTTCATTCCGATGCCGAGCCAGCTGCGCCAGTGGCCGGTGCAGATCAAGCTCGTGCCGGTGAATGCGCCTTATTTTGACGGCGCAAACCTGCTCATCGCGGCAGACTGCACCGCTTACGCGTACGCAAACTTCCATCAGGATTTTATCCGGGGGAAGGTAACGCTCGTCGGCTGTCCCAAGCTGGATGATGTGGATTACAGCGAGAAGCTGACCGAAATCCTCCGTCAGAACAACATCAAAAGCGTAACCGTTGTCCGTATGGAGGTGCCGTGCTGCGGCGGACTGGAATACGCCGTCCGCACCGCGCTGCAGAACTGCGGCAAGCTGCTGCCGTGGCAGGTGAAGACCATTTCCATCAAGGGCGAACTGCTGGACGACTGACCGATTTCACTGATTTGCATTTGCAATTTTCGTTCAAAACGTGTAAAATAAAAAGGTAACACCACATAATTGGACAAGAGTGATTTGTGAGTAAAGTTTGTGTTCTGACGCGGCACGGTTTCGCAGCAATACTTGATGTATTGCAAGAAATCGTAACAAAGTCAGAGCGCAAAATTTCCACAAAGCACCGCGGTCAAATTGTGTGGTGGTGCCTTTGGAATGACACCGCGCAACGCGGTATGTAGGAGCGAAAATTCATGGCAGTCACTTTGGCAGAGATCGCTGCGCTGGCGGGCGTTTCCCGCGGCACGGTGGATCGGGCACTTAACGACAGGGGACGCGTCGATCCCAAGGTTGCGGCACGCGTGCGCCGCATTGCGGCAGAGCGAGGCTACCGCCCGAACCGTGCGGGACGCATGCTGGCACGCGCGAAAAACCCGATCAGGATCGGTGTGATCGTCCAGTCGGTCGAGACCATGTTCATGCACACGGTATTTGAGGAGATCGAACGCGCATCGGCGCACTTTACCACCACCGGCGCAGAGGTCCTCGTGCGGCCGCTTGAGGGCATTGATGCACAGCAGCAGCTGGACGTGATCGACGAGCTGCTCGAGGCAGGCGTGCAGGGCATCGCGCTTTCTCCGGCGGAGGACGAGCGGATACGCGCCCGTATTCAGGAGCTGTCCGGGCGCATGCCGATCGTTACCTTCAACTCGGATCTGCCGGACTCGGGCCGCCTGTGCTATGTCGGCGTGGACAATTTCGCGTGCGGACGTATGAGCGCCGGTCTGATGGACCTGCTGCTCGCCGGTCACGGGGAAGTCCTGCTGGTTGCCGGTCAGGAAAACAACTGGTCGCATCAGCAGCGTGTGGACGGCTTTCAGACCGAGGCTGCCGCAAATTTCCCCGGTTTGAGCCTGCTGCCGCCGCAGACCTGCGGGGACGATCAGCAGCTGGCGCATGATATTGTGTGCCGCGCCGTGAAGGAGCATCCGTCGCTGCGCGGTGTGTACGTTTCGGTAAACGGTCAGCTTGGCGCGTGCGACGCGCTGCGTGAGCTGGGGTTACAGGGCAAGGTGCATTTGATCTGCCACGACTTGATTCCGGCAAATGCGGAGAATGTCCGCCGCGGACTCATCGACTTCCTGATCGATCAGGATGCCGCCCTGCAGGGGGCACGTCCGATCGAGCTGCTTATGGACTACCTGTTGGCAGGCGAAAAGCCGGAGACCGACCGCATTCTTGCGTGCATTGATATCCGCAACCGCTACAACGTGTGAGGTGCGCGATGAAAGAGGTTTTGCGGCTCGATCACGGCGTTTTGACACATTTTCCGGCATCAGCCGGACGGAATAAGCCTGCGCTCATCCTGTGCCCGGGCGGCGGCTACGAATACTGCTCCATCCGGGAGGGCGCACCGGTCGCGCGTGCGTTTGCGCGGGACGGCGTGGAAGCGTTCGTGCTCGAGTACGACTGCACGGAGGTGCCGCTTGGCGTAAAGCCGCTGCACACGCTGTCCGCGTCTGTCGCCTGGGTGAGAGAACATGCGGCACAGCTCGGCATCGCGGCAGACCGCATTGCGGTCGGCGGATTTTCGGCGGGCGCCCATCTGGCGGGACTGCTGGCGGCGACGTGGCACGACGCAGACTGGTTTCCCGCGGGCACGGATCTGCAGGCGCACCGACCGAATGCGGCGGTGTTGTGCTATCCGGTGGTCTCGGCGGGAGCATATGCACACCGCGGCAGCTTTGTGCGTCTGGCAGGTGAAAATGCTGCGGAACAGCGGAGATTTTCGCTGGAAACGCTGGTTTCCGCGCACATGCCGCGCACTTTTTTGTGGCACACCCTGACGGACGCGACCGTTCCGGTCGAGAACACGCTGCTGCTCGAGGCGGCTTTGCGCCGAGAGAACATCAGCCACGAGCTGCACCTGTTCCCGCACGGCGTGCACGGACTCGCGCTCGCGGATTTGGAGACAGCCGACCCGATGAAAGGGCGCGTGCCCGACCGGCATATCAACCGCTGGCAGGCGCTCTGCACGGAATGGCTGAAGGAGGAATAACAATGCAGATTCGACACGCCCGGCCGGAGGATCTTCCGGTGATGCAGGAAATTTTTGCAGACGCGCGGGCATTTATGCGCGAAAACGGCAATCCCGATCAGTGGGGAGACAGATTCCCGACGCGGGAAATGCTGGACAAGGATCTTGCACTGCACCGCAGCTACGTCTGCGAGGACAGCGGCAAAATCGCAGCGACCTTTGCGTTTACGACCGACGGTGAGCCGACCTACCGCGTCATTCGCGGCGGCGCCTGGCTGGACGATGCGCCGTACGGCGTTGTTCACCGTATCGCGGCGGCAAAGGGCACGCACGGCGCAGCTTCGTTCTGCATGAACTGGTGCATGGAGCAGTGCGGAAACATCCGCATCGACACGCACGCGAACAACAAGCCTATGCAGGGTCTGCTGAATAAGCTCGGCTATACCTATTGCGGTGTCATTGAGCTGGAGAACGGGCGCGGAGAACGTCTGGCGTTCCAGAAACGAGTAGAAAAGTAAGTAAGAAACAGCAAACGGCATACCGGAGAGAATCTCCCGGTGTGCCGTTTTTATTTTCGGATTTTGATAAAATTAAAGGTTGACTTTAATATAATTTAATATTATAATGAAGTCACAATGAAAGGAAGTGATAGACGTGGCAATCGAGGTAATGCCGGAGTGGCTTGCGTCGCTGGACGAGGAGGACGTGTCGTTCATCAAAAAATTCGTGCTGGCGTCGGGGTCGCTCAAGGAGGTCGCGGGCATTTACGGCGTGACCTACCCGACCGTGAGACTGCGTCTGGACCGTCTGATACAGAAGATCAGGCTTGGCGAGCAGGCGGACGAGGAGCCGTATATCGCGCTCATCAAGCGTCTTGCGGTCAAGGACAAGTTGGATTTTGACACGGCGAAGCTGCTCATCAACGAGTACAAAAAGCTGAGAGAGGGGAACAAATCATGATGATTGCAACGGTTTCTACAATTATTTCGCTGATTTTTCTGATCGCGTTTGTCGCGGCAATGATTATTTTGCAGGTCTATCTTTCCAGACGGGAGAGTAAACTGCCGGGACTGGTACTGCCTGCCATCACGTTTTCGGGGGAGCTGTTCATCCTGCTGAACGTGGTGACGAATGTGGTGATGACCTCGGTGGCTGACAATGCGGTTGGCGGAGTGGATTCGTATGACGTGTTCGTGACGGTGCTCAACACGGTGCTGACGCTGCTCGTTATCTCCATGCCGACCATCGTGATGCTGGTAATCTACTTCCTCTGCCGCAGAGGGATGAACCGCAAAAAGCAGATCGAGAAGATGAATATTCAGGATTTGTGAGTTTTTCGCTTACTTTAAGCGAGGGGATGCGCCGTCTGCGGACGGCGGGGATTTGCCGCGCCCCGCGGCGGGGAATGCGCTGACGCCGCGCGGGCGTACAAGAGGGTAGACAACCTGCGGTTTTCCACCCTCTTGTAAATCTCCCCTTTTCCCTTGGAGAGTCTGGCGCAGATTGCCGACATGTGACTGCTTCGAAATAGGGGAACGGCAGAGGATTTTTTCTACCGTAGGGGAGCACAGTGTGCTCCCATTTCTTTACCTATTCGCAGTGTCAGATACCGTTCTGCTACACATAAGATTAAGTCCACGCAGAGGGCGGCATGACAGTGCCGCCCAATTTTTTTGCGTGTTATACCGCCCGGCACCTGCGAAGATAAATTGTACCGAATGCTTATTCCGCAGGTGCCGTGCGTTACAACATGCCAAAGTGTTGCGCGACACTGTTATGTCGCGCCTGCGTAGAATAACTCGCCTGTGTAGCAGTATGCTATCTGTGAACTGCGAAAAGGTGGAGAGAGCCACGCAACGGTAACCCGACTGCCGTTCCTCTTTTCGAAGCGGTCGCCGGTCTCTGGTCTGCGCCAAATTAGGAAGCAAGGGAAAGGTAGGAGTTCAAAGAGGAAGGAAAACCGCAGGTTGTCCTTCCTTTTTGCCCCCGCCGCGGGCGCGGCGAATCCCCGCGCTCCGCAGAGCGCAGCTCCCTGCTGAGGTTCAGCGAAAAACTCCCCGCCCGTCAGGGACGAACCCGCCTGCGGCAGTTCGTGTACCCCGGTCAGCCGATGCAGAAAAAGAGCCGCCCGTCAGGGGCGAACCCGCCTGCGGCAGTTCGTGTGCCCCGGTCAGCCGATGCAGTAAAAGGAGCCGCCCATTAGGGCGAACCCGCCTGCGGCAGTTCGTGTGCCCCGGTCAGCCGATGCAGAAAAGGAGCCGCCCGTCAGGGGCGAACCCGCCTGCGGCAGTTCGTGTGCCCCGGTCAGCCGATGCAGAAAAGGAGCTGCCCGTCAGGGTCGAACCTGCCTGCGGCAGTTCGTATGCCCCGGTCACCTTGTGCCGAGAAAAGAAAAGCACCGCAGAATTACTTCCACGGTGCTCAAAGTATGCACTTTTACTCAAATCGCAGCAGCGTATCGACATCCTTACGCGCCGGAGCCTGCGGGTCCTGTGCCGGATGACCGAGTGCGATGAGCGCGGCCACTTCCTGACCCTCGGGGATTTCCACGACCTTGGCAACTTCGGCGGGATCGTAAATGCCCATGATGACCGTGCCGAGACCGAGCGCGTGCGCGGCAAGGCAGAAGGTCTGCGCGGCGATGCCCGCATCAAAGGACTGCCAGTGAGTGGCAAGCGGGGTGCTGAACGAGCCGTCGCGCTCGTAGCCCGAGCGACCCTTGATCATGGTCAGCACGACCAGCGCCGGTGCGCCGTGGGTGGTCTTCTGGTTGTAGGCAAAACCGAGCATGCAGTTGTCGGCCAGCTTGTCCTTCTTTTCCTTGTCGGTCACAACGATGTAGCGCGCGATCTGCGTATTCTTCCAGCTCGGCGCAAAGGCGGCAGCTTCAACGACCTGACGAACCTCGTCCTCGGTCACAGGCTGCTCGGTGAACTTGCGGATGCTTCGGCGGGTTTTGATACATTCCAGTGCTTCCATGAGAATATCTTCCTTTTTAGAGTATGTTTGACTTTATTATAGCAGAGCGGAAAAGCAAGTGCAAGTTAATTATCCGCCATTACCTTAATATAGTAGCGGCGATGGCGCGGACCGTCGAACTCGCAGAAGTACACGCCCTGCCAGATGCCGAGGAGGGGCTTGCCGTCCTCGATGAGCACGGTCTGGCTCGGGCCGACATAGCTGCACTTGAGGTGCGCGGTCGAATTGCCCTCGGCATGCCGGAACTCGCGTCGGTCGGGAAACGCCTCGCGCAGACCGAGCAGCAGGTCGTGCTGCACATCCGGGTCAGCGTTTTCGTTGATGGTGATACCGGCGGTCGTATGCGGGCAGTACACCACGGCAAGGCCGCTCTGCACGCCGCTTTCGCGGATGACTTCACGCAATCTGGCGGTGATATTGTACATGCCCTCGTGATCGGTCGAGATGGAAAATTCTCTGGTTTTCATGCTCATTCTCCTCGGTTTTCGTGCAGATAGGTCGCTTCCAGATCGGAAAGGTGCAGCTTTACGGCAAGCGGGTACTTCTCGAACGCGTGCGCGAGTGCGAAGCTGCCGCCCTTGACCGATTCGTCAAAGCCGCCCATGTGCCAGCGCACGGCGATGGCCTCCTCCGTGCGCAGCCGCATGAACCGCTCGATAAGGAACACGGATTTTTCGCCGTGACCGTACGGAAACTGGTCGTCTACTGCGTAAACCGGCACCTTTTCCCACTCGCCGCGGTCGTTTTTGCGGTTGCGGAGCTCGGTCTTGTAGAAACCGGCCTTGCACAGATCGTGCAGGAGCGAAACGATGGTGTAGCTTTCCAGATCGTCGGTTTCGGGATTGAAATGCTTGGAGATCAGCACGTTGTACACGTTGAGCGAGTGGTCGAGCAGACCGCCCTCATACGCAGCATGGAACCGCGTGGACGCGGGAGCCGTGAAGAAATCCGTGCCCTCAAGCCACGCAAGCAGCTTTTCCGCGCCCGGACGATGGATGTTTTTGTTGTAGGTTTCGATGAAAATCTCTTTATTTGACATGTTGTTCCTCCATTCGGATGCGGGCAAGCCGCAAAAGCGTATCCCGCCGATTGTCGGTCCGGCCGTCTATCACGGCGTCCAGCAGGGCGTGCAGCATTTCACCGACCGACCTGCCGCGCAGACCAAGCGCCTGTAAATCGGCTCCGTTTACGGCAAGCTGCCGCAGCGAGAAGCATTGCTCCTGCGCGAGTACGCGGTTCAGCAGCGCTTCGGTCTCAAACAGCTGCGCCACATAGTCGCGGCTGGTGCCCTGACCGACCGCATCGCCTTTTTTGATCGCCAGCAGGTCGCGGAACCGCGCCTCTCCGATGCGCGACAGGCTGCGCCGCACCAGCTTTTCGTTGTCGCCGAGCGGTGTGTCGTGCCGCTCGACCAGCAGGAGAATGCGCTCGCTGTCCTCGGTCGAAAACCGCAGACGCGCAACAACGCGCTCCGCAATCTCTCGGCTGACCTTGGGATGTCCCCGGAAATGCCCGATGCCTTGCTCGTCCACGGTCTTGCAGGCGGGTTTGCCGCTGTCGTGCAGCAGCATCGCCCACCGGAGCACCGGCTCGGCCGGCACCTGACCGACCGCGCGCACGGTGTGCTCCCACACATCGTACAGGTGGTGCGGATTCTGCTGCTGACAGCCCTGCATCGGCGCAAGCTCGGGCAGGGCAGAGGTGATAAGGTCAGCATAAGCCATCAGCGTGCGCTGCACATAGCGGCCGCACAGCAGACCGGTCAGTTCCTCGCGGATGCGCTCGGCGGCAATGCAGTCCAGGCGATGTACCTGCCGCCGCATAGCAGCGGCGGTTTCCGGCTCGATGGCAAAACCCAGCTTGGATGCGAAGCGCAGTCCGCGCAGGATGCGCAGCGCGTCCTCCTGAAATCGGGTGTCTGCATCACCGACAGCACGCAGAACGCCGTTTTTGAGGTCGGTTTGCCCGCCAAACGGGTCGCACAGACCGCGTTCCGGGTGCCACGCCATCGCACCGACCGTAAAATCCCGGCGTGCCAGATCCTCACGGATGTCGGTGACAAAGCGCACGCCGTCCGGATGCCGTCCGTCCGAGTAGCCGCCCTCCGTGCGGTAGGTGGTAATCTCGAGCGGGCCGCCGTCCGTGAGCACGGTCAGCGTGCCGTGCCTGAGTCCGGTCGTGAGCACACGCGCGTCCGCGAACACAGCCTGCATCTGAGCCGGAGACGCGGACGTACACAAGTCCCAGTCGTGCGGCGGGACACCGCGCAGGCTGTCGCGCACGCAGCCGCCGACCGCCCACGCCTCAAATCCGGCACGCTCTAATCGCCGGATGGCGTGTGCCGCGTGTTCGGGCAGCCGCATCACTTTTTGTCCTGCTTCAGCTTGTACGAGCTGCCGTCCGGATTGATAACCACCGTGTTGTCCAGCTGTGCCTTCAGGCTCTTGCGGAAATCGGCAACGTACTCTGCGCGGAGCTCCTGCTGCTCCTTCTTTTCCGCGTCGGTCAGTCCTTCGGTCTTGGCCTTTTTGGCAAGCGCGTTGATGCGTGCAATTTTTTCGTCTGTCATATTGCAAAATCTCCTTGATTATCCTTATGCTATCTTTATATTATATCAAATTTCTATCCGTAATGAAAGCCTTTTGCGGACGCTGAGCAGCCGTTTCCGGTTATACCGCTGAATCCATGCGAACGGCAGGTTCGCCAGCTGAATCGCAAGCGCAATGACCGCATACCGGATGAGCCACGCCGTCCGGTCGGCGCTCAGCAGACAGAACGTAAGCGATACCCAGCCGAGCACGCCGATCACATAATGAATTACCTCCGCACGGCAGGTGATGAACAGAAAACGGTCGAGGTATGCCGTATCCCGCCCGGATTTGAGGTGCCGCTTGTCAAATTCGGGATTAAACTGCGGCAGCCGGTCCTTCCATTTCGGCAGACCGATCTTGCGGAAAACCCGCATTTCCCAATCGGAAACCGTGAAAAAGCGCCGGTTTGGGTCGAACCACCGTGTCTGCACGCCCTGCGGCAGAGCGCACACTGCGCTAGCCGTACCGAAATGCAGTCCGACCCAGAACGCTGTATTCAGCAGAGTAATGAGCAGATCCTTCATGTGGTTTGCCTCCCTTCGTACTGCCTCTATCATACCATGATACCGCCGTTTGTTCAACCGAACCGCCTTGACCGACAGGCTTCTGCATGCTACAATAAGTGGAGATTCTTCTACGTTAAATCATAGTAAAGAGGTAGTCTATATGAAAATCGAAACAAAATGCCTGCATGAAGGCTACAAGCCGGAAAACGGCGGTCCGGGCGTCATGCCGATCGTGCAGTCCACCACTTACCGCTTTGACTCGACCGAAAAGATCGCGTCCCTGTTCGATATGCCGACAGAGTGCATCTACTCGCGCTTTGCCAACCCGACCTGCGACGCGGTAGAGAAGAAGATCGCGTCTCTTGAGGGCGGCGTCGGCGCGATGCTGACTTCCTCGGGTCAGGCGGCATCCCTGCTGTCCATCCTCAACCTGTGCTCGGCAGGCGACAGCTTCATCGCGGCTTCCACCATCTACGGCGGCACGATCAACCTGTTCGGCGTAACGCTCAAAAAGCTCGGCATCGAGTGCATCTGGGCGGACGCAGAGGCGAGCGAGGAGGAAGTGCAGAAGCTGTTCAAGCCCAACACCAAGGCTGTGTTCGGTGAGACGCTGGCCAATCCTGCTCTGACCGTGTTCGACATTGAAAAGTGGGCGAACATCGCGCACAAGAACAACGTGCCGCTCATCGTGGACAACACGTTTGCAACGCCGGTGCTGTGCCGACCGATCGAGTGGGGCGCGGATATTGTCATCCACTCCACCACCAAGTACATGGACGGCCATGCCGTACAGGGCGGCGGCGTGATCGTGGACGGCGGCAAGTTTGACTGGGCGGCATCGGGCAAGTTCCCGGATTTCACCGAGCCGGACGAGAGCTACCACGGCGTAGTCTACACCCGCGAGTTCGGCGCGATGGCATACATCATCAAGGCGCGTATGCAGCTGATGCGTGACTTCGGCTGCTATCCGGCGGCGCACTCGGCGTTCCTGCTCAACCTCGGTCTGGAGACCCTTCCGGTGCGTATGCGTCAGTACTGCGAGAACGCGCTGACCGTTGCCAAGTTCCTCGAGTCGAGCGACAAGATCGCATCCGTTCGCTATCCCGCACTGCCGGGCAACGAGCACTACGAGCGTGCGCAGAAGTACCTGCCGATGGGCACCTCGGGCGTTATGTCCATCGATATCAAGGGCGGACGCGCTCCGGCGATGAAGTTCATGGACAGCCTCAAGCTGGCGTGCAATGAGGTTCACGTTGCCGACATCCGCACCTGCGTGCTGCATCCGGCGTCCGAAACCCACCGTCAGCTGACCGACGAGCAGCTGGTTGCCGCAGGCATTGAGCCGGGCATGGTGCGTATTTCGGTCGGTCTGGAGAATGTTGAGGACATTATCGCTGACCTCAAGCAGGCGCTCGACACCCTCGATTAAGACGATTTCATCGTCTTAATCGAAGAGAACGTACCGAACACGTTCGGATACGTCCCATACGAACATCGGCGCGTCGCACGGCGGCACACCGATGTTCTTTCTTGTATAAAAAGTCAGGCGCATGTCCTGACTTTTTATGAATTTCTGCGAAATTCTATTAAATGCGCGCTACGCGCAAAAAGAAAGGTTAAACTATGCGTATTCGCTCTATTGAAGCCGCTGACCGCGAATTCTTTATCGACCGCTGCCATGCGTTCTACAAAACGCCTGCCTGCGACCATGAAATCCCGCAGCAGAACGCCGAACGCACGTTTGAGCTGCTCCTGCACGGCACGCCGTATGCGGACTGCCTGATTGCCGAGGACGAGAACGGACAGCCGTGCGCGTACTGTCTGCTGGCGCTCACCTGGTCGAACGAGGCAGGTGGCTTGTGCGTCTGGCTGGAGGAGATCATGGTGGATGACGAGCAGCGCGGCAAGGGCATCGGCAGCAGGATTATTGCCGCGGTGCACGAAAAGTACAACACAGCCGCGCGTTATCGTCTGGAGGTAACAGAAAGCAACGTGCGGGCAAGTGCCCTCTATCACATGCTCGGCTTTGAGGATTTGGAGTACAGGCAGATGATACTGGACACGCCGCCGCTCGGCTAAGCAGATCGTTGGTATTTTTGTCACAAACTTGTTACAAATTACCTCTTGATTTTGTGCACTAAGCGCACTATAATAAAGACATCAAAAGGAAGGAAGGTGGATCCGATGGACAGTGAAATTCAGCAGTACGCGGGAGATATCCTTGCACATCCGCGTTTTCAGCAGCTTCGCACGTTCTGTCACCACGGACTGGACAACTCTGTGTATGACCATTCCGTTGCGGTAGCGGAAGCAGCCTGTCAGATCGCCCGCCTGATGCGTCTGTCGGAGAGCGAAACGACTTCGGTTGTCCGTGCCGCGCTGCTGCATGACTTTTTCGGCTATGACTGGCACGGCGAGCGCTTCCGCCGTTATCTGAGCCATTTTTCCGGCGTGCACCGCATTGCCCACATGCACGGGTTCATTCACGGCCACATCGCAGCCGACCGCGCCAAGCATACCTTCGGTCTGTCCGAGCGGGAGTGCGAAGCCATCGCACGGCACATGTTTCCGCTGGCGGCCATGCCGCGCACAAGAATTGCGTGGATCGTCACCGTGGCGGATAAAGCCGTGGCGTCCAAGGAAATGACCGCCGCTGTCGGCGGTTACGTCTCGCACGCGTACCATAAAATTTTCGCATAAAAAGCACCCGATCTCCATTGTGTCTGTTGGAGATCGGGTTTTTGTTATTCGTAGATGGAGTCGATGATGGATTTCATTTCGTCAACAGATATGGGAGCAGATATAAGCACCTCATAATCGTCCATCATCGCAGCAGCATTCAACCGCTGTAAGTTGTGCATAATATACCATGTTGTATTTTCTTTGGTATATTCAATGACAGGTCGATCATCTTTTTCAATCGTATCACCGGTTGTGTCGGTGATTTTTAAGATTTGAATAAACATTTTAGAATCACCATTGTCATAATCCGCACGCACATCATAAGTACCGAGCATGTGGTCATTTGTAACCTGGATACGAGTTTGTTTATATCCATCGGGAAGCCGAGATGGTGCCATTGGATAGTTTATCTGCAATGCCGTTAAAGTCTCTTTTAATGATACATTTTCGACTTCAAACCATTCTATTGTATGTGAACCATCCCAAGAAGAAGTACCTTTTTGCAATCCTATATCAGATGAATCGGTATCGGGTAAATCTGCATATTCCGGAAGTGCTTCACCTTGTTCGATTGGCGTTTGTGTTTCCGCTGAATCTTCTGCGGCAGAAGTATCATTTTCGGGCAACGCAGTATAGGTGGTATGGTCATAGTCGGGCATGTCTGTACGGTCATCATGTGAACCATCTGGATAATAAATGATTTTTCCATCTTCTGACGTAGCAAAATCATCATGGTAAAAGCCGAATGTTTCCGCACCCCACATCGCCGCATAGTCGAACGGATTGTGTCCGGTAGCCAGTGCAAATACGGTTCCTGCGGCGAAAACAGCCGCCGCGACAACAAAAACGCGGTAGCACAGCCGCCGTCCGCGGTGTGGCTTGACGAAAAATTCCTTATGGTCGGCCTTGAACTTTTTGAGCGACGCTTCTGTGTCGATTTCCGGCGCGTCCGTCTGCGTCTGCAAATACTGCTCGAGCGCAGGCAGAGCCGCATCACCGTTTTCGCAAACGTCGTCCATCAGCCGGAACAGCTCGTCAATCTGTTTAGAATCCTGCATTGTCATCACTCCTTTCCATAAGTTCGGCGCAGTGCCGCCGTGCGCGGCTGTACTGGCTGCGGCAGGCGGTCTCGGAAATGCCGAGTATTTCCGAAATGGTGGAATAGTCCATGTCCTCAGCGAGCCGCAGGGTCAGAATGCGCTGTTCGGACGCGGATAAGCCCTTTGGCAGCATGCCGGAAAACGGTATCAGCTCGGGTTCGGCTGCACGCAGAATGCTTTCCTCAAGCGGCGCGGCCGCGTGTCTGCACTGCGCGCGGTATTCGCTGATGGCGTTGTTTTTCAGCACACGGAACAGCCATTTGACCGGCTGCTCGTGCTCCATCACGCTGTTTATCCTTGCCAGCAGGATGAAAAAGGTGTCGGCCACAATGTCCTCGGCAATATCGCGGCTGCCGACAATGGGCAGAACGGTCTGCACCATCATCGAGTAATATTTTGTATATAATTCCTCGAAAAAGAGGATTTGCTCCTGTGTCAATTTGGTTCCCCCTCGGGTTGGAAATGATACCATTCAATTATACAACGCCTGAGCGGGATTTTCTGTGGCAAATTTTTTGAAAAAAATCCTTAGCGGTTTGTTGTCACAAAACGGCGCTCCCGGTCGTTATAATGGTATCAGGAAAATGGATTGACAGAATATGATTTTTGTTGTATGTTATAGGTATGGATAGAAAAAACTGTATTTTATTATGTGGAGGGGCAATTATGACTAAGTTCAAGAAAATCGTAAGCGGCACACTCGCGGGCTGCCTGATGGCGTCCGCGCTGATGATGAGCGCAGGCGCAGCCAATGTGCAGACCACCGTGATTTCCAAAGCCGGGGTGCAGGCGGCAGCGCAGACTGCGGCACAGGTTCGCACCGCCGTAAAAATCAATCCGCAGAGCGCGGACATCTATGTAGAGGGCATTCCGGCCACCTTCCCGAGCGAGGACGGCAAGACGGTTTACACGGCGCTGAGCTACAACGGCTCAACCTACATGCCGCTGCGCACGGTTGGCCGCTGGATGGGCAAAAATATCTCGTGGGACAGTGCATCGCGCACGGTATTCCTGTCGGGTACTACGGAAAAGTCCTATCCGTGTGCGGATGATGACGCGTACCACAAGGAAGGCGTAAAATATGTCGGTGCGACCGGCACGGCTACGCTCGATAAGGGCGTGAAGGTGCTCGTGGATGGCAAACAGCAGACCTTCAAGAACCAGAAGGGCGAGACGATTTATCCGCTGTTTTATCGAAACTCCATCTATCTGCCGCTGCGCAACATCGGTGAGCTGACCGGCATGGACGTAACGTGGTACAGCGCCAAGGCGGAGAACGACGTGAATGCCATCTTCCTGCGGATGCCGCTTTCGGACAGCAAGCGCGCCGAAATGGAAACCTACGCGACGAACCTCATGAAGCAGCTGCTCGATATGCGAACGGATACGCAAAAGTTCAAGAATTGCGATTCTGAGGTGAAAAACGGCAGCTATACCGACTATGTGATTACTGATAAGGCCGTTGCTATGGCGGCTCTGGATTCCATCAAGCGCAAGGCGCAGACCATCCGCAGCGGCATGACCGAGCAGGCCAACCCGATTCGCTACTACAACAGCAGCCTGATGAACGAACTGGATTTCCTCATCAATAATGCGGATACCGTAATGGATCGTGTAAAGAACGGTCGGGTCGTGGTCGGCAGCAGTAATCCGGATACGAGCGTAGTCGATCAGACCGCCGTTATGTTCGGCGCGGATGATACCATGCTCGACTGCGAACGTATGGTTCGCATGCTGCGGCAGAATATGGATAGACTGTTTTAACAGACAAACAAAAGAAGCTGAGACAAAATCTCAGCTTCTTTTTCATGTTATCCGCCGCAGACCGAGCAGGCCGTGTAACCCTGCCGCTTGGCCTCGGAAAGCGACATTGGAATCTGGCTTTTCTTCAAATACCGGCAGCCGGCGCTGTGATATTTAGAGCCGGTGTTCGTGACGTAAACCGTTTCGCTTTGGTCGTCCGAGCTGCTGTAAGCCGCCGGGACGGACGCAGAACTGCCGCCGCTCGACGAACTGCCCGAACTCGAGCCGGACGAGGAACCGCTCGATGCACCTGCTTTGAGCGTATCCACCTGTTTCTGTAAATCCGTCTTCTGGCTCGTGAGCGTGTCCACCTGACTTTGCAGGCCGTTCTTCTCCTCGGTGAGTGAAGCCACCTGCGCTTTCAAACCGTCAATGGCCGGCTGGGATTCGTCCACCTGCGCCTGCAGGTCGGAGACCGAGCCTTCCAGATGGCTTACCTGCGACTGCAGGGAAGCGGTCTCGTTCATCTGCTCCGCCAGATGATGATAATAGGTGTACGATGCACCGCCTAAAATGCAGTTCAGCAGCAGAGAAGCCGCGATTACAAGTGTTTTCAGCGTGTTTTTGTCAAATTTTTTGCCATCCATGGATGTCCTCGCTCCTTTCAGTCCGGTTTCATTGTATCGCCTAAAATCTGGCTGTGTAAATGCGACAGAGCGAATTGTCGATATCTGTCGAACTTATGGCAGCACTTTTGCGGCGATGTTTGTATAATTTTCGTGTCTAACATTGAAAAACAGTCGGGAAGTGTGTATAATGAAACTAACTGAAAGTATCTGAGGATATGCAAAGTTATTTCTCATTTTGGAGCGTAAAAATTTATGGCATATGAAAAAAACAGACGCCGTCCTCCGGTCGAGGATGACGGCACACTGATCGAGGGACGCAACGCCGTCCTCGAAACGCTGCGCGCAGGCCGTGCAGTGGATAAGGTGTTTGTGGCCGAAGGCGCACACATCGGTGATGTGGCGGCAGAAGCGCGCAAGCATCGCGTTCCGGTCGTCACCTGCGACCGGCGCAAGCTGGACGGCATGAGCCCGACCGGCAACCATCAGGGCGTTATCGCACAGGCGGCGGCACAGGAGTACGTTTCGCTCGACGATATTTTCCGCGTCGCCGAGGAGCGCAGTGAGGTGCCGCTCATCGTTGTCTGCGACGGCATCGAGGACCCGCATAATCTGGGTGCCATCATCCGTTCGGCAGAGACCGCAGGCGCACACGGCGTTATCATCCCGAAGCGCAGAGCTGTCGGTCTGACCGCGGCTGTCGCTCGTTCGGCGGCGGGTGCACTCGCATATGTCGGCGTACACAAGGCAAACAACCTTGCGTCCACGCTCGATGAACTCAAGGAACGCGGTGTATGGCTGTTCGGTGCAGAGGCTGACGGTACAGTCGGCCTGTATGACGCACCGTTTGACCGCCCAACCGCCATCATCATCGGCTCGGAAGGACAGGGCCTCAGCCGCCTGACCCGCGATAAGTGCGACTACATCGTCAGCATCCCGATGAGAGGCCGTGTTAACTCGCTGAACGCATCCAACGCGGCGGCTGTGCTGCTGTTTGAGGCGCTTCGCCGACGCACGCAGGGCAATTAAGGGGGAAGTGAACATGGATAGAAAAGACGATATGGATCTGGAATCGCTGAAAAATATGCTCAGCGATGTACCGGATACCGATGAATTTGATTTGGATTCCATCATCGCCGAGGTGTCCGGTCAGGCGCCCGCAAAGGCGGCAGAGCCAATGCCTAAGGCAGCGGCAGAGCCGGAAAAGCCGGTCGAGCCGCAGCCTGCACCGGCGGCAGAGACCAAGGCAGAGGAGCCGCAGACGGCTCCCAGGAATAAGAAGGATAAAACGGCAAAGAAGGCCGCAGAGACCGCAGCCGCCGCCGAACACGAGTCTGTTGAAGAAGCGCGCGAAGCGCGCATCGCGGCGCGCGAGCAGAAAATGGCAGAGCGCGAGCGCAGGACCGTGCAGAAGATCGCCGAGCGGCAGGCACGCCGCGAGGCCAAGCTGGCAGAAAAGGAAGCCGCCGAGCAGGCTGCCGAGCAGCAGGAGATCGTGGAAGAAGCCGCCGCCGAGGAAGCAAGCCGCAAGGCGAGCATCTCGCGCAAGCAGGCAAGAGCGGCACGCATTGCCGCCGATCAGGCCGAGGAAGAGGAAGAGATCAAGCTGGTCGATCCCGAGACGGCTATGCACGCGGCACGCCGCCGTTCGGGCATTCTGTCGTTCCGGTCGGTGCTGGTGCTGATCCTTGCCGCAGCTGCCGCGTATCTCAGCTTTGCACCGAGTTTTGAGGCACTGCCGCTTCCGGTCGTGCTCGATATTCTGCAGAACCCGACCATCGGCATCGGCGCACTGGCTGCCCTGCAGATTCTGGCGCTGCTGATCGGTATTGACGTGTTCGGCAACGGTTTTTCCTCGCTGCTGCACGGCCGTCCGGCACGCGGCACGCTCGTGTCGTTCGCGGCGCTGGCATCGCTGCTGCACTGTGCCTCTCTGCTGGTATTTCCGGATCAGGGCGGCGTCGCCGTACCGTACACGGCGGTTTCCATCCTTCTGCTTTACGCCGAAATGCGTGAGGCACGCGGCCGCAGTCTGGCGCAGGCGCGTTCCTATCGTGCCGTCTGCGAGGCAGAGCAGCCGCTGGCGGTTTACAGCCATTACGACAGCGAGATTGACGCGTGCAATGCCGTCAAGTGCCCGCTGTACGACGCAAGCTCGTTCCTGACCGAGATCGAGCGCCCGGACACGGTTGACCGCTTCTCGCTCATCTATACGCCGATTGCACTGGCGCTCGCAATCATCCTGTCGCTGGTCGCTTCGTTTAACTGCGGCGAGCCGGTGCGCTTCTTCTGGGCGTTCTCGGCAATCCTGTCGGTGTCCGCTCCGATCGGTCTGCTGTGCGCGTTCGGTGCAAGCTACAAGAATACCGCAAGCCGCCTGCTGCGCTCGGGTGCAGCCATTGCGGGTGCGCGTCAGGCCAACCTGCTGCGCGGCACGGAGAAGGTCATGCTGCTCGAGAACGATCTGTTCCCGACCGGC
Organism: Butyricicoccus sp. AM27-36; assembly: GCF_003480945.1. Lineage (NCBI taxonomy): Bacteria > Bacillati > Bacillota > Clostridia > Eubacteriales > Butyricicoccaceae > Butyricicoccus > Butyricicoccus sp. AM27-36. The sequence continues at coordinate 73,428 of NZ_QUJR01000003.1, forward strand.
TCGATCGAGCTTGAGGCCATCGACAATCTGGGTCGTATCACGGACGAGCAGATTCTCGGCTGTGCAGCCGCGCTGACCGAATCCGCCGGTCTGGAGCTGGGCCGCGTGCTGACCGATACCACGAAGGAGCGCTTCGGCATCACCTTCACCGCGCGTGACGTGCGTCTGGTCGAGGGCGGTGTAACCGGCGCTGTCGGCACCAGCCGTATCGTGCTCGGCACGGCAGCGCTCATGGTCAAGATGGGCGTTCCGATCGAATCCGGCCATAAGGGTCAGATCAATATGTATCTGGTTGTGGATAACGCGCTCGCAGGCGTGCTGACCATGCGTTACCAGACTACCAAGAATACCTATAAGGCGATGCGCCTCATGCGCCGCATGCACATGAATGCGGTCCTCGCTGTTCGTGATTTCAATATCTCCCCGGCGATGATTGAGGAGGAGTTTGACCTTCGACGCGGCTTTGCCGACCAGCCGGACCCGGCAGGCGTGGATCGTCTGCTGAATCCGAATTACGCCAAGGGCGATGCACCGGCGGCTATCCTCACTCGCGAGGGTGCCGGTCCGTTCATGCAGGTGCTCCGCGGCGCGGATAAGCTGGCGGGCGCCGTCCGCTCGGCGCTGACGCTCGGCACGTTCGCCGGCCTGCTCGGTATGCTGATCGTGTTCTACCTGCTGTACCAGAACGCCGCAGATGCGCTTCCGGTGATGAATATCCTGCTGTATCAGCTTATTTGGTACATTCCGGTGTTTATTATCACCCAGCAGACGAGATAAGACATAGAAAAACCTCCGTATGGTTCATACGGAGGTTTTTACATCTGTTGGCAGTAATTAGGCGGGGGACACGAACTGCGTCAGCGGGTTCGCCCTGTCCGTGCGTCACCTTTTTCTCTGCACCGGCTGAGCGGGGGGCACGAACTGCCGCAGGCGGGTTCGCCCTTTCCGGGCGGCTCCTTTTCTGCATCGGCTGAGCGGGGCACACGAACTGCGTCAGCAGGTTCGCTCCTAACGGGCGGGGAGTTTTTCGCTGAACCTCAGCGAGGGGATTAGCCGCGCCCCGCGGCGGGGCAAGAGGGTAGACACCAAGGTTTCTACCCTCTTAACTCCCACTTCCTTTTATTTCTTAGCCTGGCGCAGATTGCCGACATGTGACCGCTGCGAAAATAGGGGAACGGCAGAGGATTTTTTCTACCGTAGAGGAGCACAGTGTGCTCCCATGTCGAGACATATTCGCAGTGTCGGATACATTACTGCTACACAGACCGGAAAGTCTTCGCAAGCGCGGCATAGCAGTGCCGCGCAATTCGTTAGCGCGTTATGATAGACAGCACCTACGAGGATAAATTGTACCGAACGCTTAATCCGTAGGTGCTGTCCGCAAACTCCAGACTTACGACTTGCGCGGCACTGCTATGCCGCGCCTGCGCAGATTTAACCGTATGTGTAGCAGAACACTATCTGACCCTGCGAATAGGTTAAGAAAAACACGGAAGAAAAAATCCTCTGCCGTACCCCTTTTCGCAGCGGTCACATGTAGGCAATCTGCGCCAGACCCTCCAAGGGAAAGGTAGGAGTTCAAAGAGGAAGGAAAACCGCAGGTTGTCCTTCCTTTTTGCCCCTGCCGCGGGGCGCGGCACGTTCCCGCCGTCCGCAGACGGCGAATCCCCACGCTGAGGTTCAGCGGAAAACTCTCCGCCCGTTAGGGGCGAACACGCTGCGGCAGTTCGAGCACCCCGATCAGCCGGTGCAGAAAAGGAGCCGCCCTGTTAGGGCGAACACGCTGACGCAGTTCGAGCACCCCGGTCAGCCGGTGCAGAGAAAGGAGCCGCCCCGTTAGGGCGAACCTGCTGACGCAGTTCGCGTGCCCCGGTCAGCCGGTGCAGAAAACAAGTCTCGTGTTCAGGTTAAACTGTTTTTCCGATAATGCGACGGCGAAACGCCATACACAAGCCGAAACCGCTTGATAAAGTAGCTGAAATTATCAAATCCGACGCGAAACCCGACCTCCATGACCGGCAGATCGGTCTCACGGAGCAGACGCGCCGCCTGCTCGATTCGCAGGGAATTGATATGCTGGGTGAATGTTCTTCCGAAATTATCCCGGAAAAAGGTGCTGAAATACTGCGGCGACAATCCAAACTCCGCTGCAACCGCCGGCAGCGAGAGCGGTTCGGTGAAATGCTCACCGAGGTAGCCGACGATCTCCTTAAGCTGCTGCGCCTTATAGTCCGCGCCCGGGCGCATTTGATGTCCGACAAGTCTGCCGTACTGTGCGCACACCGCCACGATGCCGAGCAGCGCGGCCTTCACGGCAAGCTGACAGCCGGGCGCCTGCACCTGCCACGCGCGCACGATCTGTGCGAGCAGCGCACGGATTTCGTTCTGCCCGGGTTCACCGGCGCGAATGCAGGTGCCGAATCGCAGCCGTCCCTCGGCGAGCGGCGACAGCAGCGCGAATTCGCTCTGGTCGGCGCGCGAAAACTGCAGGAAATCCGCCGCAAACACGAACGAGCGGAACTGATTTTCCCGTCCGGCGGCACGAATTTCGTGCAATTCCTCACCGGCGGCGAAGAACACATCGCCGTGCGCGCCCTCGTAGGTGTGGTCGGCGATGGTGAGCGAAACGTGGCCCGCGTCCACCGTGATGATTTCCAGCTCCGGGTGCCAGTGATAGGGGATGAAATCGCTGTCATCGGCCTCACTGCCGTCCAACGCGGGGTAGATCTGGAACGGGAACGCCAGTGTGCCGTGCTCTTTTTTCTCTCGGCGGGCTGCATCCATGGCGAAAATCCTTTCTGATGCACACGCTGCGTGCATACCTTAAAATCGTGTTATTACTGCTGAAGAAATTGCAAGCAATCCTTTGAATATCTGCTATAATTATAGTTGAAAAAGGAAGGGAAGGCAAGAGTGCGACACAAACCAATCGTATTTTTGTTGTATCATTTGCGAGAAAATCCACTCGGTTTTTTGTGCTGAATGCCAAAGCCTTTCCGCACCGCGCCGAATCCGTTCAATGAGTGGTTGAAACTGGCTGTTATGGCGTGGTATAATGATAACAGATAGGCTGTTTTGCACAGCTGAATCTGCGTGACCGGATGCTCTGCACCGGTCACCGCACCAAAAAATTATTTTTTGGAGGGAATTCCTATGTACATGGATAAGCAGGTCAAGCGCGGATACAACGAGTACATCCGTCTTGACGAAGGCATCGGCAAGGATGCCATGATGGACGTTGCTCTCCTCGTGATGGAAGACGGCGACACCTGGAGCTGCGAGGAGCCTGAGAAGGAAGTTGCAGCACTGGTATTCGACGGCAAGTGCACCATCAAGTGGGAGAATGAGTCCTACGACGTAGACCGTCCGAATCCGTTCGATTACAACCCGTCCTGCCTGCACGTTTGCAAGGGCGTAAAGTTCGAGATCATCGCACACGGTCCGTGCAACATCTACATCCAGAAGACTTTGAACGAAAAGACCTTCCCGAGCAAGATGTACAAGCCGGAAGACACCGATACCTGGGCACGCGGCAACAAGGGCGAGCTGATGGGCTGCATCAAGCGTGATGTACGCACCTGCTTCGACCTGGACAACGCGCCGTACTCCAACATGGTACTGGGCGAGGTTGTCAACCTGCCGGGCAAGTGGTCCTCTTACCCGCCGCATCATCATCCGCAGCCGGAGTGCTACTTCTACCGCTTCGACAAGCCGATGGGCTTCGGCGCTGGCTGGGGCAACGGCGAGATCTACGAAACTCACCACAACGGTCTGGCTATCATCACCGACAAGATGCATTCTCAGGTAACTGCACCGGGCTACTCCTGCTGCTACGCTTGGGGCATCCGTCATCTGCCGGGCGACCCGTGGGACAAGACCCGCATCGACGATGAGGAGCACCTGTGGCTGCTTGAGGACGATGCAAACGATCATATCTGGCACTGCCCGAGCGGCAACTAAAGCCTGCCGGAGTATAGGGGGGACGCTGTCCCCACTATATACGAAAAAAGTTCCGTAGAAACTTTTGGCGATACCCCTCTCACCTTTGCACGGCAAAGGTGGCTGCGCCGCCACGGCGCAGGCAGGGGTATCAAAGTCCGGCGGAGCTGGACTTTGATAAGGAACTGCATCTGCCGCGTGCGCGCGGCAGGCACGAGACCTGTCTCGTGCGTTTGGGAACCTATGGTTCCCTTGCCCCTCCTTTTGGAGAGGGAGGGTGCTAAGTCAAGGCTTGTTGGAGACTGGCTTTGATTCATCATTATTTGTATTCTATTTAGGAGGATTTCCAACATGATTCATATGGAAACCGTTCGTCTGACTGCGTCTCAGGCACTCGTTCGCTTCCTCGAGAACCAGTATATCAGCTATATTGATATGGATGGCAACGAGCAGGAGCACAAGTTTGTTAAGGGCATCTTCATGCTGCCGGGCCACGGCAACGTAGTTGGCTTCGCTAACGGCGTTGAGCAGGAGCTCAAGGACATGGTTGTTTACCAGGGCAAGAACGAGCAGGGCATGGCTCTGGCTGCAGTTGGCTACGCTAAGCAGATGCGCCGCAAGTCCATCTTCGCCTGCACCTCTTCCGTAGGCCCCGGCGCGTGCAACATGGTTACCGCTGCTGCAACCGCAACCGCTAACAACATTCCGGTTCTGATCCTGCCGGGCGACATCTACGCTTCCCGTCAGCCGGACCCGGTTCTCCAGCAGATGGAGCAGCCGCAGAACCTGTCCATCTCCGCTCATGATGCTTTCCAGGCTGTTACCAAGTACTGGGGCCGCATCAACCGTCCGGAGCAGGTTATGACCGACATGATCTCCGCTATGCGTGTTCTGACCGATACCGCTAACACCGGTGCTGTTGCAATTTCTCTGCCGCAGGACGTTCAGGCTGAAGCATACGATTACCCGGTTGACTTCTTCAAGAAGCGCGTATGGCGCGTTGACCGCCGTCCGGTTACCAAGTACGCTCTGGACAAGGCTGTTGAGGTCATCAAGAACGCAAAGAAGCCGCTCCTGATCTGCGGCGGCGGCGTTCGTTACGCTGAGGCACACAAGGTATTCAAGAAGTTCGCTGAGGACTTCGGCATCGCATTCGGCGAGACCCAGGCCGGCAAGTCCGCTGTTGTTTGGGATCACGAGCTGAACCTCGGCGGTCTGGGCACCACCGGCGGCATCGCTGCAAACAAGCTGGCGCACGAGGCTGACGTTGTAATCGGCGTTGGCACCCGTTACACCGACTTCACCACCGCTTCCAAGTGGCTGTACCGCACCGACGCTAAGTTCGTCAACATCAACCCGTCTGAGTTCCAGGCTTACAAGATGGATGCTACTCCGGTCGTTGCTGACGCAAACGAGGCTCTGACTGCTATCGGCGAGGAGCTGGCTAAGATCGGCTACCACACCGACAAGGCTTACGCTGAGGAAGTTGCTGCTCTGCGCAAGGAGTGGTGGACTGAGGTTGAGCGTCTGGACAAGGTTGAGTACACCGATCCGGAGCACTTCACCCCGGAGTGCAACGACGACAACCGTGAGTGCGTTGAGAAGTACATCGAGGATACCGGCTGCAAGCTGTGCCAGACCACCGTTCTGGGCACTATCAACCATCTCATTGATGACAACGCTATCGTATGTGCAGCAGCAGGCTCTCTGCCGGGCGACATGCAGGGTCTGTGGCGTGCACGCAAGGAGAACACCTACCACATGGAGTACGGTTACTCCTGCATGGGTTACGAGGTTGCTTCTGCTCTGGGTGCTAAGATCGCTTGCCCGGACCAGGAAGTTTACGCTATGTGCGGCGACGGTTCCTTCGACATGCTGCACTCCGAGCTGATCACTTCGGTTCAGATGGGCCACAAGATCAACGTTATGCTGTTCGATAACGCTTCCTTCGGCTGCATCAACAACCTCGAGGTTTCCAACGGCAACGCTTCCATCTGCACCGAGAAGAACATGCTTGAGGAAGGCGTAACCAACGGCGTACACAAGGGCAAGGTAATCCAGGTAGATTACGCTGCAATCGGCGCTGCTTACGGCTGCAAGACCTACACCGTTAAGACTCTTGACGAGCTGAAGGCTGCAATCGAGGATTCCAAGAAGCAGACCGTTTCCACCCTGATCGACATGAAGGTTCTGCCGAAGACCATGTCCGCAGGCTACGAGGCTTGGTGGCGTGTAGGCGTAGCTGAGGTATCTCAGAAGGCTGAGGTTCAGGCTGCCCGCAAGCGCATCGAGGATCACCTGTTCGAGTCTCGCCACTATTAATAGCGCGCGATAAACTCGCTTTAGGTTTACGAAAGCTCCCAACCGTGAGGTTGGGAGCTTTTTTGCGGTTTCAAGTATGCTGAATGGAGAATGGGAAATGGCGCTATCCTGCGCTCAGCCCGTCCTGCGGTACCAGTATAGAATAAAAGAACTCCTCCCATCGCTTCAGACGGGAGGAGTTCTTTTTTACAGCATTTGCAGCAGCTCGATCTGCTCACCGGACGGACCGGTAAAGAACCAGTTCTGGAGGCCGCCGAAGGTATTCGGCAGCACCTTCTTCTCCGGTGCGGTGAAGCTGATAACGCCTGCCGCCTTGAGGTCAGCCGCGGTCTTGTCGAGGTCATCAACGTAAACGGCAAAGTGCGGGATGCTGCCCTCGCCGGACGGCACGAGCGTGCCTGCGGGCGGCTCGATCAGCTCGAGCAGGAAGCCGCCGAATTCAACGAGCGCCAGCTTCTTCAGGCCTTCCGGCGTCTCTACGCCGTCGCGCTTGAATACACTGCCGCCGATCATCTCGTAAAATGCAATGCTCTGGTCCATATCTACGGTGTAGATCGCAATATGGCCGATACCTTTATAGTGTTCCTTCATGGTGATTCCTCCTTGTGCGGGCGTTCTCGCCTTAGTATTAGCATAGCACGTTTTTGCGGATTTGCATAGGGGATAGGCATAAAAAAACGACCGTCGAAAGACGGTCGTTTTGAGTTGCATTACTGAACGGAATCGGAAACCGAAGCAGTGGTCTGATTCTCGAGGTAGTTCTGGTAGGTGGTCTTCTCGCTCTTGCCGAAGCCAAGGGGAGAGAAGATTACATAAGCCAGAACCATGATCAGCAGGGTAACGGTAGCCCAGATCTTGCCGTTCTTCCACGGGGTCAGATCTACAGCGCCTACGTCCTTCAGCTCGAAATCGGTTGCACGCGGATGCTTCTTAACGATTACCCACATCAGCAGCATGTCGAATACGAACAGGATCGCGGTGAAGTACAGGTAGTGGATGTTGTTCAGTGCCGGGATTACGTTACGCAGACCGAACTGGAGAATGAAGTACAGTACAACGTGAACCGGGATGACGATCTTAGCAGCGATAGCCGGAACCTTCTTCCAGAAGAAGCCGCACAGCAGGCAAACAAAGATCGGGGTGTTGAACGCAGCGAAAGCAGAGTTTACGAAGCTCGTGATGCCGCCCATGTACAGCATGAACGGGGACATGATGGTGGAAACAACTGCTACTACAGTACCGAAGTTCTGGCCGATCTTAACCATGCGGGCATCGGATGCGGTCGGGTTGAACAGCGGACGGTGAATGTCGAGTGCGTAGATGGTGGATGCGGAGTTCAGTACCGAGTTGAAGGAGGACAGGATCGCGCCGAACATTACAGCAGCGAAGAAGCCCAGAATCGGCTTCGGCATAACCTGTGCTACCAGCATCGGGTAAGCGGAGTCGCCGGAACCCCAGTCCATGCCCGGGTAAGCCAGTGCGCAGATAACGCCCGGAACAACGATGATCAGCGGAGTCATGATCTTGAGGAAGCCTGCAAATACGGCGCCCTTCTGTGCTTCCTTCAGGTTCTTAGCACCGAAGGTACGCTGGATGATGGACTGGTTGGTTGCCCAGTAGTACATGTTGTTGACCAGCAGACCGGTGAACAGCAGCGGCCACGGGAGCCACGGCTCCGGGGTGTTAACCTCGTTGATGGCGTTCAGGTAGGACGGATTGGTGTGCAGGAACTTGTCGAAGCCGTCCATGAAGGAGCCGTCACCGCCGAGCTGGCCGGACAGGAACATGAAGCCGAATACCGGAACCAGCAGGCCGCCGACGATCAGGCCGAGGCCGTTGATGGAGTCGGACAGTGCGATTGCCTTCAGGCCGCCGAAGATGGCGTAGATAGAACCGATGATTGCGGTTGCAACACAGACGATTGCGATTGCTGCAAAACGGGAAATACCGAACATCTCGTCAATGCCGAAGATGTTTACGAATACCTGTGCGCCTGCGTACAGGATGTTCGGCAGCATGATTACAACGTAGCTGAGCAGTACGATGATGGAAACCAGACGGCGGGTGCCTTCGTCGTAGCGCTGCTCAAAGAACTGCGGAACGGTGGTCAGACCGGTCTTCAGGTACTTCGGCATCAGGACGAATGCGAGGATTACCAGAGCGATTGCAGAGGTTACCTCCCAGCCCATGGTGGACATGCCGACGCGAACTGCCTGACCGTTGTTGCCAACGAGCTGTTCTGCGGAAAGGTTGGTCATCAGCAGAGAACCGGCAATGACCGGGCCGGTCAGGCTGCGGCCGCCGAGATAGTAGCCGTCCTGCGTGTCGAGGTTGTCACCGCGGGTTTTCCACCACGAGATGAGTGCGACGAGTGCCGTGAACGCCACGAAGGTGATCGCGGTAAACGCCATGGAGTTTACGAAGTTCATCTTTTTCTCCCCTTGTAAAAATTTCGTGTCCCGGCGGAGATCCCTCAAAATCCACCGAAACGATTTCTGAATGACGGCCTCGGTCTGCGCTTGCGTGCGCGTGCCCGCAAGATCCCAAAAAACAAGACCGTCAATCGAAGGACTGAAGATCTGTCGAATGGGCAAACCGCGTTGCCGTTTGTCCGAGAGTTATTTTAACACTATACAGAGGCTATAGCAAAACATTTTTTTTACTTTTTTTGCACTTTGGATACTTGCACATAAACAAGAAGGCGTATTTGTGCATTTCGACGTTAACTAAAAGCGGATTTACAAAGTGAACGTTAAAAAATTATCAATAACAACGAAAAAATTCGTAAAAATGTATCTTTTTTACAAGAAAAAATCCCCACATAAAGTGGGGATTCTGTACGGAATTACGGTGTATACCATTCATCGCTGCGATTTTTTGCGTCAAAAATCTGCGCATATTCCGCATGGTGATAATCGTTCAGCAGGTCGTTTTCCGGCTGTTCACTCTGCGGATACCAGGAGCCGTCCGGCAGGCGGTAGCCGTTGACGTTCATCACCGGAATCTGCTGCTGCAGGGCAAGGCGCATCTGGTCAAAGCCCGAGGTCGAGCAGCCGAGCGCGTTCAGCGCATACGCGGACAGATAGTTCGCGCTGATCTGCACGTTTGCCTGCTCCTCGATGTCGTAGTTCGCCCAGATGAAGAACGGCGTTACCATCTTTTTCTGGCGCAGCTCGGCATCTGAGAGATCGCCGCGCTGACTCTCGAGCAGGGTGTTGTAAAAGTCCTCCGGCAGATTGGGCTGGTGGTCGCCGAAGAACACGATTGCCGTCGGCTCATCCACCTTGGAGAAGTAGCTGATCAGCTCCTGTACGGCATCGTCGCTGTACCGCACGAGCGACAGGTACTGGTCAACCGTCGGGTACTTGTCCTGCTCCTCGCCGGTGAGGTAGATGCGCTTGTCGAAGTAACCGTCGCCGTCCCAGTCGTAGCCGCCGTGGTTCTGCATCGTTACGTTGAACACGAACAGCGGCGTGTTTTCCCTCTTGTTCTCGTACAGCTCGAAAATCTTCTTGTAGCTTGCGCTGTCGCTGATGTAATCACGCACACGACTGGCGTCAGCGGCAAAATCGTCCTGATAATACTGCGCTTCAAAGCCGAAGAAGCGGTAGACGTTCGTGCGGTTCCACGAGGTGGACAGATAGGGGTGAATCGCCGCCGTCTGGTAGCCGAGCGAATCCAGACCCGAGGTCAGATTGGGCATTTCGCTCTTGATGAACACCTGATACGCCGAGCAGTTGTACGGCAGGAACGCCATCGAATCGCCGGTGAGGAACTCCAGCTCGGTGTTGGCGGTGCCGCCGCCGAAGGTCGAAACGGTCAGCTGACCGCTGATGGTGTTCTCCTGACCCTGCATCAGCTTGTGTACATACGGCATGGGGTCCTCGTTGGTCTCAAGCGCACCGACCGAGCCGAGATCCGAGAAGGATTCGTTCATGATCACGATCAGATTGGGCGTTTTCGTGCCCTGTTTGCCGGTAAATTCGCTCTGTGCGTCAGAAAGCGAATCCACGCTGTAGCCCTCCGGCTGCTTGACAAACGAGCTGGTCGCGCAGCGCAGGAAGTAGAAAATCTCGCTGTACTGGCGGCTGGACTGCCAGAAAGCCAGTCCGGTGCCGACCGTCTGGATGCCGGTGTAGGCGATGAACGCCAGCACGAGCACGCACGGCAGCGAAAACAGTCTGCGGAAGTACCAGCGCTTGTGCACCTTGAAGCTGCGCTGCATCAGGCACACGCTCACGCAGAACAGCACAGCCGCCGCCGCGGCGCGGAGCACGGAAAGCTCTATCGGTGCAGAGTAGCCTTTGGACACGTTGGCTGCCGTGCCGATGGCGGCAATGTCGCTCAGCATGACAGGCGTGCCGCGGAACAGCATAACGTAGTGGTCGATCATGCCGTGGATCATCGAAATTGCCATGCCGAGGCATACGCCGACACGCACGTTGCCGCAGATCAGATACGCTGCTGCATAAACCGCCACATAGCAGATCCAGCCCTGAAAAAACGACTGCTTGAGCGTGATGACGCAGCCCTTGACCATGTATTCCACCAGGATCAGGCTGACAGCCGCCGCAGACAGGAACAGCAGCACGTCATGCACCAGCAGAACCGCCGCGTACAGCCGCGTGTGATTTTCCGCAAACGGGTGGTTGCGGCGCCACGGACGCAGCACCAACGGAACAAATGCGCCTGCGGTCAGCCAGTGCGAGATGGTCGGCTGATACATCAGCGAGCCCCTGCTCAGCAGGGGATGGAACAGCAGGAAAAACGCAACGAGCAGCAGTACGTTTGCACCGATTCGGTATGGATTTCTTCCGGTTTCGTTTTGAACCTTGCGTTCAATGCTCAAAAAAGTTGCTCCTTTCGCAGAAACGGAAAAGCCGCTGTGGTGTTTCCGCAGCGGCTTCTCAAGTCGTTAGAATTTATGCCTCAGGCGTTTCTTCTACGCGGGTAACTGCGATAGAGAGATCGTCCAACTGCTTGTCATCTACGATATCCGGGCAGTTCATCATCAGGTCGGACGCGTTCTGAACCTTCGGGAAGGCGATCACGTCGCGGATGGAATCCAGACCGGCGAGCAGCATGCACAGACGATCCAGACCGTAAGCCAGACCACCGTGCGGAGGTGCGCCGTAGGAGAATGCAGTGATCAGGTGACCGAACTGCTCCTTGGCCTTCTCCTCGGTGAAGCCGAGGACCTCGAACATCTTGGTCTGCAGCTCGGGATCGTGGATACGAATGGAGCCGCCGCCCAGCTCACAGCCGTTGAGGATAATGTCGTACGCCTTGGCACGAACCTTGGCCGGATCGGTGTCCAGCAGCGGGATATCCTCGTCCATCGGTGCGGTGAACGGATGGTGCATGGCAACGAGGCGGTTCTCCTCTTCGCTGTACTCGAACTGCGGGAACTCGGTGACCCACAGCAACTTGAAGTCGTCCTTCTTGGCAAGGCCCAGACGCTTAGCCAGCTCGCAGCGCAGCGCGCCCAGAGCCACAGCGGCGGTCTGCCAGTTTGCGTCGGCAACAACGAACAGCAGGTCGTTCTCCTTTGCACCTGCGCGCTCCTTGATGGCTGCAATCTCGTCCTCGGACAGGAACTTGGCAAACGAAGAAGTCATGCTGCCGTCTGCGGCAATCTTCATCCATGCCAGACCCTTTGCGCGGTAGGTCTTGACGAACTCGCCGAGCTTGTCGATCTCCTTGCGCGGGAACTTGTCCGCATAGCCGTTTACGTTGATGAGACGAACCGTGCCGCCGTTCTCCACGGTGTCCTTGAACACCTTGAACGAGCAGTTTGCGGCAATGTCGGAAATATCGCGGATCTCAAAGCCGAAGCGAACGTCCGGCTTGTCCGAGCCGTACTTGTCCATGGCGTCCTGCCAGGTCATGCGCGGCAGCGGCAGCTGAATGTCAACATCGAGCACTTCCTTGAACACGCGCTGGAGGAAGCCCTCGTTGACGGCGATAACGTCATCCTGCTCAACGAACGACATCTCAAGGTCGATCTGGGTGAACTCCGGCTGACGGTCGGCACGCAGGTCCTCGTCGCGGAAGCAGCGGGTGATCTGAATGTAACGGTCCATGCCGGACAGCATGAGCAGCTGCTTGTACTGCTGCGGGGACTGCGGCAGGGCGTAGAACTTGCCCGGATGTACACGGGACGGCACGAGGTAGTCGCGCGCACCCTCCGGGGTGGACTTGGTGAGCATCGGGGTTTCGATCTCGAGGAAGCCGTGCTCATCGAAGTAGTTGCGGGCAACCTGCGTTACGCGGTGGCGCAGCATCAGGTTCTTCTGCATGGACGGACGGCGCAGGTCAAGGTAGCGGTACTTCAGACGAATCTGGTCGCCGACTTCCTTGGTGTCGTCGATCTCAAACGGGGTGGTCTCCGCCTTGGACAGAATGCGAATGTCCTCGGCAATAATTTCGACCTCGCCGGTCGGCATCTTCTTGTTGATGGCGGCCGCGTCGCGGGCGACCAGCTTGCCCTTTACCGCTACAACGAACTCGGTGCGGCAGGTGAAGGCAATGTCGAACAGGTCAGCATTGACCGACTTGTCGAACGTGCACTGTACAATGCCCGCACGGTCGCGCAGCAGCAGGAACAGTACGCCGCCGTTGTCGCGCACGCGGTCAACCCAGCCGTTTACGGTAACGGTCTGACCGGCGTGCTCCAGGCGAAGATCGCCGCACATATGCGTGCGCTTCATGCCTGCAATAGATGTGTTATTCATGTTTATCAATCCTTATTACTAAGATTTCGGCTGTCGCGAAACTACAGTTTCGCCGACAAGCAGGAACGGACCGGGGGCCGTTCCAAAGTCGTCCGAAAGTTCCTGTGCAGAAACTTTCTCCCTCTTAGGGTATAAAAACCGTGATACATGCTCCCGGTTTTTATGAATTTGCAGAGCAAATTCTATTTAATACGCGCTGTCGCGCGGATTAGCTGAGATATGGATAATTTAAGTTACTCATTGTCTGTATTCTTCATCGCCGGGCGGACATGCTCATAATAGCCGAGAAAGACCATAATCGCAAATAAAATAATGCCGGCGAAGGCGATAAGGAACATAATGGAAGCGCCGTCGGCAATCGACGCGGAAAGCGCCAGAATAGCCGCAATGACACCGAGCATGCCGGTTATCATGAGAATACCGCCGTAAATAAGCTGTTTCATAAACAATCCCTCCATATTCAGTTGAAAATCTATCTCTACCAAAGGCGGGTCACCCGCCCTGCAATTTAGCGATTTATTTGTCGCAGATGACCTTGCCTGCGTTTTTCTTCGCCAGACCGTCATGGATGAGCTTTGCTGCCTCGTCAAGCGAAATTTTGACCTGCTCGCCGCTCTCCATATCCTTGACAGCGACCACGCCCGCGTTAATTTCATCCTCGCCGAGGAAGATAACGAACGGAATGCCCAGCTTGTCGGCGTAGCCGATCTTGTGCTTGAACTTCTTCTGCTCGCTGTACAGCTGGGTGCGGATGCCCGACTCGCGCAGAGCGGTAGCGGTCTTGATGGCCGCGCCCATGTCGTCGGTCATCGGCAGGATGAGTACGTCTGCCGGTGCCTTGTTCATCTGGTCGTTCAGATAACCCTGCTCACCGAGAACGTAGAACAGACGGGTCAGACCGATGGAGATGCCAACGCCCGGCAGCTGCTTGTCGGTGTAGTACTCGGCGAGGTTGTCGTAGCGGCCGCCCGAGCAGATGGAACCGATCTCCGGATGGTCGAGCATAGCGGTCTCGTAAACGGTGCCGGTGTAGTAGTCCAGACCGCGTGCAATGGTCAGGTCGATCTCGAAGTGGTCAGCCGGAACGCCGAACGCCTGCATATAGGTTGCAACCGTTTTCAGCTCCTCAGCGCCGAGGTCGAATACCTCGTTCCTGCCCTTGTATCCCTCCAGCGCCGCGAGGATACCCTCGGTGCCGCCCGGGGTCTCGATGAACTTCAGCAGCTCGTCAGCCGTAGCTGCTTCCACGCCGAAATCCTCGACCAGAATGGTCTTTACCTTCTCTGCGCCGATCTTCTCCAGCTTGTCGATGGTACGCATCACATCGCCGGCCTTCTCGGTCAGACCGAGGATAGCAAAGAAGCCGTTGAGCACCTTGCGGTTGTTGATGCGGATCTTGAAGCGCTCGAGGCCCAGGGAGGTGAACGTCTTGTAGATGATGCTCGGCACCTCGGCCTCGTTGATGATGTCCAGCTTGCCGTCACCGATGACGTCGATGTCCGCCTGATAGAACTCGCGGAAACGGCCGCGCTGTGCGCGCTCACCGCGGTAAACCTTGCCGATCTGGAAACGGCGGAACGGGAAGGTCAGCTCGCCGTAGTGCTGGGCAACATACTTTGCCAGCGGTACGGTCAGATCGAATCGCAGGGACAGATCGCTGTCGCCCTTGGTGAAGCGGTAGATCTGCTTTTCAGTCTCGCCGCCACCCTTGGCAAGCAGCACCTCGGAGGACTCGATCAGCGGGGTATCCAGCGGATAGAAGCCGTACAGCGCATAGGTTTCGCGCAGTACCTGCATGATGCGCTCCATCTGCACCTGCGGTGCCGGAAGCAGCTCCATAAAGCCGGATAAGGTTCTGGGTTTTACTTTTTCCATAACTATTTTGATTCTCCTCAAGACAGACGTATGCACCGAATTGGCGTACCCGATCCGGTGCAACGAATGCTATTGTTTATTTTTTGTTCTTCGGGTTGACAATATTACGCCAATCCAGATCACCGCGATCCAGACCGAGGATGAGCATCTCGGCGGTTGCCGAGTTGGTTGCAATCGGGATATTGTGCATGTCACACAGGCGGGAAATCGCATGAACGTCCGGTTCGTACTGTGCGTTGGACATCGGATCACGGAAAAACAGCACGAGGTCGATCTCGTTGTAGGCTACGCGCGCGGAGATCTGCTCCTCGCCGCCCTGCATACCCGCAAGGCACTTGTCGATTTTCAGACCGGTAGCTTCTTCAACAAACTTGCCGGTGGTGCCGGTGGCACAGATATTATGCTTTGCAAGAATACCGCAGTATGCCATGCAAAATTGTACCATCAGTTCTTTTTTGCGGTCATGTGCGATCAGTGCTATATTCATCAGGAATAACCCCTTTCCTGTATATTCATTTTGAGATTACTTACAATTTAAGTGGAATACGCTCGCCGTTGAGCCGCCGGGCGATATTCATAAAGGCGCGAGCCGCGCCCGTGTGCTTGACGGCATGAATGCTCCTGCCGCTGTTGCTGCACGAAATGAGGTCCACATCCTCGGGCACGAGACCGAGCAGGGGAAGTCCCGCTTCGTCCATCGCGTCGTCGATGTTGCCGGATTTGCCGTGGCTGATGAGCTGCGGACGCACGCGGTTAAGCACCATGCGGATGCGCTGTATGCAGTATTCCTCCTCCAGCTTGCGGGCGCAGCGTTCTGCGCCGCGGACACACACGCGGTCGGTCGAGGTGACGATGATCGCCTGCGTGGCAATATGCGCCAGAAAGGAAAGCTCAGCCGGCAGTCCGGCGGGACCGTCGATCAGCAGGTAGTCGAACCCGGCCTCCTCGGCCTGCACAGCCAGCTGCTCCATGCCGCGCTCGCTGAGAGCGGGAAGCGCCACCGGTGCAGTGAGTAAGTACAGCGTTTTCATATCCGGATGGCACGCCATGGCATCCGCGAGGGGAACCGCGCCGCCTGCCACATCGGCAAACGAGTAGACCACCCGGTCGGACATGCCGAGCACGATATCCAGATTGCGCAGACCGCAGTCGCCGTCAATCAGCAGCACTTTGCTGCCAAGCTGCGCGAGAGCCGCGCCTACGCCCGCTGTAAGGGAGGTTTTTCCTGTGCCGCCCTTACCGGACGCAACAAGAATCACCTTCAACATACCGCCTCCGAAAGAAAACCTTATTTAAGGCAATGCTGCATAATTAAAGCTGCGGCGCTTTGCGGAAATTTTGTGCCCTGACTTTGGCTTCGGTTCCTTGCGCGAGTTCCGTCCGCGCTGCCGAGATTTCACGGTAATACATCAAGTATTACCGCAAAACCGCGCCTTGTCAGAACGCAAAATTTGCTCGCAAATCGCTCTTGTTCAATTATGCGGTATTGCCTTAAGGCAATACTGCATAAATCTGCAGATTCGCCTACAAGTGTATTATAAACTAACAGCGGGCGGTTTACAAGCGTTCCTCGAGATTTTTTTGTTGAAAACTTGGAAAGCCGCCTGATTTAAACGCAGAAAACCCGGCAAAATCACATTTGCCGGGCTTAGGCTGCCGCGAAACTGCAGTTTCGCTTACAATTGTTTTATCGAATCAGGGTGTTCTCCGCCTGACGAGAGGCTGCGCTGTCCGACTTGCCGATGGAGAAATACTCATCGAGCATATCACGTACGATCGGCGCAACGTAAGCGCCGTGGCCTGCGCCTTCACCGACCACGCAGATAACGATCTGCGGGTTGTCAAAGGGCGCAAACGCGATGAACAGACCATTGTCGAATGACTCGCCGTTCTCGAACATCTCGGCCGTACCGGTCTTGCCGCCGACCTTGATGGGGTAGTCTGCGAAAACGCTGCCTGCGGTACCGCCCTCGTCGGTAACCTCGCTCATGCCCTGCATGACAAGCTCACGCGTGGCATCCGAAATGTCGATCTTGCCGCGCACCTCGGATTCATCGGTTTTCATAAAGCTGCTGTAATCGTAGCTTTTGATGCTTTTGACGAGCGTCGGCTTGTACAGCGTGCCGCCGTTTACAATCGCGGAAACATAGTTTGCCAGCTGCAGCGGCGTAAAGCCGTTATCCGACTGACCGATCGCTGCGTTCAGATCATCGCCGCCCTGCCATTCGCGGATCGCCGGGTCGGCCTTGCGCTGCTGCTCACGGTAGGTCGGGCCTGCCGCCTGACCGGTGGCTTCGCCGACCTCGATGCCGGTCGCCGTGCCGAGACCGAACTTCTTAGTCCACTGCTCGAGGTGCTCACCGGTCAGCTTCTGGCCGACCGTGTAGAAGAACGTATTGCACGAGTATTTGAGCGCATCCGTGACGTTGAGCGTCATGGGCGTGTCGTGGTTGTTGCAGCGGAAGGTCTGTCCGCCGTACTCGTAGGTGCCGGTGCAGGTAACGTAGGTGTCGCCGGAGATGATGCCTTCCTCCAGACCCGCGATGGCGGTCACCATCTTAAAGGTGGAGCCCGGCGGGTACACACCCGAGGTTGCACGGTTTACCTCCGGATGGCGGCTGTCCGCCTGGATGGAGGCGTAGTTTTTGTTGTAGTTTGCCAGATCGTAGGTCGGGTAGGACGCCATCGCGAGCACCTCGCCCGTGTTCGGGTCGAGCGCAACAGCCGCGCCGCCCTTGCCGTAAGCGGAGAGATTGCCTGCCAGCGATTTCTCAGCGACTTCCTGCAGGTCAAGGTCAATCGTGGTGATAACATTGTCGCCGGGCTTGGGAGCCGTAGCGGTGGTCTGCTCGGCAATAGCCGAACCGCCAAGGTCGGTCTCCACCGTGCGGGAGCCTGCCGTGCCATGCAGGTAGGACTCGAGCGCGCTCTCCAGACCGGACTTGCCGATGAGATCGCTCATCTGGTAGCCTGCCTTGTCCTTGTAAGGGCCGCCGTTTTTGTCGGAACTCCACTCGTCGGAGGTCAGGGAGCCGATCGTGCCGAGCAGGTGCGCGGCGGTGGCGGTGTCGTACTGGCGGACGGCTTCGCTCTGGATTTCAATGCCCTGAAAATCCGCGCTGTGCTCCTTGATATAGGCGATCAGGTCCATCGGCACATTGTCCGCGAGCGTGTAGGTCGCCTGATTGCTGAAGCCGACCGTGCGCATGCTGTAATAGATGCCGACCATCGTGCGGGCGTCCGCAAGCGAGAGATCGGTCGGCATGCCGAGGTTTTTCTCCATATAGGCGCGCATGGCATTGATAAACTCGGTCGGGGAGACCAGCTTGGTCGCATCCACCTGCGCTGCCTGATCAATGATGCTGCCGTTCTCGTCGGTCTTGGGGTCGGTCTCGCTCGCCTGCTTGGCAGCGTCTACGGCCGCTGTAACCGCATCCAGACCGAGCGACTTGGCGCTGTCCTTCATATAACCCGACAATTCGGTCAGCGATGAGCTGTTGTAGGTGAACGGCGCGGACTGCGTGATCGGCAGCCGGTCGTTGATGGACGGAATTGCCGCTGTGTCCGCAGAAACCGCCTGCGCGGTGTCGGTCGGGGTGTCCGAGGACGTATCCGTGCTGCCTGTGGCATCCGCAGAGGTGTCACTCGAGGTATCGGTGGCAGCAGCCGCCTTTGCGGCATTCTGCTTGGCGGTCGCGTCCACGGCTGCGGTTTGGATACGGTGCGTCAGATCGAGCAGGGTATCAAACCGCTTGTCGTTGCCGTCCCAGAAGGACGAGTAGATGAGCACGAGCGAAAAGCCGGTGTTGTTGGTGACGAGCGGTCTGCCATAGCGGTCGAGAATCTCACCGCGGGCTGCGGAAACCGTAGACGTGGTGGTGAGAAACTCCGCCGAGCGGCGGACATACTTTTCGCCGCTCAAAATCTGCAGCTGGAATAACTGCGAGAGCGCCACACCGCTGCACAGCAGCAGCAGTCCGCACAGCGCGAGCAGACGGCGAAGCAGTTGAGGTTTATTTAACATGGGGAAGTGCTCCTTTCCGCAAAGGGTCAGCGGCTGCGCTTGCGGGATTTGCCGCTGAGCCTGCGCAGCGGCAGGTAAACGACAAAGCAGAACAGGCAGGTCAGCACCGTACCGACGGCAAGCTGCCGCAGGACGATCAGGAAGGACGCGCCTGCATGCATCAGCGAGAAGAGATACCGCAGCAGACCGAGCAGCACACACTCAAACGCCGTGAGGATGAGCATGGAAATATAATTGCGGGTGAGCAGTCTCTGGCAGAGCTTTCCGGCGGCATAGCCGAACAGCAGGAAAAACAGGGGATAGAGACCGTCCACGCCGGTGAAGCTGAGGTCATAGCAGATGCCGACCGTTACGCCGGTAACAGCCGCCTCCGCCGGGCCGCCGAGCAGCGCGGCTGCCGTGACGAGTGCGGGCAGCAGATCGACCGCAGAGCCGAAAATGCGCATGCCGCCGAACGTGCCGGTCTGCAGCGCGAAGATAATCACCGAAAACAGCACATACACGATCAGCTTCGGGATGGAAATATGTTCTCTCTGCATGGCTTACTCCGCTGTGTCCGTGTATTCGGTGATGATGGAAACCGAGGAAACGCTGTCCACGCTGACAAACGGCTTGATGACCGCGTAGTACGACAGGCCGCTTTCCTCCGGCTGCACGCTTTCCACCGTGCCGATGAGGATGCCCTTGGGGAATACACCGCCGCGTCCCGAGGTCTCGACCGTATCGCCGACGACCACCTTGGAGTCCTCGCGCAGATAGGACAGGCGAAGCGCACCGCGTGTCATCAGGTTATAGTCGCCCTCCGCGATGGCGGTCTCGCGCGTGCGGGTGACAAGCGCGCCGCACTGCATTTTCGGGTCGGTGATGGAAGTCACCTCGCAGGTGTTGTCGGTCACCTCGCTGACAAAGCCGAGCATGCCGTCCACGGTCGTTACGAGATCGTCCTTGTTGACGCCGCTCGAGCTGCCCTTGTCCAGCGTCAGCGTATCCGCCCAGTCGCCCGGACTGCGGGCGATGACCTCGGCGCTGACCGTGGTGGTGGTGCGGGTGTTCTCCGGCTGTCCAAGCTGAGAGCGCAGCTGGTTGTTTTCCTCGAGCGCGATCTGTGCGTCGCGCACAAGCTGTGCATTGTCGCTGATCTGCTGCTTGAGCTGCTCATTCTCGGCCTTGAGTGCATCAAACTCGGTGAAATAATCCAGTCCCTTGCTGAAAAAGTGTCCGACACCGGTGCCGAACCGCTGAAACGGCCGGACAACCGTACCGGCGGCTCTCGTGATCGGCGAGGAATTGCCGCTGATGCCGCTGTACACCGCGGAGAGAATGCACAGCAGAATGACGACTGCCGCACCGATCAGGAGCGGAGAGCCGACTTTATGACGTCGTCGCAAAACGAATCTTCCTTTCATAATGTTGCACTGAAATGTGGAATTTCAGCAGGTAAATGCGGCTTATACCGCATGAATATCGCGCAGAATGGTATAAAGCGGAGCCACAGGCAGACCCATGACGCTATAATAGTCGCCCTCAATGCCCTTGATGAGCAGTGCGCCGTGGCCCTGGATGCCGTAGGCGCCGGCCTTGTCGAGCGGCTCTCCGGTGGCGAGGTAGGCGGCAAGCTCGTCCTCCGCAAAATCGCGGAAGGTGACGCGCGTGCAGGTGTGCAGCGTGTGCGCCCCGCCGTCCGGCGTGAGCACGGCAAGTCCGGTCAGCACCTCGTGGGTGCGTCCGCGCAGACAGCGGAGCATGGAAGCGGCCTCGTCCGCGTCCTTCGGCTTGCCGAGGCGCAGTCCGTCGATTGTGACCATGGTATCCGAGCCGATGCACACGGCGTTCGGGTGCTGCGCCTGCACAGCCTCGGCCTTGAGGCGGGAAAGACGGGTGACTTCCTCACCGAGCGGCGCATCCCGCAGGGTTTCATCCGCATCGGCAGGGCAGACCGTAAAGTGTTCGGTGATAAGGCTCAGAAGCTCCCTGCGCCGCGGCGAAGCGGACGCTAAAACGATCTCCATTATTCGACTCCTCTTTTATATAATCCGTTGGTAAATTCGCCGTCCAGCGGTGCGCCGGACAGGAACGCGCGGGCAATCCGCACACATTCCTCGGGCGATTCGATGGTGAACTGCAGACGCGCGGTCTGTACACCCAGGCGGGCAAAATCCTCGCGCAGACACAGCGGACGGCTGTTCAGCAGCGTGTTGCGGCAGCCGAATTCGTTCAGCAGCGGGAAACGCTCCCGGCGTCGGTCGGTGAGGTACGTCACGCCGTTCTGGCACGAGCACTTGCCGCCGTGCTGACGGCGAATGGCGCAGTTTTCAAAGATCATCAGCGGCAGACGGCCGTAGACGATCAGGTCGGTCTCGAGCGGACCGCGCATATCTCGAATCTGCGCCAGACGAGCCTCGAACGAAAGCGTCTGGCGGGAAACGCCCATTTCAGCCAGCGCACTCAGCGTTTTGCTGTTGTAGGCGTTCAGACCGAAATCGCCGTGCACGGTAAAGCCAAGCCGCTTGGCAAGCGGGATGTGACCGATGTTTCCGGCGAGAACCGTGTCGGTTCCTCGGCTCATGGCTTCGCCGAGCAGCATCTCGATCTGCGGCTGCTCATTGTCCGAGAACACGCGCGGCAGGATGGCGGGCAGTCCGGTCTGCGCTGCAACTTCAAGCGGGACGTAAACGGTCTCCAGACCAAGCTCGCGCAGCGCATCCGCCTGCGCCTTGGTGCGCACCGTGGCGGTGTAGCCGCGGAAGCCCTCGCGGGCAGCGGCCTCATCGTCGCGCGGCAGCACGCTGCCGTGCAGCCAGTCGCGGGAGGGCGCAACGCCGCGTTTTGCCAGCAGAAGGTCGAGTGCATCGCGGCGCATGCCGTTCATCACGGACGCCGGTATCATCAGACCGTCCTGCACCTCGATACGCATATTCTCAATATAAAACGGCGTACCGCCGGTCTTTCTGAGCGATTTTTCGATCATCTCCGGTGTGGTCGGGCGGTTCTGCGCCTGCTCGACCGGCATGACGACCGAAACGCCGTCCGCGCTGAGCACCGCACCGGTGTCCTTGCGGGCGGTAAAGCAGAGGGAAACCGGCACGAGCGGTGCCTCCTTGCCCTCGGCAAAGCGGTGCGCGGCCTCGTCATAGAGTTTCTTTACCTCGTTCATCGGCACATCGGTCTTGGTGCCGAACATGCTGTCGCCCAGCTTGCCGGTGTAGTAGCCGTCGGTGAAGCCGTCGCGCGAGAATACGCGGCGCAGGATGTCGCGCTCCTCGGCGGTCGGTCTGCGGTGCTCGCGGAGCAGGTCAGAGTAGACCTTGGTTACAATAGCGGCGTACTCCGGACGCTTCATGCGACCCTCGATCTTGAGCGAGGACACACCCCAGTCGGAAAGCTCGGCAACGTGTCCGGCGAGCATGAGATCCTTGAGCGACAGCGGATAGCCGCCGCTGTACGGCAGGCGGCACGGCTGTGCACACAGACCGCGGTTGCCCGAGCGCTGACCGATCACGGCGGACAGGTAGCACTGACCCGAGTAGCACATGCACAGCGCACCGTGCACGAACACCTCGGTCTCGACACCGGCCTGCTCGGTGATGAGTTTGATCTCCTCGCGGGAGCATTCCCGGCTGAGCACTACGCGCGAAAAGCCGATGTCGCGCGCCTGCTTTGCTGCGTCGAGTGTGTGAATGGTCATCTGCGTGGAGGCGTGCAGCGCGAAATCCGGCGCGTGTGCGTGGATGAGCCGCGCAAGTCCCAGATCCTGAATGATGAGTGCGTCCGCGCCTGCCTCGTACAGGAACTTTGCGTCCTCGAGTGCGTCCTCAAGCTCGCGGTCGCCGGCAAGAATGTTGAGCGTGATATTGGTTTTTACATCGCGTGCGCGGCAGTAGGCGATGGCGTCCGCCATCTCGTCATGCGAAAAGCCCTGTGCGTTGCGGCGTGCGTTGAACATGCCGAAGCCCATATAGACCGCGCCTGCGCCGGACTGCACAGCGGCGCGAATGCCCTCCGGCGAACCGGCGGGAGCAAGAAGTTCTACTTTATTCCTCATTTGCGGTTGTGATTCGGGTGCTTGCCGTTATTCTGCGCCTGCCGGTCGCGCAGTGCGGCAAGCTCGGCTTCGAGGGCACGGCATTTTGCCTCAGCGGCTTCGGCGGCAGACTTGGCCTTGATGTAATCATCCGCCAGCGTGATCGTTGCCAGTGCCAGCGCGCGTGTGGATGCGAACGACGGCGAGCCGCCGCAGTGCGCCACGGTCTGGCGTGCCAGCTCGGCTACCTCATTCATATAGTCCGCGCTCTCGTCGGAGACCAGATTGTATTTTTGACCGGCAATATGAAGAACCATGCGGTTTGCCATAACGGGTCCCTTCCTTTCATTATAATATATATGCGGACAGCGCCGCTGAAAAGCAGTACTGTCGAATTTGGGCATAAGAAGATAAGATATAGTATAGCACAATATGACAGGTTTTGAAATAAAAATTCTGTGCAAACGATAAAAATCTCCGTATAAAATTTTCACAATGTGTATAAAGTGTAAAAGATTTGCGTTCGGCTTGTCTCTCGCGTTTTAGTGTGATAAAATGTGTATATTGGCGGAAGTCCGGGGAAAGGCTTCCACGTTATCTTTTGGAGGTCATTTTTATGCTGAACATGAACGAGGTCCGGCGTATTGTCGTCAAGGTCGGCTCCTCGACGCTGACTTATGACAACGGCAAGCCGAATATCCGCCGTATCGAGCGTCTGGTACGCACGATCAGCGACCTGCAGAACCGCGGCTTCGAGATGGTGCTCGTATCCTCGGGTGCGGTGGCGGTCGGCACGGCAAAGCTCGGTCTGGCGGAGAGACCGAAGGAGCTGTCGGTCAAGCAGGCGGCAGCGGCTGTCGGGCAGTGCGAGCTGATGCACATTTACGACAAGATGTTTCTGGAATATGGCATTAACGTGGCGCAGATCCTGCTGACGCGCGAGAATATCGTCGATGACGACCAGCGCACCAACATCCATAACACGTTTACCGCGCTGACCAAGATCGGCGTTGTGCCCATCATCAACGAGAACGACACGGTTGCAACCGCCGAGCTGAAGCACATCGAGAACTTCGGTGATAACGATACGCTGTCCGCAGTCGTGGCACGCATGTGCGATGCCGATCTGCTGGTTATCTTCTCGGATATCGACGGCCTGTACGACTCCAACCCGCGCACCAACCCGCAGGCCAAGCTGATTAACCACGTCGGCAGGATCGACGCAAAAATCCGCCGTATGGCGGGCGGCGCCGGTTCCGCGCACGGCACGGGCGGCATGGCGACCAAAATCACCGCCGCAGAGCTTTGCATGGACGCAGGCATTCCAATGATGGTTGCCAACGGCGATAAGCAGGGGTTGCTTTATGATATTGTGGACGGTAAGGAAGTCGGAACCCTGTTCCAACGCGAACGCTAACGTATACCGTAGGGCGCGACGACTCGGCGCGCCGTTTCTAACGAATTGCAGATGGTTTACAGCGGCGTGCCGAGGTCGTCACGCCCTACGAGATAAATTGTGCAGATTATGAGGTGAATATATAATGAGAACGCTTATGCAGATTGCCGAGGACGCCCGCCGCTCCAAGTACGCGGTGGCGAAGCTCGGCACGAACGACAAAAACCGCGGCATTCTCGCCATTGCGGACACGCTGATGGCACATGCGGACGAGATCATCGCGGCAAACAGGATTGATATTGAAAACGGCAGAGCGGCAGGTCTGAACGACGGCCTGATCGACCGCCTGATGCTGGACGAAAAGCGCATTGCGGGCATTGCAGAAGGCTGCCGTCAGGTGGCGGCGCTGCCCGACCCGGTCGGTGAGGTGCTTTGGATGCACAAGCGTCCGAACGGCCTGAACATCGGTCAGAAGCGCGTGCCGATGGGTGTGATCGGCATTATCTACGAGGCTCGTCCGAACGTTACCGTGGATGCGGCTGTGCTGTGCTTCAAGGCGGGTTCGGCGTGCATTCTGCGCGGCGGCAAGGAGGCGTTCCAGTCCTCCATGTGCCTGACCAGGCTGATGCGCGAGGCACTGGCGGCCGAGGGTCTGCCGGAGAACGCCATCAATCTGGTGGAGGACACCAGCCGCGATACCGCAACCCAGATGATGAAGCTCAACGGCTATCTGGATGTGCTTATCCCGCGCGGCGGTGCGGGTCTGATCCGCTCTGTCGTGATGAACGCGACCGTGCCCGTCATCGAAACCGGCACAGGCAACTGCCACGTTTACGTTGATGCGACTGCCGACCTTGAGATGGCGAAGAATATTCTCGTCAACGCCAAGTGCCAGCGCCCGAGCGTATGCAATGCGGCGGAAAGCCTGCTCGTCCACAAGGACGTTGCGGAGAAATTCCTGCCGATGGCGGCAGATGGTCTGGCACCCGAGCATGTGGCAATTCACGGCTGTCCGCGCACGATGGACATCCTCGGTGACAGCATTGCACCCGCGACCGATGAGGATTACGGCAGAGAATACCTCGGCTACGAGATTTCGTGCAAGGTGGTCGATTCGCTCGATGAGGCCATTGACCACATCAACCGCTTTAACACCGGTCACTCGGAGTGCATCGTCACCCGCGATTATGATGCGTCGCAGCGATTTTTGGAGGAAGTGGACGCGGCGGCTGTCTATGTCAATGCGTCTACGCGCTTTACCGACGGCTTTGAGTTCGGTTTCGGCGCTGAAATCGGCATTTCGACCCAGAAACTGCACGCACGCGGTCCGATGGGTCTGACCGCGCTCACCACCACCAAGTATATCATTTACGGAAACGGACAGGTGCGATAATGGATAAAACGATGGAGAAGGAATATAAGTGGCGTGCCGACGAAAAGCTGCTCGGTCAGGCGCTGCTATGGGCTTCCTCGCGGATTGGCAGCCAGAGCCGAACCATCAACATGGAATCCAGCTATTTTGATACGGCGGACGGACTGCTGAAGGAACATCAGGCGGCACTGCGTCTGCGCCGCGAGAACGACCGCAGCGTGTGCTGCATGAAGCTGCGCAACACGGATACGCCGGACGGCATGCGTGCCCACGAGGAGTACCAGTGCGAGGCGGTCTCTCTGCTTGACGGTCTGCGCCGTTTGCCCGAGCTGGGCGCTCCGAACGACCTGTGCGAGCGGGCGCTGGCAGCCGACCTGCAGGAAATCTGCACGGTTTCATTCCGCCGGTGTGCGGTTCTGCTGCAGGAGGGCGATACCGTGTGCGAAATGGCGCTTGACGAAGGCGAACTGCGTCATAACGGTAAATCGGCGCCGCTGTGCGAGATCGAACTTGAGTATGTCGCAGGCAGCGAGGATACCTTCCACGCGCTTGCCGCAGAGCTGGCGCAGCAGCTTGACCTCGTGGTTGAGCCGACCAGCAAGCTGGCGAGAGCGATGGCGCTGTAAATTTCGCTTTACAAACCGGTTCCTATACCTTATAATAAGAACTGCAACAGGGGAATGAGGTTCTCCCTTGGGTAATACCCTAAACCGCTTTTTTAGACTTTTTTTAGACTTAAAGCTGATGACTTCTGCGTACTATTTCTGCGCAGATGCCATCGGCTTTTCTGCGTTTTTGGGAGGAAAAAACTATGCTTACTTCACTCGCACTCGTATTTCTGCTCGGTCTGGCTGCGGCGGCATTGTGCAGCCGGATTGGTCTGCCGCGCATCATCGGCATGCTGCTCGTGGGCATTCTGATAGGCCCGTGTGTGCTGAACTGGCTGGACGATTCCATTTTGTCCATCTCGTCCGAGCTGCGGCAGATGGCGCTTATCATCATCTTGATCAAGGCCGGTCTGTCGCTCAACCTGTCCGACTTGAAAAAAGTCGGCCGACCGGCAGTCATGATGGCCTGCGTGCCTGCAAGCTGTGAGATTTTGGCGTTTTTCCTGCTCGCGCCGCACATTCTGGGCATCAACCGGATAGAAGCGGCCGTCATGGGTGCCGTGCTCGGCGCGGTATCTCCGGCGGTGGTTGTGCCGAGAATGGTACAGCTGATGGAAGAAAAGCGGGGAACAGGGCAGGGCATTCCGCAGATGATACTGGCGGGCGCGTCCTGCGACGATATTTATGTGATCGTGCTGTTCTCGACCTTTGTCGGCATGGCACAGGGCGGCAGTGCCAACATGATGGATTTCGTGAACATCCCGATTTCCATTGTGCTCGGCGTGGTGCTCGGCGCGGCTGTCGGTCTGCTGCTGCACCTGTTCCTTGAAACCGCGTACCGGCATGGCTGTTACGTCCGCAACAGTACCAAGGTAATCCTGATTCTCGGCCTGTCGTTCCTGCTGATGGCGGTAGAGACATGGCTCAAAGGCATCGTGTCCGTGTCCGGACTGCTGGCCGTTATGAGCATGGCGTGCATCCTCAAGATCAAAAGTCCGGAAAAAGTCACCAAACGTCTGTCTGCCAAATTCGGCAAGCTGTGGATCGCTGCTGAGGCGATTCTTTTCGTGCTGGTCGGCGCGGCTGTGGATATCCGCTGCGCGGCACAGGCCGGTGCAGCCGCTGTGCTCATGATCGCGCTGGCGCTCGTGTTCCGCGCGGTCGGCGTGAGCCTGTGCATGCTCGGTACCAGGCTGAACCGGAAGGAGCGTCTGTTCTGCGTCATCGCCTATCTGCCGAAGGCAACCGTGCAGGCGGCCATCGGCTCGGTGCCGCTGTCGATGGGTCTGCCGTGCGGACAGCTGGTGCTTTCGGTGGCGGTGCTCGCCATCCTGATTACCGCGCCGCTCGGCGCCATTGGCATCGACCGCACCGCCGGACGCCTTCTCATGCAGGAGAACTCGTCCGATATTGCAGAATGAGGATATGTTGGGTGCGTTTGTGATAACTGCTGTCATTTTTCTTGGCAGAAAATTGTGCAAAGTGTATATTTTTTGCTAAAGATGCAATTTCCTTCGTGAAATCTTGCAAAATTGCACGTTTCCGTGTATAATTAAAATGAAATTTTAGGAGGGTAAAACATATGACTTTCGACAGCATAATCACAATAGCGGCATTCTGCTGTTACCTGATCTTTATGCTCTGCATAGGCATGTATTTCGTCGGCAAAAACCGCACGACAAATGAGTATTTTCTGGGCGGCCGACAGCTTGGCTCGTGGGTAACCTCCATGAGTGCACAGGCATCCGATATGTCCGGCTGGCTGCTGATGGGCCTGCCGGGTGCGGCGTACCTGTCCGGTATTTCCGCAGGCTGGATCGCCATTGGTCTGGCAATCGGCACTTACCTTAACTGGCTGTTTGTTGCCAAGCGTCTGCGCCAGTACACCAAGACCGCAGACGACGCGATTACGCTGCCGCAGTTCTTCAAAAACCGTTTCCACGATGAAAGCGGCTGGATTTCGGTTATTGCAGCGGTGTTCATTCTGGTGTTTTTCCTGTTCTACACCGCGTCCGGCTTTGTATCCTGCGCGAAGCTGTTCTCGTCCGTATTCGGCATCCCGTATCTGGTTTCTCTGGTGATCGGTGCGGTGGTCGTTATCTCGTATACGTTTGCGGGCGGCTTTTTCGCCGTTTGCTGGACCGACTTCTTCCAGGGCATTCTGATGTTTTTCTGCGTGCTCGCGGTTCCGACCATCGCTATCTTCTCGATGGGCGGCCCGACCGAGTTCTTCTCGCAGGTGGAAGCATTCAATCCGAACTTCCTGAATATGTTCGTTGACGGTGCGACCGGCGTGCCGTATACTGCAATGGGCATTATCTCGCTGCTTGCATGGGGTCTCGGCTACTTCGGTCAGCCGCATATCCTTGTTCGTTTCATGGGTATTTCGTCCCCGCAGGCGATTAAGAAATCGCGCCGCATTGCAACCATCTGGGTGCTGATTTCCCTGGCGGCTGCAATTATGATCGGCATTTCCGGCCGCATGTTCCTTGGTGACAGCATTGTCCTGACCGACGGCAACCAGGAGACCATCTATATCAGCATGGTAGCGAAGATCTTCCCGGTATTCATCGCCGGTATCTTCCTGTCGGCTATTCTGGCAGCCATCATGTCCACTGCGGACAGTCAGCTGCTAGTTACCGCATCTGCGCTGACCGAGGACTTCTACCACAACAAGGTTCACAAAAACGCAAGCGAGAAGGAGCTGATGTGGGTCTCCCGCGGCTGCGTTATGGCGGTAGCAATTATCGCTGTTTTGATCGCAACCAACCAGAACAGCACCATCCTTGGTCTGGTATCCTACGCATGGGGCGGCTTCGGCTCTGCCTTCGGTCCGCTGGTTCTGTGTTCGCTGTTCTGGAGACGCACGAACAAGCAGGGCGCGTATGCCGGCATTATCGTCGGCGGCGTGGTCGATCTGGTATGGGCGCAGCTGTCCGGCGGCATCTTCGATCTGTATGAGATCGTGCCGGGCTTTGTGTTCGGTCTGCTTGCTATCGTTGTTGTCAGCCTGCTGACGCCGGCACCGACCAAGGCAGTGACCGATGAGTTCGATTCCTACCATCACTGCGTAGAGTAATCTGCAAAAGCAGAATTTAAGGCAACATCGCAAAATTTATTCGCAAATAACTCTTGTTCAATTATGCGATATTGCCTTAAGAGTTAAGTAATGTAAGTAAAGGGAATACCCGATGTGGTACCGCCCGGAATCAATGAGGCGAGGAGGAGACTGCTATGACAAAGCAGACCGGAATTGTAGACCGTTTTGAAGGCGATTCCGTAGTCGTTGAAGTAAACGACGAAATGGTGAATTTCGACCGTGCCGATGCACCGGCAATGCTGTGCGAGGGCATGGTGGTCATCATCAAGGACGACCGTATCGTTGATATCGACGAAATCGAGACCCAGCGCATGGAAAACGATATGCGCCGTCGATTTGAACGAATTCTCGGTAAGAATACTGATTGAATACCCCAGTAAAGGAAAGGCAAATACCAATGGAAAAGAAACCCTTTTTGACGCTCCAGCAAGTGCAGGAGATCACTAAAACCTATCCGACTCCGTTTCACATTTACGATGAGAAGGCGATCCGTGAGAACGCCCGCAAGGTAAAGGAAGCATTTGCGTGGAACCCGGGCTACAAGGAATACTTCGCTGTAAAGGCAACGCCGACCCCGCGTCTCATTCAGATTCTGCATGAGGAAGGCTTTGGCTGTGATTGCTCCAGCCTGCCTGAGCTGCAGCTCAGCGATGTGTGCGGCGTAAAGGAGCATGACATCATGTTCTCCTCCAACGTCACGCCGGCAGAGGACTACAAGCTCGCATCCGACCTGAACACCATCATCAACTTCGATGATATTACCCACCTCGATTTCTACGACAAGGTAGTAGGCGACTGGAAGGAGACCATGTCCTGCCGCTTCAATCCGGGCGGTGACTTCGTGCTGAACAACTCCATCATGGATACCCCGCAGGAGGCCAAGTACGGCATGACCCGCGAGCAGCTGGTCGAAGCGTTCAAGTACATGAAGCAAAAGGGTGTTAAGCATTTCGGTATTCACGCATTCCTTGCCTCCAACACGGTTGCCAATGAGTACTATCCGGCACTGGCACGCATCCTGTTCCAGCTGGCGGTTGACGTGCAGAAGGAGACCGGCGTGCATATCGCGTTCATCAACCTGTCCGGCGGCGTAGGCATTCCGTACCGTCCGTCGCAGGAGCCGAACGACATTATGGCCATCGGTGAAGGCGTACATCAGGCTTACGACGAGGTTCTTGTTCCGGCTGGCATGGACGATGTTGCCATCTACACCGAGATGGGCCGCTTTATCCTTGGCCCTTACGGCGCTCTGGTTGCCCAGTGCATCCACCAGAAGCATACCTATAAGGAGTATGCCGGTCTGGACGCCTGCGCTGCGAACCTCATGCGCCCGGCGATGTACGGCGCATATCACCATATCACCGTGCTCGGCAAGGAAAACGCGCTGTGCGATCATACCTACGACGTGACCGGCGGTCTGTGCGAAAATAACGACAAGTTTGCCGTTGACCGCAATCTGCCGCAGATTGACATCGGCGATTACGTTTATATCCACGATACCGGCGCGCACGGCTTCTCGATGGGCTATAACTATAACGCAAAGCTGCGTTCCGCAGAGCTGCTGCTTTGCGAGGACGGCTCGGTAGAGATGATCCGCCGCGCAGAGACCCCGAAGGACTACTTTGCAACGTTTGATTTTACCGGACTGTTTGATAACATTAAGTAAGAGCCTTACGCACACAGAAAAGGACCCGTTTGGGGTCCTTTGAGGCTGTCGAAAAACTTTGTTTTCCGAACAGCCTCTCGCTCGAAACCACGCTTTCGAGCGAATCTCGAAGAAAAACCGCGTCCTGCGGACACATTTTTTCTTCCCTTGTATAAATTCCGAGATACATGCTCCCGGAATTTATGAATTTGCAAAGCAAATTCGATTGAATGCGTGCTGCCGCACGAAGCATAAAAATCGAATATTGCTTTTTCGACAAGCTGAAAGGACCCCTTTGGGGTCCTTTTTGCGTTCTGTGGAGTAATTGAGGATTGAAAATGGAGAATGGAAAATGAACGTACAGATGAAACAATGTCTCCGGTTGGGTTTAACATAAGGGGGTTATTGGGGAACGGCGGGGTGAGGGCACCCCCGCCCTACGGATAGTTGTTAAATGATATTAATGGATTATATTCGTAGGTGCCGTCCGTAATAACGAGCCGACGAGTTGCGCGACACGGGTATCCTCCAGAGGACCCTCTCTTGCCCTTTGGGCAATTCACCTTGTGTCGCGCCTGCGTAGAGTAAACCATATGTGTAGCAGTAATGTATCTGGCATTGCATAGAGGTAGGGGAATGAGCGGACACATTGGTCCGCTCCTACGGAAGAAAAAATCCTCTGCCGTTCCTTTATAGTCTCAGTTCTGCAAATTTCGCCGTGCTATCCCAAAGGGAAAGGGGTGAAAATCAGAGGGTGGAAACCGCAGGTGTCTACCCTCTTGTGCCCCTGCCGGGTAGGCAAACCAATGTTAAATGTGTGTAAAGCCTGCGTATTAACGCAATTTTTATTGACAGTACCATGTAAAAACAATATAATTAAAATGTATGCGAATTGTGAAGAAATAATGAAAATGATTATGTAACAAAACGGGAGGAAGCATATGGATTTTGATGTGCTGTCAATCGTGCAGATGATCGGCGGTCTTGCGCTGTTCATCTACGGTATGACGACAATGGGAAAAGGTTTGGAGCGCGCAGCGGGCTCTAAACTGGAGAAAACGCTTGAAAAAATGACGGGCAATGTCGTTACGGCTCTGCTGATGGGCATGGTCGTTACCATGGTCATTCAGTCTTCGTCCGCAACGACCGTTATGGTTGTCGGCTTTGTAAACGCCGGTATCATGACGCTCAAGCAGTCGGTCGGCGTTATCCTCGGTGCCAACATCGGTACCACGATTACCGCGCAGATCCTGCGTCTGTCCGGCGGCGAGGGCAGCGGCAGCCTGTTCATGGATCTGCTCAAGCCGAAGAATCTGGCATATATCATCGTACTTGTCGGCGTAATCATTATGATGATTGCCAAAAAGCGCCGTACCCGCGATATCGCGGATATCTTCACCGGCTTCGGTATTCTGTTCATCGGCATGTCGGTCATGGAGGGCGCGGTTGCACCGCTGGCTGATCTGCCGCAGTTCGCGGATCTGTTCGCTGCTATCTCCAATCCGGTGCTCGGCGTGCTGGTCGGCGCGGGCGTTACCGCGATCATCCAGTCGTCCTCCGCATCGGTTGGTATTCTGCAGGCACTGTCCACCACGGGTGCGATCACCTATTCGGCTGCTATCCCGATCATCCTCGGTCAGAACATCGGTACCTGTATCACCGCATTCCTGTCCTCGGTGGGCGGCTCCAAGAATGCCCGCCGTACCGCGATGGTGCACTTCTACTTCAACCTGATCGGCTCCATCCTGTTCCTGGTCGGCATTTATGCGATTCAGTACACGGTTGGTTTCTCTTTCTGGGATAACGCAATCGACAAGGGCGGCATCGCAAACTTCCATACGCTGTTCAATCTCACCTGTACGGTTCTGTTCCTGCCGTTCACCGGTCTGCTGGTCAAGCTGGCAACGGCGAGCGTGCCCGCAGAGGAGACGCAGGAAGATCCGCTGGCAAAGCTGGAGCCTCGCTTCCTGACCACGCCGTCCCTGGCACTCGATCAGGCGCAGCGCTGCATTGCCGACATGGGCGACACTGCCAAGCAGAATTTCCATCTGGCAACCGACCCGCTGTTCGGCGGCGCGGCTGCAAACGAGGAGATCTTCCACGAGCACGAGGCCTTCCTCGACCGTGCAGAGGTTGAGATTGGCCGTTACCTGACCACCATCCACAACATCCGTTCGGTTGATCAGCGCCGCCAGATGGCCGAGATGATGCACTCGCTGTCTGATTTTGAGAAGATCGGCGACTATGCGCAGAACATCTTCGAGCGTGCCGACGAGTTCCGTGAGGCCGGTCTGTCCTTCTCGCCGAGTGCGATGCAGGAGCTGCGCACCATGTGCGAAGCGGTTGCCGAGGTGCTCGACATGACCGTTGACGGCTATGACAATCAGGCTGTTTCGACCGCCCGTATGGTCGAGCCGCTGGAAGAAGTCGTGGATACGATGAAGGAGCGTCTCAAGAGCCGCCACATCGAGCGTCTGGGCCGGAACGAGTGCACCATGCAGACCGGTATCCACTTCCTGGATATTGTGCATGACCTTGAGAAGATCAGCGACCACTGCTCGAATATCGCCATTTATACCATCCAGCTGGCCGAGGGCGCAGCCGAGTTTGATACGCACGCCTACGTCAAGCAGGCGTACAAGGAGACCCCGCAGTTCGCGGAGAAGCTCAAATTCTATCAGAATAAGTACCTCACCAAGATTGATGAAGTCGAGGCGATGGAGTAACCAAAAAGAGATTGGCTTTGCCAATCTCTTTTTTTATTGAGAATGGATAATGGAGAATTGAGAATTGTGGTATCGCACCGTGCGCGATATAATAACGCGCGCAGCGCGTACTTCCACGCGGCGAGGATGGAACTCGCGCAGGGATAGCGTTATTTTCCATTCTCCATTCTCAATTTTCCATTACTTCACCGGTTAACTCAACTGCACATACTGAGTCGGATCTACCTTTTCATCATTCACCTGCACCTCAAAATGCAGATGCGGGCCGGTGGAATTGCCGGTATTGCCGGAAAGCGCGATTTTATCGCCCTTGCTGACCACATCGCCGACCGACACGAGCAGCTGTGAATTATGCCCGTACAGCGTCTTGAAGCCGTTCCGGTGGTCGAGGATGATATAGCTGCCGTAGCCGTTGCCAGAGTCCTCTGCAACGATGACCTTGCCGTTATCCGCGGCATAGACCGGTGTGCCTTCGTCCACGGCGAGGTCCACGCCGCCGTGCAGGCGGCCCCAGCGGTACTTGAACGCCGAGGTGAACGTGTAGCTGGTCAGCGGCACGGCAAATTCTCCGGTGCCGATGCCGACATTGCGCGTGCCGACCTCAACAATTTCGTCGGTGGCCTGCCGGAGCACGGTGCGCGCAAGGATGGTGCGCGTGCGCTCCTCGCCGTCCACGGTTTCAATCTCGGCGGTGACCTGCGCTGTGCCTGCACAGCCCTGCCGAACAGTCTCGCGGTAGGTCTGGTCTTGATTTTCGTTCTCCTGCGTCACGGTGTCGAACGGAATCTGTTCGGTGTAGGTGACGGCGCGGGTCGCAGTCACATCAAGGCATTGCGACAGGGTATCATACAGCGCGGAATCGGTCTCTGCAAGCGCGGCTGGCGCAACGGCCTTGTCCACGCGGACGGTCTGCAGGAAGTGTACGTTTTCGTCTGCCGCTGTCGTATACGCGGCCTTGATCTGGTCGAGCGCGGCCTGCGCGCCGTCCGTATCGGCGGCAATGGCGGTCTGTTTGCCGTCCACCGAAATAATGGCAAGCGTGTCCAACTCGCCGCTGGCAGTAATGAGATTGCGCTCGAGTTCCTCCTGCGTCAGCAGCGGAGCAGCTGTCCGCACCGGTTTGGCCTGCAGGCGCAGCGGCAGGTAATAGTCCGTGCCGGAAACGGCAGATGCGCTGGATTCAACCGCGTTTACTGCGTTCAGCAGCGTTGCGCTGTCCTCGATGACACCGAGCGGTTGACCGTCCGCAAGCAGCAGCGTGCCCGGCCGGGTCAGCAGCAGAGCGGGCAGCAGGAACAGCAGTCCGAATACGCTCAGCGCACAGACCGAACGGCGGCGGCCTGCCTGCCGCAGAACACCGGCGAACCGGCTCCAGACCGGCAGGTCGTATACGCGGCAGATCGTGCGGTCGAGCAGCAGGATGAGCCGCAGAAGCAGGTAGAGCAGGCGTGAAATCACGCCCAAAACAAAAGATAACAGGTTTCGCATGATAGTAGTATGGCGGAATGATGTGCGCCATATTCACTCCTTTCAATGGTTACAGTTTGGTAACAGCACCAAGAATACCCATTTCAGGGAGCGAAGTCATACGAAACCTGTCGCTAAGTTATTAAATTTTTACTTTTTGATGGGTGTGCCCGTAAAATCCGTGGGGAAAAAGCGCGGATCGAGCGGCTTCTGCTGATAATAGCGGTCGAGAGCGGCACGCTGCAGCGAGACCGCCAGCGGCACGGCGGCATCAAACAGATCGTAGAACGAATCCGTTCGCTCACCGGTGCGGGATGTCCACGGACGGTGCTCCTGATTGGTGCAGTCCGCCGAGAGCGGCTCTGTCGGACGGATGAGCGAGGACGCAAAACCGGATTTGCCGATCAGGTGCTCGAACCGCTGCAGACGGCTGAGTGCAGAGGCACCCTGATGCGCGAGATGGTGCATGCGGCGCATATCGTTCATCGAGTGGTAGACGGCGGCAGGCGTGATGTGCACGCCATACGTCTCCCGCAGGGCCTGCGCCAGAATTTTCGCCGCGAGAGGGGACTCGGGTGCATCCGGCTCCAGTTGGCGGTACGCTTCGTACTCGGCGGGCGTGTCCGAGACAAAATCCGCGATCATCACACCGTCGATGTCGCTCTCGACTAAATGGCGGCGTGCCTCGGCAGAGTAGCCCGGCATGAACTGCGACAGCCTGTCCGCCTGTGCGGAAACAAACGAATAGGTTACGCGGCTGAGTGCATAGTGCGTGCAGAATCCGAATACATATGCGAGCGCAGCCGTGTTGTGCGACGCGACGGCGGCTTTGCACAGTGACTCGAACAGCGGCGCGGGCGGCTCGGTGCAGACGCGGTTCGCCAGTCTGCGCAGGGCGGACGGGAACGGCGCGTGATAGAGCGCCAGCGGGTCCGCTCCCTGCGAGCCCCATCGGTAGGCCGCCGGATAGGAGGACGCGATATGGGCAACCGAATCACTGGTTACGCGCTGTACGGTAGCCGCAAAAATATGGTAAGTGACATAAGAAGGCATGGCTTTTCACCTCTTGCAGACAAATTGGTATCTTTAGTATAGCGCAAAACATTGCAAAATTCCAGCGAAAGCGGTATACTATTTTTATGCAGAAAACGGGGAGCAGAAAATCCCCTTATAAAGTTGGAGGAATTACATTATGAAACTCGGCATCGTCGGACTGCCAAACGTCGGCAAGTCTACCTTGTTCAACGCAATTACGCAGGCAGGCGCGGAAAGCGCAAACTATCCGTTCTGCACCATCGACCCGAACGTCGGCATGGTTGCTGTACCGGATGAGCGTCTGCAGCCGCTGACCGATCTCTATCACGCAAAGAAGACCACGCCTGCTGTGGTCGAGTTCGTTGACATTGCCGGTCTGGTGCGCGGCGCAAGCAAGGGTGAGGGCCTTGGCAACAAGTTCCTGTCCCACATCCGCGAGGTTGACGCCATCGTTCACGTTGTCCGCTGCTTCGACAACGAGAACATCGTGCATGTTGAAGGCTCGGTCGATCCGGCCCGTGACATCGAGACCATCAACCTCGAGCTGATCCTTGCGGACATCGAGCACCTCGAGCGCCGTCTCGAGCGCACCCGCAAGGCTGCGAAGGCAGACAAGAAGCTGCTCCGTGACGTGGAGATCCTCGAGAGCCTGAAGGCGCATCTGGAGGAGGGCAAGACCGCCCGCACCTTCGAGGGCTTTGGCGAGGACGAGGACATTGACCGCGTCATCGGTGAGAGCGATCTGCTGTCCGCGAAGAAGGTCATCTACGCAGCAAACATGGACGAGGAAGGCTTTACCGGCAACGATACCGAGAACGAGCGCCTCAAGGCGGTACAGGCCATTGCAGACGCAGAAGGCGCGATGGTTCTGCCGATCTGCGCAAAGCTGGAGGAAGATATCGCCGGCATGGACGCAGAGGAGAAGGAGATGTTCCTGTCCGAACTCGGTCTGCACGAGTCCGGTCTGGACCGTCTGATCAAGGTCTGCTACGACCTGCTCGGCCTGATGAGCTACCTCACCGCCGGCGAGCAGGAGGTTCGCGCGTGGACCATCGAGAAGGGCACAAAGGCGCCGCAGGCTGCCGGCAAGATTCACACCGACTTCGAGCGCGGCTTCATTCGCGCTGAGGTTATCAACTATAAGGACCTCATCGAGCTTGGCTCGCTGGCTGCTGCCCGCGAAAAGGGTCTGGTTCGCTCCGAGGGCAAGGAGTATGTGATGCAGGACGGCGATGTTGTTCTGTTCCGTTTCAACGTCTGATTCAAACATTTTACGCAGACCACAGTCGTTTTGACTGTGGTTTTGCTTTGTAAAAGGAGAAATTTCGCTCCCTGCAAGATAGTGTTTATCAGCAGCTTTATTCGTAGGTGACAGACGCAACAACGTATAAACGAGTTGCGCGGCACTGTTATCCCACAGGGAACGCTCTCTTACCCGACGGGCAACTCGCCTTGTGTTGCGCCCGCGCGGTGTCAGCGCAAATTCCGTCTGCTTCGCAAGTGACCAATCCAAATTTGGCGACCACACCAAAATAATCCCTTGTTTTTTGTGCAGCTTTGCTGTATAATGGAGATGTGTTTTATAATACGGAACGAAGGGAAGCGTTTTCATGGCGGAGCAATCGACCGTTCAATCGCTCGACCGCGCATTCGATTTGCTGGAAACTCTGTGCCGCAGCCGCAACGGC
Organism: Butyricicoccus sp. AM27-36; assembly: GCF_003480945.1. Taxonomy (NCBI): domain Bacteria; kingdom Bacillati; phylum Bacillota; class Clostridia; order Eubacteriales; family Butyricicoccaceae; genus Butyricicoccus; species Butyricicoccus sp. AM27-36. The sequence goes on from NZ_QUJR01000003.1 coordinate 111,380, forward strand.
ATGAGCATCGGCGGCCTGTCTGCGGAAACCGGCCTGCACAAAAGCACGGTTCACCGTCTGCTGACCAGCATGTGTGCGCGCGGCTATGTGCAGCGCGACGCGGAAACCAGCGTCTACCGCGCCGGTATGCGTCTGTGCGAGTTGAGCAGCTATATTGTGGATAATCTGGATATTGTTGAGAGAGCACGCGCGTCGCTTGAACGGCTCGAGCAGTGCACGGATGAGACGGTTCACCTTGTCATGCGCGACGACAAGGACATTGTGTACATCCATAAAGTGGATAATGGCTCGTCTGCCATCCGCATGTTCTCGCGCATCGGCATGCGCTTGCCGCTGTACTGTACGGGCGTCGGGAAGGCAATTCTTGCCACATGGGACACCGCAGAGGTGCGCGATGTGTGGCAGCACAGCGATGTGCATGCGTGGACCGAGCACACCATCGTCGATGAGGACGCGTTTTTTCGTGAGATCGACAAGGTGCGTCAGCTTGGTTACGCGCTCGACAATGAGGAGAACGAGCTTGGCGTGCGCTGCATTGCGGCCGCCATTCCGGACTACCGCGGACGCGCGTCCTACGCGATTTCGCTGTCTGCGCCGGTCAGCCGCATGACCGACCAGCGCGTGGCAGAGCTGCGTGCGCCGCTCATGGCTGCGCGGGACGAAATCGCGCGCGCGCTCGGCGGCAGCCGCTTTTGAGGAGGGCAGAGCATGAACACACTTTCGGTTGTGCATGATGTGCTCCGGCGGCAGGTTCGGGAAGGCGATTTTTGTATTGATGCGACCGCGGGAAAGGGCAGAGACACAGCACTGCTGTGCCGTCTGACAGGCGAAAACGGCCGTGTGCTGGCCTTTGATGTGCAGGAGGATGCCGTCCGGCAGACCCGCGAGCTGCTGGCGAAGGAGCACCTCAGCGCCGAGGTTTACCTCGACAGCCACGCTAACATGGCACACTACGCCGAACCGGAGACCGTGGATTGCATCGTGTTCAATTTCGGCCGTCTGCCCGGCGGAGACCCGACAAAATTCACCACCGCAGAGACTTCACTGCCTGCTGTGGATGCGGGACTGAATCTGCTCAAAAAAGGCGGATTGATGGCGCTTGCGCTCTATTACGGCAAGGAAAACGGCTATGAAGAGCGCGACGCGCTTCTGGCTCACTTGCGGGAACTCGACGACCGAACCTATACCGTGCTCGGCTGTGAGTGGATGAACCGCAAAAATGATCCGCCGCTGCCGATTTTCATCTGGAAGGAGTAACGAATTATGCCTTGGTGCCCGAAATGCGGCGCGGAATACGTCGAGAATGTTCGTAAATGCAAGGATTGCGACGTGAGGCTGCTCGACCATAAGCCGACACCGGACGAAATGCTTCCTCCGGACCCGAAGCCGACAGGCTGGCGGCGGTTTGTCACAAGAGAACGATTCCTGCGCGTGCTGAAAACGCTGATCGCCATTTTGCTGGCGCTGGCGGCTGCGCTGTCGCTGCAAGGATTACTGTAAACGTGTTGTAGATGTAAAAAGGAGAATGGAACGAATCCATTCTCCTTTTGTGCTGTCTGGGTTATTTTTGCTTGCGCAGGGCGCGGTGCATGATTTTGCCGGTCGCGGTGTGCGGCAGGGAATCGACAATGTTGTAGATGCGCGGCCACTTGTACGAGGACAGCACGGGACTGTTCGTGCAGTACTCCTTCAGCTCCTCAACGGTGAGGGAGGGGTCGCTCGGCACAACATATGCCGCAACAACTTCGCCGCGCAGCTTGTCCGGCGCACCGATAACGGCGCTCTCTGCGACCTTGGGATGGTCGTTCAGCACGGCCTCGATCTGCGGCGGATAGATGTTTTCGCCTGCGGAAACGATCATATCGTCCTTGCGGCCGCGCACGGTGACGAACTCGTTCTCGTCCCATGTGCCGACATCGCCGGTGTACAGAAATCCCTTGTAGAACTTCTGTTCGGTCATTTCCGGGTTGTTGTAGTAGCAGAATGCGCTCTTTGCCGGAGAGGAGATGATGATCTCGCCCTCGGCCACGTTGTCGTGCGGGACCAGGTCGTCCGGCTCGGAATGGGAGCCGTCCTCGCGCAGCTTTACGATGCGGACCTCGTCATCCGTACACGAGCGGCCGGCCGAGCCTGCGTTATCCGGCAGGTCGAACGGGCGCAGAAATGTGTTCCAGAAGGATTCCGTTGTGCCGTATCCGTTGAAAATGTTCGGCGTGAGCAGCTTCATATATTTCTCACATGCGCTCTTTTCAAACGGCGCGCCCATGGTGACAATGCCGCGCAGCGCGGACAGGTCGTGCGGGGTGCGCTCCTGCGTGCGGGCGAGCATGGCGATGATGGTCGGTACACCGATCAGGAACGAGATGTTGTACTTAGCGGCATATTCCAGGCAGCGCTTCGGTGCAAAATCGCGCAGAATGACAACTTCGCCGCCCGCATAGAGGGTCGGGCACGGGCCGCCGGAGTGGATGCCGCCGCGGTGGAACCACGGGGTCATGTTCATCGTGCGGTCGGTCGGACCGAGAGGGAAGTGCATCATAACGTCATGCGCGGAAAGCACCTCGTTGATATTGTTGATCGGCACGCCCTTCGGACGGTTGGTTGTGCCGGAGGTGTACAGACGGGTGGTCTCGTCGTAGATGTGCGGGTCGAAGTCGATCGGCGGGTCGTTCTCCGGCTGATCGGCAACGTAATCCGCATAGCGCACCTGACCGGCAGGTGCGGCATCGTCTGCGCCGACAACGATCTTGATGGCAGGCTTGCTCTCGCACAGGTCGAGCGCACCGCCGGACAGCTCGCCGAACTCGGCGTCATAGATGAAAGCCTTGGGCGTGCTGTCATCAATGACGAGTGCAATCTCGCCTGCGCCCTGCCGGTAGTTGACCGGACACGCGATCGCACCAATCTTGTGCGCCGCCAGATAACAGAAAACAAACTCCGGCGAGTTGAGCAGGGTGAACATGACAACGTCGTTCTTGCCGACGCCGTCCGCGCGCAGCGCATGCGCCAGACGGTTGGCTTCGGCGTTCAGTTCGCGGTAGGTCCAGCGGCGGCCGGAACGCGGGTCAAAGAGTGCCGGTCGGCTGCCGAAACGCGAAACATTGCGAAGAAAACCGTTCAGATAGGTGAAACGGGTTTCAAATGTGTCGCGGAACATGGAAATATCATAGGTGTATTCGTGACTCAAGGGATCACCTCGTAATAATTTGTATGGGGAATTAGCAATTCGTAATTACCTCAGGAAATGGGTTGTATGTAGAGTTAAAAACTACTTAACGAATATTATAATACCACACAATCATGGAATTGCAAGAAGAAAAATCTTACAGGGACACAGGCTGCATGCCGATGTCCCTGTTTGTTTATTGTTTGACAGGAGGAGAATTGCTGCACAAGCTTCTCACTCCTACCGCCTCACTGTTTCTCGTACCGAGCAACAATCAGGCTGGAATTCTGTCCGCCGAAGCCGAGCGAATTGCTCATTGCAGCGTTGATTTCCGCCTTGCGCGCGGTATTCGGCACATAATCCAGATCGCATTCCGGATCGGGCTTTGCCAGGTGCAGGGTGGGCGGCAGAACGCCTTCCTCGATGGCCTTGATGCAGGCGATGGCTTCGGTCAGGCCGCCGGCGCCCATGAGGTGGCCGGTCGCGGACTTGGTGGAGCTCATCGGCGGTGCGCTTTCGCGGCCGCCGAACACGGTCTTGACCGCCAGCGTTTCGGCTTTGTCGCCGAGCGGCGTGGACGTGCCGTGCGCGTTGATATAGCCAATGTCGGACGGCTGCATGCCAGCCTTCTTGAGCGCCAGCTTCATGCAGCGGGAAGCGCCTTCGCCGTCCGGGCAGGGCGCAGTAACGTGGTGTGCATCCGAGGTGTTCGCGTAACCGGCGAGTACGGCGTGGATTTTTGCGCCGCGGGCGAGTGCATGCTCCTCGGTCTCGATCAGGAGAGCGCCGCCGCCTTCACCGATAACGAAGCCATCGCGGTCAATGTCGAACGGGCGGCACGCCTGCTCGGGGGCATCGTTTCGGCGGGAAAGCGCCTTTGCCTGCGACAGACCGGAAACCACGATCGGGCACAGAATGCTCTCGCCGCCGACTGCCAGAACCGCGTCTGCCTCGCCGGAGCGGAGCAGCATCGCTGCGGTCATGATGGCGTCGCCGCCTGCTGAGCATGCCGTATTGAGTGTCAGACTCGGGCCGTGAATGCCGTGAGCAATCGCGATCTGGGCGGCAGCGATGTTGCCGATGGTCATCGGCACAAAGCGAGGGCCGACGCGCTTGCCTGCGTCGAACGCAGCCTGCGTCTGTGCAACGGTGGTAACGCCGTCCATTGCAGTGCCCATGACGATGCCGATACGGTCGCTTTCGCTCTCGATGGACAGCTCACTGTCCTTGAGAGCCTCCTCGGCCGCAACAAAGGCAAACTGCATGAACGGGTCCATCGTGCGGGCCAGCGTTTTCGGCATGTAGGCAGCGGGATCGAAGTCCTTCAGCTCTGCCGCGATCTGCACGGGCAGTTCGGATGCATCAAAGCGGGTAATTTTTCCTACACCGCATTGTCCCTCCACCAGTGCGGACCAGTATGCGTCCACACCAATACCGATCGGCGTAACAGCGCCCATACCGGTGATGACCAATTTCTGTTCTTTCATGCTTGTTCCCCTACTTACTGAAATTTATGCGAAGGCCTGTCCGATAGTGATCAGGCAAATATATAATATGCGCTACTTAATAGCATTATAGCAGAAATGCACGGAAAAGAAAAGTCACTTTACACAGTAAAGTGTTCAAATTTGTTTTGCACAGTGACCCGGATTGATGCAGTATTTGCACAAAAAAGGAGACGGTCAGGGACCATCTCCTTGCAAATGCGTTATTTCTCTTTGGGCCGGATGTCGATGGACGGGTTATAGGCATAGTAGTTCTTGGCATCCAGATTATCCTGCACAACGCGCAGCGCGTCTCCGAACCGCTGGAAATGCACGACTTCTCGTTCTCGCAGGAATTTGAGCGGCTCGCGAACATCCGGGTCGTCGATCAGGCGGAGAAGGTTGTCATAGGTTATTCTGGCTTTTTGCTCTGGTACGATGGGATAAGAACAACTTTTGAGGGGAATTTGTACAAGCCTTTTCATGCTGCGGTGTGACAAGAACAACAAAATTACCGTAAAATGACAAAAATAAAGCAGGACAAGCTGTTTCCTAAAATACAAACCATATTACGCCAAAAACTGGTAAAGCGAAAGCCGTTCTCAAAGAAGGACGGCTTTTTCATTACCCGAAAAAGGAAAAGATCATGCTTACTCAATATAAAATCTATTGTTTGTTTGCCAGACCGCCGCCGTTCAGCGTACAGATAGTATGACAATTCATGTAATAGCAGGAGGGATACTCATGTACTACAACACCTGTCCGCACTGCGGGGCACACTTGGACCCGGACGAGCACTGCGACTGCCTTGCCCGTGTGCGCGGCAAGAAAATCCGCACCGGCAACTGTCGTATCCACGGCACGATGGGCCGCACGAGGTATGCGCGTGACCGTACTTAAACTCGGCAGCCTGTTTGATGGAATCGGCGTGTTTCCGCTGGCGGCGATGCACTGCGGCATGGAACCTGTGTGGGCGAGCGAGATTGAAGCACGCCCGATCTCCATCACCAAACGGCATTTCCCGGATATGCTGCACTTGGGTGACATTACGAAGATCAGCGGTGCAGAGATACCGCCGGTCGATGTGATTACATTCGGTTCGCCCTGTCAGGACTTGTCGCAGATTGGCACGAGAAACGGTTTCGCGGGCAAAAAATCCAGCCTGTTCTATCAGGCCATGCGAATTATCGAGGAGATGAGATATGCAACCAATGGTTGGTATCCAGCTTTCTGTATTTGGGAAAACGTTGCGGGAGCGTTTTCTTCAAATGACAGGCTGGATTTTGCAGCCATGCTCCGTGCGTTCACAGGTGCCGAGGTTTCAGTGCCTTCTCGTGGATGGGCACACGCCGGAATGGTGCGAGGGGGATGCGCTGATACCGCTTGGCGACTGCTGGACGCCCAGTATTGGGGAGAACCCGCCCTCGTACAGCGCCGCAAGCGCGTGTTCGTCGTGGCGGATTTTGCAGGCCAGCGTGCCGGAGAAGTATTATTTAAGCCCCGGACTATGTTCCCGTTTTCTTCGATTGGCGGTCCGGGCGGGCTGTCCGCCACCCAAAGAGGTGGAGTACCTGCTGCTCAAACAGGGCGGCAGGTACCCATCGTCAGACCGTTTTCCCTTCGGCGGATGCGAACTATGGCACAGGTCGGAGATCGGAAAGGGTTCTGTGCCAGCTTCGGACGAGGAGGAGAACCATTCCCAACTTTGCTTGCGAGTGTAACGGCGCCGTTTTCGTTTTGGTACGAGGGTGAGGAACAAGACGGATTCCTGCGTGTGCTGACACCGCTGGAATGTGAGCGGCTGATGGGTCTGCCCGAAAACTGGACAAAATACGGCTGCATGAATGAAGAAATCAGCGATCATGCCCGTTATCGAGCACTTGGCAACTCGATTGCCCTGCCGTGCGCAGAATATGTGATGGCGGGTATCGCGGAAGTAATGAAGTAGAATTTGGAGGTCTTTATATGGAATTGAAATTTGTGATCCCTAACATGGCGAAGTCGCTCGGCAATCTGGAATTTGGCGGTCCGGCCGAGGTAAAGCGCGGCGATACCCGCCGCAACGGCACCCAGACCAAGGTGCTGTACCGCCGCTACAAGCTGTTCAGCGATGTGCAGCGTGCGGATGATATTGAGGTCGTGATCGACGGTGCGGCTGGTCAGAAACAGTTCGCATACATGGAGCCGGTCAAGCTCAAGAACCCGTCGGTGACAGCTGAGGGCTATGTGATCAACGGCCGCGCGTTCGTGGACTACATTCTACACGCGGAAGATATGGAAAAGGCGTAAACGAGAAAGGACGGTACGATTTATGAGATTCAGCAATGGTTTTTTCGGTGAAAATGAAGCAACGCTCGGCACGCTGCGTTTTTCGGCAATGCGCCGCGAGGTGTTCGAGGAAAACGCAGACGGCACGCCGTCCGAGGTGGTCAAGGAGCGCACCTACGATCTGAAAAGCGACAAGCAGGGGCGCATGATTCAGGTCAGTATTCCGGCAACCGTTCCGGTGCGCGATTTTGCGTACAACGCGGAAGTGAAGTTGGTCAACCCGATGTTCGGTGCGATCGCCCATGTGACGTTCGGCAACAGCGCCGAGGTGGACTGGTACATCAAGGCGGACGATCTGGTGCTCAAAACGCCCGCACAGAACAGCCAGCCTCACAAGGATGTTCCGGCAGATAAGAAATCGTAATGCACAGGCTGTGTAGAAATCGCGGCAGGCGGATTCGCCCGAGCGATAAAGATTTGGTGTTCCGAACGGTGTTTTTCCTGCTGTTCGCGGTGTTTGCTGTGACATTTGTATTGCTGAATATCCGCACGGACTGGCGCAATCCATCCGTGCCCTATCTGCTGTTCAGCGCGGCGATGGGCGGGAAAGTGTGTACCGTGACGGTATGGCTGCTGTACCGCCGATTTCCGGACACGCTGCACGAAATGCAGCACCGGCAAAAGCTGGCGCGTATGATACTGGAAAACCAATGGTATGAGCAGAACGATGTAAAGCAAGCGGAAGGATTTTTCAAGGACCTGCCCGCAAGTTCAAAACCGAAGATCGCCCGTTTTCCGCGCATTTATTACCGCATGGAAAACGGGCTTTTGCATATCACGGTGGAGATCACACTCGGAAAGTTTCAAGAACCGCTGCTGCGCTTGGAAAACAAGCTGGAAAGCGGTCTGTACTGTGAGCTTGTCAGCAGAGAATTGCTGGATGGATTTATAGAGTACACGCTGCTGTATGACATGATTGCTAACCGTATCCCAATCTCTGAGGTGCGTGTGGAGCATGGCAAAATGCGGCTCATGCAGAACACCTATTGGGAGTTTGACAGCCTGCCGCATATGCTCATCGCAGGCGGTACAGGCGGCGGTAAAACGTACTTTATCCTGACGCTGATTCGGGCATTGTTGGAAACCAATGCAGCTTTATACATCCTTGACCCGAAAAACGCAGACTTAGCGGATTTGTCTGCCGTCCTGCCGAACGTATGCAGCCGCAAAGAGGAGATCGTGCAGTGTATCACCGAGTTCTGCACGGCAATGCACGAACGCAGTGCGGATATGAAGCGCATGGAAAATTACAAAACCGGCGAAAACTATGCATATCTCGGACTTTCACCGCATTTTCTCGTGTTTGACGAGTACGTTGCGTTCATGGAAATGCTGACAAGCAGGGAGCGCGAAGATGTGTTGAATAAGCTGCGGCAGATTGTCATGCTGGGACGGCAGGCGGGATTCTTCCTGATTCTCGCCTGTCAGCGCCCGGATGCTAAATATCTCGGTGACGGTACCCGCGACCAGTTTAACTTCCGAGTTGCGCTCGGCAGAATGTCCGAACTCGGATACAGCATGATGTTTGGCGAAACGAAAAAGGAGTTCTTTTTCAAGAATATCAAGGGCAGAGGTTATGCCGATACCGGAAAGGGGGTGATTACGGAGTTTTATACTCCGATTGTGCCGAAAGGATACGACTTTTTGCAGGAGATTGGGAGGTGTGCAAAATAATTATGTAGCAACAATGTAGCTACATAATTGACGCATAGAATACGATGTGTTATACTAAATTTGAAAAGGAGGTCTGCAAGATGGATAATGTTATTTCTTCTGCAAAAACAGATATGTTCCGTATTCGCATGAATCCTGAAATTCGTGAAGAATTGGAGCAGATTTATGCAAAAACGGGGTTGACACTCACGGACGCAATCAATGTGTTTTTTCAGCAGTCATTAAATGCAGGCGGTTTCCCCTTTGCAGTGACAGGAGATAATGCGGAAATTGTTAAGGCAAAGGCTCTGGCACGGTTGGTGAAAGAACTGAAAAAGGGCGATGATTGCACCGAAAGCTATTCTGCCGAGCAGGCCCGGGCTATGTTGGGTATTGCTGAATGAGAATTAAATTTAAGAAAACTGCTGTTGAAGATATGCGGGCAACGAAACGATATATTAGGGAGCAGCTTAACAATCCGTCAGCAGCAGCAAAATTAACTCGTCGGGTGTATGACGCGATTATGCTGTTAGAGGATAATCCGTTTATGGGCACAGAATTGTGCAGTCGCTATGCGGTAGATACGGACATTCGGTTTTTAGTAGTAGCAAAGCAGATTGTGTTCTATCGTGTTGTGGGCAACGAATATGTAGAAGTTACCCGTGTACTTGATGGGCGTCAGGATTATATGGCGCTGCTTTTTTGAAATTAAATATGTACACGCAAAACGCGCAGAGGAAAGAACTCTGCGCGTTTTTCTATGCCCTCGCGCCGTCCGTGCGGCGGCGTGCAGCGCGAAAGCCGACGGCACGGAACGGTGCGTTGGGCGCGGCATCAGCCGCGCCCGAACGTCGGAACCCCCTTTATCTAACAGGGGGGTACAAATCGGACAAGATAGGCGAACTACGCAAAACTTTGTACAAAATCAACAGGAAACGGAGGTAAAATTGCAAAACAGGACTTGGATAACGGAGTTTCGGGCAAAACGGATGCAAATTGGCATATCCGAACAGGATATGGCAGTTGAAGCCGGACTGACAACGGAATATTACCGCCGATTGGAGCAGGAAAACCAATCCGTGCCGCAAAAGGTACGCAAGCGGCTGAAAGACGCGCTCATTCGGCTGCACCCTGAGCCGCTGACACTGCTGTTCGACTATGTGCGTATCCGCTTTCCAACAATGGATGTGAAGCATATCATCGAAGATGTTCTTCGGCTGAAAATGAAATATCTGGTGCAGGAGCCGCGTGGAATGTACGGCTACACGAGCACTTACCGGATTGGTGACGTGATGGTGCTGACCTCGCCGTTGGAAGAAATGGGCGTGCTGCTCGAACTGCGCGGCAAAGGCTGTCGGCAGTTTGAAGCGTATCTGGACGGACAAAAGCGGACTTGGTACGAATTTTTCCGCAAGTGCATGAAAGAAAAGGCGGTGTTCAAACGGGTAGACCTCGCGGTGAATGACTTGGTGGGTATGCTGGATATTCCGCTTCTCATCAGTAAATGCCGCAAGGAGGAATGCGTTTCGGTGTTCCGCAGTTTTCGGGCGTTTCGCTCGGGCGGGCTGGTCAGTCGGCAGGAGCAGGACAGCGCCCACATGGGCGCAACGCTGTACATCGGCTCGATGCAGTCCGATTTGTACTTTTGCCTTTACGAGAAAGCGTATGAGCAGCTTGTGAAAAACGGTACGCCGCTCGAACAGGCGGACATTCAGAACCGCTTTGAAATCCGGCTGAAAAATGAGCGGGCGGACAACGCCGTGTACGATCTCGTGTCAAACGAGAATCCGGAACAAACGGCGTTCGGCATTATCAACCGTTATGTGCGCTTTGTGGATAAGGAGAGCGGCAAATCGCGTGAGGAGTGGCCGTTGAATCCCGTGTGGGAAACCTTTATCGGCAAGCACCGCAATATGCTCAAACTGACAACTGCACCCGAGCCGTACACGCTGGAACGGACGCTGAACTGGTTTTCGCATCAGGTGGCACCAACGGCGAAAATGCTCATGCTGATTGACGAAAAGTGCGGGACGTCCCATGTAAAGGATATTCTGGACAACACGGAACTGCGGGACAAGCACCGAAAAATCATTCAGCAGAAGATGCGAACTGTTAATGAAATGATTCAGATGGAGGATAACTAATGAATTTTGGCGTAAATCTGTATAACTGGCTGCTGTCGAACGCCCAGCCGCTGGTGCTGGTTGCTATCGTGGTGATCGGCCTGTATCTCGGCTTCAAGCGTGAGTTTACCAAGCTGATCGGTTTTCTTGTGGTGGCCATGCTGTCGGTTGGTCTGGTGTTCAACGCGGCAGGCGTGAAGGATGTTCTGCTGAGTCTGTTCAATCAGATTCTCGGTGCGTAAGGCTGGCTGAAAAGTCAGCCTTTTCTTATGGAATGAGGTGAAATTATGGAAGAAATGCGCGTTTATATTGCCAATCTCGGCAAATACAACGAGGGCGAACTCGTTGGCGCGTGGTTTGAACCTCCTATCGACATGGACGAAGTGAGAGAGCGTATCGGTCTGAATGAACAGTACGAGGAATACGCCATCCACGATTATGAACTGCCGTTCGCAATCGGGGAGTATACGCCTATCGAGGAGATCAACCGACTGTGCGAAATGGTGGAGGACCTGCCGGACTACATTCGGGACAACATGGGTTCTCTGCTCAGTTATTACAGCGGCGTGGAGGATTTCTGCGAACACGCGGACGATATTATCCTGTGGAGCGGCTGTGACACAACAGCCGATGTAGCGGAACAGATGTTAGATGATGGTCTGATTTCAGATGAAACGCTACGACGGTATTTTGACAGTGCGCAGTACGGGCGCGACCTCTCGATGGAGGGCGATTTTGTGGAAACCAAAGACGGTGTATTTGAACTGATTCGATAAAAGGAGGGCCGCTGCGAGAATGGTGAGGGGGTGAAGCACGGCTGTGTGTAACTGCCGACAGGGAGTTATACATCAACCGTGCAGGGGGAGAGGAAAGACGCCTGCGGCTGGAACTCGTTCCTCTCCCCCTATACCCATAGGCAATACAACACAATTAAAGCTGCGGCGCTTTACGGAAATTTTGCGTCCTGACTTTGTTGCGATTTCACGGTAATACATCAAGTATTACCGCAAAAACGCGCCGCGTCAGTACGCAAAATTTACTCGTAAATCGCTCTTGTTCAATTATGTTGTATTGCCTTATATAATGTAGAAAAGTGAAAAGGAGTTGCAATTTGAAAAAACTAAGAAGTTACAGCAGTGTATGGAAAGTCGAACAGGTAATATACTCGTTCGGTGACGCAAAACTGCCGACACCTGTCACCGTGACCCAGCTGCTTTGGCTGGCGGCAAGCGGTGTGCTGGTGTTCATGCTCCGCAGAGTGCCGCCGCTGGCGTTTATTCATAATCCGCTGATTTTGTGCTGTATTCCGTTCGGTGTGACGTGGTTTATGAGCAAAAAGACCTTTGACGGCAAGAAACCGTACAGTTTTCTGCGCTCGGTGATCGCCTATGCGCTGCGCCCGAAAGTCACCTTTGCCGGAAAGCCTGTCCGGCTGAAAAAGCACCGCGAGAACGCGGATATTACCGTAGTGAGGAGTGAGATTATCCGTGCCGTATCCGATTAAATATATTGAAAATAACCTTGTTTGGAACATTGAGGGCGAGTGTTTTGCCTATTACGAACTGATTCCGTTCAACTATTCGTTCCTGTCGCTGGAACAGAAAGACGCGGTGCATGATGCTTTCCGGCAGTTGATCGCGCAGAACCGTGATGGCAAGATTCACGCTTTGCAGATCAGTACGGAAAGCAGTATCCGCGCCGCACAGGAGCGTTCCAAGAAAAGCGTGACCGGACGGCTGAAAGAGATCGCTTGCGCCGAGATTGACGAGCAGACGGAAAATCTGATTGCTTCTCTCGGTGATACACAGGTCGATTACCGCTTTTTCCTCGGCTTTAAGCTGGTTGTGACGGATAAGGAGTTGTCCGTGAAAGATGTGGGAAAACAGGTCAAGAATGTGCTGTTCGATGCGGCAAACGCTATCAGCAGTTCTTTCATGGGTGATTTCGTGAGTATGCCAAACGACGAAATCCGCCGTTATTCCCGCATGGAAAAGCTGATGGAAAACAAGCTGTCCCGCCGCTTCAAGGTGCGTCGGCTAAATAAGAATGACTTCGGCTATCTGCTGGAGCATATCTACGGCAGGACCGGCACGGCCTATGAAGATTTTGCGTTTACGCTGCCACTTAAAAAACGCAAGCGTGATACACTGGTGAAAAAGTACGATCTTATCAAGCCTGCCCGTTGTCTGATTGAGGAAAAACAGCGGTATTTACACATGAAGTCCGAGGATTCGGAAAGCTACGTTGCGTACTTTACGATTTCGGATGTAGTCGGTGAGCTGGATTTCCCGTCCAGTGAGATTTTCTACTATCAGGAGCAGCAGTTTGACTTTGCGATTGATACGTCAATGAATGTTGAGATTATCACGAACAAAGCTGCTCTTCATACGGTTCGCAACAAGAAAAAGGAGCTGAAAGACCTCGATAACCATGCGTGGGAAAACAACTCGGAAACCACCAATCAGGTGGCAGAAGCGCTGGACAGCGTAGACGAACTGGAAACCGTTCTCGATCAGAGCAAGGAAAGTATGTACAAGCTGTCCTATGTGGTGCGCGTTACCGCGCCGGATGTGGAAGAACTCAAACGCCGCTGTAATCAGGTGCGCGACTTCTACGATGACGCAAGCATTAAGCTGGTGCGGCCTATCGGTGATATGATGGGACTACATAACGAATTTATCCCGTCCAGTAAGCGGTATATGAACGATTATGTGCAGTATGTCACCAGTGATTTTCTTGCCGGTCTGGGTTTCGGTGCAACGCAAATGCTCGGTGAGCGTGATGGTATCTATCTCGGCTACAATGTCGATACAGACCAGAATGTGTATGTGCAGCCTGCAAGGGCGGCACAGGGCGTTAAGGGTTCTGTTACCAATGCGCTGTCCGGCGCGTTCCTCGGCTCTCTGGGCGGCGGTAAATCGTTGTCGTTCAACCTGCTTACTTACTACGCTGTTCTGAACGGCGCGCAGGCTCTTATCCTTGACCCGAAATCCGAGCGCGGACAGTGGAAAGAAAAGCTGCCGGAGATCGCGGACGAGATTAACATTGTAAATCTGACCTCGGACGAGGAAAACAAGGGTATGCTTGACCCGTATATCATCATGCGGAAAACCAAGGACGCAGAAAGCCTTGCGCTTGATGTGCTGACTTTCCTCACGGGCATTTCCTCACGTGATGGCAAACTGTTTCCTGTCCTGCGACGGGCGGTGCGTGCTGTCACGAACAGCGAAACGCGCGGACTGCTCCGCGTCATTGACGCGCTGCGGGACGATGGCTCGGAAACTGCGCTTGCGATTGCCGATCATATCGAATCCTTTACGGACTATGACTTTGCGCACCTGTTGTTCTCAAATGGCAAGGTGCAGCAGACCATCAGCCTTGAAAAGCAGCTGAATATCATTCAAGTAGCCGATCTGGTTCTGCCGGACAAGGATACCGCGCCTGCGAACTACACCACCATTGAAATGCTGTCTATCTCCATGCTGATCGTCATTTCCACCTTTGCGCTGGACTTTATCCATTCGGACAGAAGTATCTTCAAGATGGTCGGTCTTGATGAAGCATGGGCGTTCCTCAATGTGGCACAGGGCAAAACGCTGGCAAACAAGCTGGTTCGCGCCGGTCGTTCGATGAACGCTGCCGTTTACTTTGTCACCCAGAACGCCGGTGATGTGGCAGACGAGAATATCAAGAACAACATCGGCATGAAGTTCGCGTTCCGCTCTACGGATATGAACGAGATCAAGAAAACACTCGAATTTTTCGGTCTGGATTCCGAGGATGAAAACAATCAGAAGCGGCTTCGCAATCTGGAAAACGGTCAGTGTCTTTCCCAAGACCTGTACGGTCGTGTCGGCGTGATCAAGTTCCATGTCATGTTTGATTACCTGTTCCATGCGTTTGATACTCGCCCGCCGGTTACAGGGAACGAGGTGTAACGTGTGACAAATGCCTTGAAAGTTCAGAAATTAGCCATTACAGCCTTTGTTGCGGTTGTGATGGCTTTTCTATTTCTCAATCTGTTCACGGTGCAGGCGCACGCCGCCGGACTGCTGGACGAAACCATTGATACGGCGCACGAGTTCAGCAGGTATCCGATTGATAACTACCAGCTTGATTTTTATGTTGATTCTTCGTGGGATTGGCTGCCGTGGAACTGGCTGGATGGTATCGGCAAAACAGCACAGTATGCAATTTACCTGTTCACGAATTTTCTGTGGACACTGAATCTTTATATCAGCAATGCTGTCGGCTACCTGATTCAGCAGGCATATGACCTCGACTTCATCAGCAGCGCTGCAAGTGCAATCGGCAAAAATATTCAGTTGATTGCGGGCGTGTCAGCCAGCGGATTGGACAGCATGGGCCTGTTTCCAGGCATGATGGCGATTGTCACGCTACTGGTCGGCGTGTACTGCACTTATGCTGGTTTAATCAAACGCGAAACAACGAAAGCGTTTCATGTAGCGCTGAATTTCGTCGTTGTGTTTGTGGTGTCGGTCGGGCTGATTGCCTATGCGCCGTCCGCGATTAGCGGAGTCAACGAGTTTTCGAGCGACATTAGCAATGGGATTGTCGATGTGAGCGCGAAAATCCTTGCGCCGGACACGGCAGGTGAGAACACCGGCGTTTCTGCGATTCGGGATTGTTTGTTCGGGATTCAAGTGAAACAGCCGTGGCTTATCATGCAGTTTGGCGATTCGGATGTGGAGAATATCGGAGAAGAACGGGTAAACAGCCTGCTCGGCACTTCGCCGGACGAAAACCGCGGCAAAGACCGAGAAGAGGTCGTAAAGTCGGAACTGGAAGATTACGACAACGGCAATTTGACTGTAACCGAGGTGACAAGCCGTTTCGGCCTGTCTGTGTTCTTCCTGATTTTCAACCTGATTGTGTCGGCGTTTGCAATTATGCTGACAGGAAGTATGCTCCTGTCACAGATTTTGTTTATCATCAGCGCCATGTTTCTGCCGGTGAGCCTGTTAATCGGCATGATTCCGGCGTTTGCCGGAACGAGCAGGCGGGCGGTGATTTCGCTGTTCAACACCATTATGCTGCGCGTAGGAACAACGCTGCTGACCACGTTTGTGCTGGTGCTGTCCTCGCTGGCATACACGATTGCTAACGGCAAGCCGTTCGTGGTGGTCGTGTTGCTGCAGGTAATTGTGTTTGCGGGCGTGTATATGGAGCGCGACAAACTGCTCGGCATGATCGGTCTGCGTGATGAGGGCACGGGTCGTGTCGGTCGAGCCATGACAAACCGGCCGCGCCGGACGATCTCTCGTGCTGTGAGAAAGGCATTGCCGTTTGCGGCAGGAGTCGGAGTGGGAAAACGTTCTGCACAGCGTCGCGCCGTGCAGAGCACCCAGCGGACGGCTTCGACCTCTGCTAACCGTGAAAGTGCAAGCCGTGAAACCGTTCAGCCGGAAAAGAAGAATCTCGGTCAGAGAGTAGGGGAAACGGCAGGCAAGATTGCAGATACGCCATCTCGTGTGCGGGATAAGGCGGCAGAAACCGTGCAAAAGGTCAAGGACGCACCGACTAATGCGGAATATGCTGTCCGCAGCAATGTGGAATCTGCACGGGAAAGTGTGCGGGAAACCATGCAGAAACGTCGAGAAGCGCGTGCTGCACAGATGGAATCTCGTAGAACTACCACTGCAAGCCGCCGGGAGCAGTTATCTCAGCGAAAAAGAGAACGCAATGAGGGTAATACGGAGAAGCCCAGAACGGAAAGCACTCGTGTTGCACCAAAGGAGCGCCCAACTGTTCCCAAACAGCAGAAAACCGAACCGGAAAAGCCGTCTGTACCGCAGAATCGACCTCGGTCGGAACGGATTGAACCGACACCCAGACAGCGGGAAGATCGTCCGGCGGTCAAGGACAAGCCGCAGACTGTGGTTGCAGACCGCAAGCCGGAACGCCCGGCAGAACGTCCAACTGTACCAGATAAGCCGAAAGCACGATATACACCGACTATGCCGAAAGGACTGGATGAAGAAACCTTTGGTGCGGAGTTCAAGCAACGGAAAACCAGAAAAATCATGCGCAAACAGCGGCGTTCGGAGAGCCGAGGTGAGCGCAAGTGATGAAAAAGGCGGCAATGGCAGGTGCCCTGGGCTGCGGACTGCTGATTGCTTTACTTCTGTCGATGTTTCTGATTATTGCTTCGGATGATGAGAGCGGCGGAAGCGGTTCGGGTTTGTACATCGGCGTGAATCTCTCAGCAGAAGTGCTCGCGCATCAACCCATGGTAGAGAAATATGCGCGGCAAAACGGTATCAGCGATTATGTCTATGTCCTGCTTGCTATTATTCAGGTGGAAAGCGAGGGCAAGCTGGAGGACGTTATGCAGTCCTCGGAATCTGCCGGATTGCCGGTGAATACGCTCGGCACAGAGGACAGTATCAAACAGGGCTGCAAGTATTTTGCGGAACTGGTAGCGAAAGCAGACCGGCTCAGTTGTGATATGGACGCCATCATTCAAGCGTACAATTACGGCAGTGGCTTTCTGGATTTCGTTGCGAAAAACGGCAAACGATACACTTTTGAACTGGCACAGGAGTTTTCTCGTCAGCACTCCGGCGGCGTAAAAGTTACTTATAAAAACGAGATTTCTACGCCGATCAACGGCGGCTGGCGGTATAACTACGGCAATATGTTCTATGTCAAGTTGGTAAAACAATATCTGACACTTACAGGCGGTGATGCGCTCGGAACGGACGCACAGAATCGCATTGTCGAGGTGGCGCGAAATTCAGAAAAGTACGGTATTTCGGCTGCTGGCGGATATTGTGAAGCATGGGCGGAAGAAGTTTACCGAAAAGCGGGTGTATCCATCGACAAGCATTGCTGTGCAGGCAAAAATCGTGCGCTGTACACGGTCGGAAAGTCCAGCAAGAATATTCCGCTCGGTGCGATGGTTTACAATGACCCGGCGGTATACCAGTCCCGAACGAACGACACTTGCGGACGAAATGCGGGTCACGTCGGCATTTACATTGGCAACGGTCAGATTATTTCCAACATCGGCGGCACTACTATCGACACCGTAGAGGGTTGGACGGCGTACTATGGTTTCGGCGGCTGGGGCTGGGGCGGTGCTGTGGTTGCACAGAAATAAGACAAAGGAGAACAAATTATGTTTCAGAAAAAGACAGAAAAACAGCAGAAACCAAGGAAGTTGTGTATCTACACGGCAAACAGCCGCAAGCCGGCGGTGATTGCACTGTGGCTGCTGTTCGTCTGCGGATTTGCGTTTGCGGTATATAAGAATTTTACCGCAATCGACACACATACCGTTCACGAAAAGGAAATTGTTGAGCGCCGTGTGGAGGATACCAGCGGCGTGGAAGCGTTTGTGCGGAACTTTGCGAAAACCTACTATTCATGGAGCGGTAACAAGGATTCCGTGGCACAGCGGACTGACACGTTGACCGGCTATCTGACCGAGGACCTGCAGCGATTAACGGCTGACACCGTGAAAAGTGACGTTGCGGTTTCTTCGTCCGTACAAGACGTGCAGATTTGGTCGGTGGAGCAGAATGGCAGTGAAAACGATTTTGCGGTCGTGTTCACGGTAGCGCAGACGATCTCGGACGGCAAGAAAAAAGACACTGTATCCAGCGTGTACAAAACAGCCGTCCACAAGGACGATAATGGAGATATGGTCATTACGCAAGCGCCGACGATCACCGGCAAGCCTGCAAAATCTAACTACACGCCAAAAGCCGCAGAACCCGACGGAACGATTTCTGCGGCTGAGAGCGAAGATATTGCGGATTTTCTGATTACCTTTTTCACGCTGTATCCAACGGCGACAGAAAAAGAGCTGTCTTACTATGTCAGTGGTGGTTCTATGCCGTCGGTAAAGTGCGCGGACTATGCGTTCAATCAACTTAAAAGCACGGTGCTGAACAAGGACGGCGATACCGTAACGGCAACTGTGGCGGTGGAATATCTGGATACCATCACGAAAATGACGCAGATTTCGCAGTTTGAGCTTGCACTGAAACGGGGGGATGGGAATTGGAAAATCGTCGGGTGATGTATGCGTTTGTACGGGGAAAAGTAGCAAGTAACGAAGTGTGAAAATCGAATACCGAAGAGGAAAAAGGCTCGTCGCAGAAT
Source organism: Butyricicoccus sp. AM27-36 (assembly GCF_003480945.1). NCBI lineage: Bacteria > Bacillati > Bacillota > Clostridia > Eubacteriales > Butyricicoccaceae > Butyricicoccus > Butyricicoccus sp. AM27-36. Next base: position 130,264 of record NZ_QUJR01000003.1, read on the forward strand.
GTTTCGATTCTGAGACGAGCCTTCTATTCTCGCGGTGGCGAGCGCAGAAATTTTATGATGAACTTGATATTTTTATACATGGATACTTAGTTTCTTGCGTTTGTGTATTTGTTTCACACCAAACCAGATAATCTTCATCAAAAGGATATAATACATAATCAATTAGCCCAGAAACATTTTCGGACAAATCCAATACTTTATTGGTTGTTATATCCCACACATAAAGTGCATTTCCAGTAATCGGACGCCATGTTATAAAATCGTTTGAAGATTGCAGTTCAGCAAATTCTAAGGTGCTGTCAATATTGTTTGGATATAATTTCGTGGTGGCGTCTATCTGTTTTGACCATTTCTTATGAGCGAAGTCATAACAGTATAACGATTCTGATTTTTGCGGCTGCCACTCCGAAACGCCTACGATAAAAGAGTTTGTGATGCATATTTCCTGCAACGGTTCGGGCGGCTCGATACACATACGTTTATGTTTTTCTATGTCATATGTCCAAAGGGAACTGCCATTAGAATCAAATTTTAGATAAACAACATTTTTGTCATTCACAGACGATGAACCAAAAGTGGTTTGCATGGAATCTGCTGTATCTGCAATTTCCAATTTATGATTGTTCAAATCATAAATTTTTATTGCAGGGTAAATACCATCTTTATTAGCTGTATAGCTGGCGTAAACAACAAAGCTGCCATTTACCGAAAGCGACCACGGGTGCGGGTCAAAATTCCGTGTTTTAGGGAAGAAATCGTTTTCGCCGTCTACGAATATGATTTCTCCTGTACGCAGGTCAGCCGCGTATACAGCCCAATTTTCACCAATAGAACTTCCTACACGCAGTTCGGCGTCTTGGCTCTCGGACCAGACAAACCAATTATCCTTATAATCAAAGGTTGTCATGGTGCCGTTTGTTTGCGTGTCCAATTTAATAAGTTCCTGTTGCTCTTGGGTATTTAAGTCAACCGACCTGATATAGTTATCAGTGTAATTTTTATATAATATCTCATGGTCGGATTTGTGACCGATATAAATGCTTTTTTCAAAATCGATATAATCTGATAAGATTACTGCGGTTTCGGTGTATGGTTCAATGGAAGCAGGTAAACTTTTGGTTTCGCGCTCTTGATAAAAATACAGACTGAATATAGTTACTACAGCTAATAGAATACATGAAATGGAAAGGTTCTTTTTCATTACTTTTCTCCTGTAATAGCCATTATAATTTATCACAAATATAGCGGGTAAGACTATAAAATGCTTTACAGTTATTGTGAAAGATAATCGAGTATGTAAATTGTTTATTTCATATTTGCATTATACCATTAAAAGTGGAATTTGTACTGAAAATGCAAAGTTCAGTATGATTTTTGCAGTAAAATGCACAGATGACGAATGGCGTTTTGGAAAGCTGTTGTCTGTTGTTTTACATTTTTAAAATAATCGCTACGGTATATTGATTATTATTCGTTGCGTGTTATGGATTTCTTGATTATCTTTTTCATATTATAGCCGACGGCAACCTAAAGGACTATCTTACTATGTTAGCAATGATTCCATGCTTACATATATAGTCAGCCAGCTTAAAAGTATAATGTTGAACAGGCATAGCGATACTGTAATGGTAACTGTGACAGTAGAATACTGGATAATGTTATGAAAATGACGCAGATTTCGCAGTTTGAACTTGCGCTGAAACTGGTAGATGGGAATTGGGAAATTGTCGGATAGATAAAAAGCTGAGGTAATCCTCAGCTTTTTATGGTCTTGGTTTGCATTAAAAAAGTCTATCCATGTTCTGCCGCAGCATACGAACCATGCGTTCGCAGTCCAGCATAGTATTATCAGCGCCGAACATGACAGCGGTCTGGTCGACCACGCTCGTATCCGGATTGCTGCTGCCGAGCACGACCCGCCCGTTCTTCACGCGGTCCATCACGGCGTCCGCGTTATCGATGAGGAAATCCAGTTCGTTCATCAGGCTGCTGTTGTAGTAGCGGATCGGATTCTCCTGCTCGGTCATGCCGCTGCGGATGGTCTGCGCTTTGCGCTTGATGGAGTCCAGCGCCGCCATGGCGGTTGCCTTATCGGTAACTACATAGTCGGTATAGCCGCCGTTTTTCACCGCAGACGCACAATTCTTGATCTTCTGCGTATCCGTCCGCATATCAAGCAGCTGCTTCATGAGATTTGTCGCGTAGGTTTCCATTTCGGCACGCTTGCTGTCACTCAGCGGCATGCGCAGGAAGATGGCGTTCACGTCATTCTCCGCCTTGGCACTGTACCACGTTACGTCCATGCCGGTCAGCTCACCGATGTTGCGCAGCGGCAGATAGATGGAATTCTGGTAAAACAGCGGATAAATGGTCACGCCCTTCTGGTTTTTGAAGGTCTGCTGTTTGCCGTCCACGAGCACCTTCACGCCCTTATCGAGCGTAGCCGTGCCGGTCGCACCGACATATTTCACGCCTTCCTTGTGGTACGCATCGTCATCCGCACACGGATACGACTTTTCCGTAGTACCCGACAGGAACACCGTGCGCGATGCACCGTCCCACGAGATATTTTTGCCCATCCAGCGGCCAACCGTGCGCAGCGGCATGTAGGTTGAGCCGTTGTAGCTCAGCGCCGTGTAAACCGTCTTGCCGTCCTCGCTCGGGAAGGCAGCCGGAATGCCCTCTGCATAAATGTCCGCGCTCTGTGGATTGGTTTTTACGGCGGTGCGAACCTGTGCCGCAGTCTGCGCTGCAGCCTGCACCCCCGCCTTGGAAATCACGGTGGTCTGCACATTTGCTGCGCCTGCGCTCATCATCAGTGCGGACGCCATCAGGCAGCCTGCAAGTGTGCCGCTCATCATTTTTTGAAACTTATTCATCATCGTATTTTATCCCTCCATATGCAAGTGCACTCTCGATGATTGTCACCGAGTTGGTGTGACAACCATTTCTTCCTTTTATTATCTGGTGTATGAATGATGGTTTAGAAACCGCTTGCAAATTCATCAATCAAGAACTGGCTGCCGACTTTTTTGACATAAATCAAGCAGGTTGTGTTGGTTTGATTAGGGTCATACACCGAGTTTGCGGCGGGTTTCATTGCAAAAGAACACTCAAAAACGAGTTTCTTTTCTCTTGCGGAGTAATCACCGTTGTAGGTGCAGGATTTCAACTTTGCCTCTTTCATACCGAATACGCCGGAGCTGTAATCAAAACCTGCGGCATCGCCGGTACACAACGCAGCCATCTTCTGATATTGCTTATCGCCGAACAGTGTAAAGAACTCGCTGATTACATTTTCAGCAGCTGCAACTTCGTTGTCCGAAAAGACAGAATCGTTGATGAAAACCGAACTTGTGCTGCCCTGCCATGTAACCGTCTTACCCAGCCATTCGCTGACGGCACGTATCGGCACATAAGTCGTACCCTGATAGATCAACGGTTCTACCACCTTGCCATTTACATCGGTAGCTACCTGTTTCTGGCCGTTCAGGTAAATGGTGATACCTCCATAGGTTGCAGTGATCTTGCGGCCATTGACTGCGAAAGCAATCGTACCCAGCAACAGGCAGCAAATCAGGCCGATAATCGGGATGCGAAAACGCTTTTTCATATGAACTACCTCCTTAAACGATTTGTGTATCTGTATTATACATCGTGCAGAAAAGCACGCAATAGGAGTGCAGAGTTTGGTAGGTCTGGTGCAGTAAAATGCACAAAGAAAGGACGACAGCTTTTAAAACCGTCGTCCATGATTTTACAAATTCAAAATAATCTCTACAGTATATAGATTATTCTCTTGATTGATTTGCATCGTGCCGCCAATTTGTTCTACTGTGGAACTGACGTTTTTCAGCCCATAACCATGAATACCCTCGCGTTTCTTAGAAGAAAATTCTGGGTCATAGGGATTGGAAATGCGGTAATACAGAATACTGTCCTTTTGTCTTAAAGTTAAACTTACGATTTTAGGCGTATCGGCAGATACACCGCTGCACGCACGAATTGCGTTATCCAATGTATTTCCGAGAATAACACTTAAAACCAGCGGGGACAAGGCAAGCTGAGGGGAAACAAAAACGTCGATTTTTAAAGTAATACCAGAAAGCGAGGATTTTCCCAGTGCATCATTCAAAATTGCGTTAATAACCGGATGGTCTACATCAACGATTTTGCTAAGCGAATTAAATGATTTGGTAATGGTTTCGAGATATAACTCTGCTTGTGATACATCACTGTCCTTGACTAATGCAGTAACAGCAGTTAATTGCTTTTTTATATCATGCCACAGGCTTCGCGTTTGCTCGTTAGCGGATTTCATCTGTTCGTAATAAGACAGCTGAGTTTCGAGTTGCTGTTCAGCCAAACGCCGCTGCTGCTCGTTTTCGTAATTTGTACGAATAGATCGCATATATACGAAGAATACAATGTTGATGTACAAAATTCCGGCAATAGAAAGTGTTAATAATATTAAAAGAAAGTGCGATACGGTTCCGACCAATTCCAATGATACAATGCAGATAAATACACTGACGAGCTGGCAGGTCGTCAGTGGGAGCAATTCTTTGAATGGAATATCAAGTAAACCTTTTTTGCCGAACAGTGTGACAATAAAAAGAATGAGCAGCAAGTTTATCAGCTTTGCAAAGATGATAAATATGCAGCGTGCTAACCCCTGTCCGAGGATAACCGTTCGTGAAATGCCGGAGAGATAAAAAGGATATTCACATATTACGTCAACCAACACACTGAGGGTTATAAATGCTGTTGAAGTTAAAAGTGCCTTGCGAACAGTGGATTCAAAAATCGCATATGTTGATACACTGATAATGCTCCAGCTAAGTAGGATACGAAGTATACCCGGCATAGGGATACAGCTCATCACGATAATAAAAATACCTACAAGCAAGTATAAATGTCCTTTGTATTTAGTGCTGCGATATTTTGAGTAAAATCCAGATGCAAAAAGATAGAGTAGAAAGGTGTCTAATACACCACTGAGGGCTTCAATTAGCAAAGTCATATGTTTTCCCTCGCAAACTTTGTAAAAGCTGCAATGACCTCTTTCTTTCGGTTTCTGCTGATTTTGATCAGTTGATGGTTCTGCATTTCTACATCGTCTTTTGTTATGCGAACTACATGATGCAGATTGATTAGGAAACTGGCATGAATACGAAGAAAATTTGCAGATGATAATTGTGGTTCAACCTCTTTTAAGCTCAATCGAGTTTTATAAATCTGCTGCTGTGTATGAATGAAAAGCATATAATTACGGGACTCGAAATACAGAATTTCTTGTGCAGGGATACGATACAGTTCGCCATTCGAGGAGAATGAAAAATACTGCGGAATGATCAGACGCAAAGCGCGCTTGAGAACCTCATAGAACTTTTCCTCATTAAGAGGTTTTACAAGATAATGAAAAGCCACGTCATAACCACGAATCGTATATTCGGTGCTCTTGGTTACAAAAACAATAAGCGGTTTTGCGCTTCCTGACATAAGTTCTTCTGCAGCATCAAAGCCATTTGTATCATCCATTTCAATATCCAGAAAAATCAATGGGAAAAATGTCGTTTTTGCTGCTGTCAACAGTTCGTCTGCTGACGAAAAAAGGACAATAGATAATTCGGGGGCATATCGTTTGACTAATGCTTCGATATTGAGCCGTTCCTGATCTTCATCATCACAAATTGCAATTCGCATAAATACTCCTGTTAAAAATCACATCTCGAAATAAGTTTTAACATTCCAAGGGCTAATTGTTGCTGTTTCTTTGAGAGTTTGGAATAGAGTTGTGCGTATTCTTGCTTCAGTTTTGCGCTTTCTTCGAGTGTTGATGTGCAGAATAAAGATTGTACATCAAGCTCTAATGTTTCAATCAACTGTAATAAAACCGGATAAGATGGATAACTGAGCCCGCGTTCAATTTGGCCGATGTATCCAGCGGTTTTCCCGATTTTTTTCAGCAAGACGTTCTTGCGTCAATCCTAACTCTTTACGTTTGACTTGAATAATTTCTCCAAGACCTATCATCTATAATCACCTCAGGTATAGCGATACTATTATTTTAAGTAGTATAGATACCAATTAGAAGCGATTTATACTATTATTTTATAATAGTTATACTATCTTTTCAACTAATTACTGCAAAAACGGGACTAAACTCTGCAAGGACATTGAAATACATCAAGGGCTCGATATAATAAGGAATATCAGGTATAGTGAAGTGAATAAGCGAGAATAGAGTATTTTTATGAAGAAGTTTGTCGATTCTTATTGTAATTATCTCAAAAAGAAGGGGATTATTGTATCGGATGAACAATTGGAAATCTGTGCGTACGGTTTAGAATTGATCGTTTCGGCAATTCTGAATATTGTAATTTTGGTAATGTGCTCATTTGTACTACATGAAGAAAGGTACGCGGATCGCGGTCAACAATGTATCCTAATTGCTCCTGTGTCATTCCGCTGGCTTCTCTTGCCCGCTTAATGGCAAGGCCGATCCCGTGAAAGTTAAATCTGCGTTCGTCCCGTTCAATTTTCATAGCATCACCACCTAATGTAATTTTACATTTCGGGTGTTATTATTTGAACAATGTATAATTTCATTTGCCTGACTATCTGATTTCGCTCTCTTTGCTGCTTGTACCTTTGGGCGAAAAAGATTATAATATAATTGATTTGTAAAATTCAAAGATAATAGTGGAGAACCATCATAATGAGTAAAATATTATTAGTAGAGGATAATCCAGATGCAGTAAAAAGGATAATCCGATATATCAATAAAATATTCGCTGAATTGGACGTGGTTTCTTTTCCCGAAGCAGGCGATGCCCTGCAATATGCAAAAGCGAACGATGTTTCCCTTTTTATCCTTGATATTCAGTTAGAGGACTATAAAGGAACCAGCTTAGCAAAGCAGCTCCGCGAATTGCCTGAATATAAATATACGCCGATTATTTTTGAAACGGCATTGGCAGGAGAAGAACTTTCAGCTTATCGAGATGTGAAGTGTTACAGTTTTCTTGTAAAGCCATTTGGCGAAGAAGAATTTGTAACGGCATTTCGTGACGCGTTGGGATTGTCTAAACAGATGAGCCAACAAGCAAAAACCATTCAGATTGAGCAAAAGCAATTTATCTTAGAATATGTTACACAGGATATTGCCTATATCGAAGCCTTTGGAAAAAAACTTGTGATCCATACCAGTAGCCGTCTGTCCGGCATCAAAGAAGATACGATTTCCGGGTACACTTTGTCTGGTTTATTGGCGTTGCTTGATGATCCAGCATTTGTTCAGTGCCATAAGAGTTATGTCGTGAACAAATCCCATATTGAGAAAATTGACAAATCCGAGCGGAAGATTTTTCTGAAAGGATTTACAGATACAATCCCCATCGGAAATAAATATCAGGCCGAATTATGGGGGTAAACATGAACTTTCTAATGAATCTGATACAGTTAGGATTGGATGTGGGAATACTGGCTCTCTGCTGTGAAGCCGTTTTCCGGCAAAAATCAGAAATAAAGGCAAAAGATTTTTTCATTTTTCCCATTCTTCTTGTTCTTTGTGTTGTACCGAGAGTGGATTTTTCTGTCGGAGCAAATATGACGGCATCTTTCCGCAGTGAAGGCTTTGAAATACTACCAGCAGACAATATTGTTGGATTGCTGTTTTTGATTTTTGCAGTATTGTTGTTGAGCAGTATTTTCTTCGGCTCCAAATCCAGCGGAACGGTTTTCTGCGGCACAATGGCGGCCTTCTCCATTTTCCTGTTCGTCAAATGCCTGTGCGCGGTTCTTTTTGCTGTCTGCGGAGCTACGGATATTTTACTCCTGTTGGGCAGCCGTATAGCGGCGTTGTGCCTTATAGTCGTACTGGAGTTCACGCCACTTTTCGGCTTGATCCATCAGCTCGTCCAAAGAAGCGATTTCACAGTTCTGATCGTATCTGCCAATATCGCTGTCCTTCTCATGGCAGTGCTTTCTATCCTCTCTTTTGATGTGGATAGAATTCTTTCCCATCTGTGGGTGATTATAATTCTGATCCTTGCGGTGTTGCTGCTGGACAGTATATTGCTGTTCCTACATCAGCGTCGGACGCAGGAGCAAAAGCGAATCCACATGATTGAGCAGTATGTGCCTATTGTAGAAGAATTGATCTCACAGGTTAGGGCAAGACAGCATGAATTTAATAACCGGATGATGGCGATTGAAGCTGTCGTTACCTCTGCTGATACTTTAGAAGAAGCCCGGAAAGAAGTGACGGCTCTCACGGGAAGCATTGGAATCAGTCTTAATGACCGGGAACTGCTCTCATGCGACAGCAAAATGATTGCCGGGATGCTGTTTGGAAAAATAAAGCAGGCAGAAGTGGCAAATCTTCACATAGAATTATCCTTACACGGTCTTTTCAAGAAAACCGTCACCCCGGAAACAGAATGGATCGAGGCCATTGGAATTTTATTGGATAATGCAATCGAAGCTTCACCGAAAGGAAGTACAATTTTTTTATCCAGTAAGAAACAGGGCGACTTTCTGGAATTGACAGTTTCCAATCCAGCTCCGCCGCTGTCAAATACTGAATTTATGGCCTTGTTTGGAAAAGGCGTAACAACAAAGGTAAGTCGGGACGGCCACGGATTTGGCCTGTATAATATCCTGCGCATGACGGAACGGTATCATGGGAAAATCCTGGCCCGCAATGAATCCATTTTGAATGAAAATTATGTTGTCTTTGGCATACTCATGCCATGAGAAAAGGGTATGAACGAGGGTTTTAAGGGAACGAAATTTATCTTGTTCCCTTAAAACCCTCTCTTGTTTCCGGCCTATTGAAGCGCCCGAAAGAGTTCGATATACTGGGAAAAACAAAGAAAGGGATGAATGAAATATGATAGGCCTTGTGAGAAATGAGTGGAAAAAAGTTTTTCTGCCGGTGCTATTGACAACGGTTCTTCTGGCAATCGCCATGAGTGTGTTGTCCTGCACAATTTACCAAAATTATGTACTGCACTACGATTTAGAGGCATGGGAAGTTGGAACAGAACTGTTTTCTCTGCTTTATCCGCTATTTGTTGTGGTGCCGCTATGCTGGAATTTGTATTACGAGCGCAAAAACAACTTCCTGCTCTATGTCATGCCGCGAGTGAAAATTAAGAAGTATCTGACTGCCAAATGGATTGCGTATGCGCTGGGAACCCTTTGTATTATTGTGATTCCTTATATACTATCGGCGGTGTTTGCCCTCTATGTAAAAACGCCCGTGGTTCCTTTCGTTGAAAATCCGTTTAGCCATATATTTGAAAACGCATTTATAAAGGCCCCGCTGTTATATGCAGTTGCCCTATCCCTTTGGAGGGGCATAGTCAGCCTTTTTGTAATGACCTTCGGATTTGTCCTCGCTTTATACTGCAAGAACATTTTTGTAATCCTTACCGGACCGTTTATGTATTCCATTTTAGAAAATTTTGTCCTGGCTATTCTCCGCTTGGAGAGACTGCGACTGGTCGTAGCTTTTGATCCCGCAACAGTCGATACAAAGGTCGTATCGATCTCCTCTTTCCTCTTTGGCCCGATTGTTTTAAGCATTGTGATTGGCCTGACAGCGTTTCTTCTTTCTAAGAAAAATGCTGTCGTAACCATTTAGGAATCCGTTATGATTACACTTATCAGAAAAAATCTCCGCTTGTGGGGATATGGAAAGTCGCTTGCCCTATTTGCCGGATGTATACTTTTTTCCATCAGCGGGAGGTTAAACGGAGGTATTGCATACGAGCGGCACATCTTGTCGGCGGTATCAGACCATTACTATCTGACCTATTTTGTGCTGCCGATTGTACTGTTAAGCTGCTTTTCCTTTATTGATGACGACGGAGAGCCAGTAATCTTACGGTTTCAAAGTTACCATTCTTATTTTCTGAAAAAATGGATTGGGGTCGGTTTGATTGCAGTCATTCTGACGGCTGTTCAAACTGGGGCAATTCTTCTGTCTGGTATAGGATTACCTTTAGGCAACGAATGGAACCTTGCTGCGGGTGCAACGGAAGCCGAGTTATTTTCCACTCTGGAACAGCTTTTTGCCAGTCCCTTGCAGGCGTTTGTCTGTTTTACCCTCTATCAGCTTATTGGAAGTTGGCTGATATTTGGAATCTGTATGTGGATTGGACATTTCACTGGGAGAAAGTGGACGATTCGAATTGTAATCGTTCTTTATGTCCTCTCGGCTGTGTGGATCAAGCTTCCGGCAATTCAAAATATTCCGCTGACGAGTTTTAATCATTTGCTGATTTTACACCACAATTTGGTCGTGCTCCATCGTTTTGAGATAACCGCCTGTACCTTGCTGCTCCTTGTTTTGATAATTGCTATATCTATTCGGTTTGCGTGGCGGGGGCAGTTGCCGCATATACCGTTGTCCCGCCGTGATATAGCTGGCTACTATTTTCACGCGCTCATGATCCCTCGCAATCTGCTGATTCTTTTAGGTGTTGTGTTGGGAGTTTCGATTTACAAGGCGATGGGTAATGGTGCCGCCATATCAGGCGTAGAATGGATATATTCGCTGTTTGCGGGACACGGAACAGGATATTTTCAGGTGTTCCCATTTCTGGAACTGCTGATTACCAGCGGTGTACCGCTATACCTGCTGGCAGCTTTTGTGGAACATACGGTAAACGGACAATCTATTTTTATTTCTGTGCGTGCAAAAAGCCGTAGACATTTAGTGAAGGGGATCTTATCAGTCAGTACAAAATTTCTCATAATATATGCATTCTTTTGGCTTATGGCTGGCCTTATAGGGGCATCCCTATTCAGCACTGGATTAACAATCGTTTCTTTCAGGCTTATGCTCTATGCGGTTTTAATGAAGTGCCTTGATATATTGGCGCAATATCTGATTGTGCTCGACATCTACATTGCCACAAGACAGGTTACAATCGGTTTCCTTGTGGTAGTGGCGGGAAATCTGCTCTGTATCCTTCCGGGGAATTGGGTAGCTTATTCGCCCTTTGGCCTTTCCAGCCTGACAAGAATTTCTGTTGTGGAACCGGGAATTGGAATTTCCGCTGTGTCCGCCTTTGGTATAGAGGCCGCCATTTTAACGCTGATGATTGCAGGAATTCTTATGTGGGGCTACAAGAAAATATTGAATTAGGAGGACAGAATATGAGTTCATATATTGAAGTGAAAAATGTATCAAAAAGTTTTAGCGGCAGGGCAATTCTTCAGAATATTTCCCTGCCTGTAGAACAGGGAACAACTGTTGGTTTGGTTGGCGCTAACGGCAGCGGAAAGTCGGTGCTGTTCAAGATTATATGCGGCTTTGAGAAGCCAGATCAGGGCAGCGTATATGTGCGCGGAAACCAGCTTGGTAAAAATGGCTGCGACTTCCCCGAAAGTTTGGGAGTATTTATCAATTCCCCTGGCTTTATCGGTATTTACAATGGTTTTCAAAATCTGAAATTCCTTGCGGACATTCAAGGGAAAATTGGAGAAAAAGAAATCCGACAGGCCATGAGCAAAGTGGGGCTTGACCCTGATAATAAAACGAAAGTAGACAATTATTCTCTTGGCATGAAGCAGAAATTGGGGCTTGCACAGGCGATTATGGAGGGGCAGGATATTCTGATTTTGGATGAGCCTTTTAATGCATTGGACTACAAAACCTATGAGGATGTAAAGGCCATCATCCGTATGCTGAAAGCGGAAGGCAAGACCATTTTTCTGACTTCACACCATTATAAGGATATTGAGCAGTTATGCGATCAGGTGTATTCGATTGAAGATTGTCAGCTACTGCCGATTACAGAAGAAATCGCGGCGCGGTATCGAGAAATGGAGTAGCTTGCAAAAGTATATAGAACATAACTGCCGCACGACAGCAAAAGAAAAAAGCCGTCGTAACGTAGATGCATTTTCACGCGCCCATGAAGCGGCGGCTTTGATTTTCAGAGCCGCCGTTTCTTTTCGTCTATCCTAAACCGGCGAAGCCCCGACACCGTGTAACTCCACGGCGGCACATAGGGGGATTGCCGCCGTGTCCATTTTCCTTTTTCGTAGCGTCCATGATCTGCACCAGCTAAAAAAAGCGTAGCCCCTCCATCGGAGCAGTTCGGCCTTAAAAGTGAAATTGAACATCATGTAACACGAATTTCGTTTACTTACGCCCGCATAGCGTCATGCTGTGCGGGCGTTTTTGTATGCCCCTGCTTCTGGTCACGGTGGCCAGAGGCTCCAAGGTGCCGTGGGCCACCTGTTCTCCATTTCAATCCGCACTCACCAACCACCTTTTGAAACGGAGGACAATTATGACGACTATCAATCTGAAACGGTATTACCCCTATATGACCGAAAATGTGATGCTGGAAGTTTCGGACGAGATCGCCGCCACCCTCTCGATGGGAGGCCGCCTGTGCGACAGCTACAAACGACAGAAGCGCAGAAATGGCGAGTGCTCGCTGGACACCGATCTCGGCTTTGAGGCCGACGTGCTCCGCCAGCCCATGCCCCCAGACGAGTACATTGAGGCACGGGAAACCACCTTTGCCCTCTATGACGCGCTGGCCCAGCTCCCGCCTACGCAGGTCCGGCGTGTGTACCAGCACTATCTTCTCGGCATGAGCAAGGCCGAGATCGCGACAGCCGAGGGCGTTGGCCGGAGCCGCATCTGCTGCTCCATTGAGCGCGGGCTGGCCGCTATGAAAAATATTTTGAAAAAATCTCTGTAAGAGGGAGTACATTTGCCCTCGAAACCTCCTGATAGGTGAGAGGAGTTTTCTTCCTCACCTTGAAAACTGAATAGACAGTATTCCCGATACGAAATCCGCGTGATAGCGACGTAAGGTGCGCCGCCACGACAGCCAGTTCAGGAGGTGATGGACAAGCTGGCCGAGCGATCAACGCAGCCTTTGACCCGGCGCTGGCAAACCGGGCGCGAGGACAGCGCGGAGGATAATGAAACTTGCTCACGCCCTCCCACAGACTTGAGGGGGAGTCCCTGCGGTATGCGCCAGCCCTCCACGGGCAGCGATGCTGTGGGGCTATGCAGCCGAGGCCATCGGCGGTCTGGAATACTCCCCGTGCCGGGGATGCGTGGCAAATACGGCACACAACGATCATACAGGGAGCCATCAAACCGGGCCTTTCTGTCTTATGACAGCCCAAACCATTCCGGCGCGGCGGCTCCCTCTTTTGTGGATTGAAACGGAAAACAACTGTCCCGCTGCTTCTGGTCATCGTGGCCAGAGGTGGGGCAAGGTCAAAGGACGGCGCTTTTGTGCCGTCCTTTCACGTTTCCCCACGGACGACGGGAAACCATCAAATCTATTCACACCGCTGATTTTTATAGGAGGTTTTCAGATGACGGAGGCAAGAGTCGGCTATCACAAGGAAGTCAAAACCGCATCTTTTCAGGGCAAATCCATCACCGTGGAAAACCTGACCCCGATGCTCTCTCCCCGAGCACGGGACAAGCGCAAGCGTGAGATTGAAAGCTGTCTGTATGAGGTCTTTGTGAAGTATGCGCCGGGACGGGCGCAGATGCACTAATGCGGGACATCCTTGAGATGCGGGGCTACCAGAGATATAATATAGGTGTAAGGTTTGGTAGCTCCTACACGGAAAGGAGCACCAAATGATTATTCGTGAAGATGCCATTTATGGCAGACAGTCCGTTGACCGCAAGGACAGTATCAGCATTGAAAGCCAGATCGAGTTCTGCAAGTATGAATTGAGAGGAGGCAATTTCCGCAAGTACACCGACAAGGGCTATTCCGGCAAGAACACCGACAGGCCCAAGTTCCAAGAAATGATGGCCGATATTCGCCGGGGCCTGATCAAGCGCGTGGTGGTCTACAAGCTGGATCGTATTAGCCGTTCCATTCTGGACTTCGCAACCATGATGGAAACTTTTCAGGAATACAATGTCGAGTTCGTATCCTCTACGGAAAAGTTTGACACGTCCACCCCGATGGGGCGGGCCATGCTGAATATCTGCATCGTGTTTGCCCAGCTTGAACGTGAAACCATCCAGAAGCGCGTGACCGACGCCTACTATTCCCGCTGCCAACACGGTTTTCACATGAGCGGCGCGGCCCCCTATGGCTTCCAACTGGAGCCGACCACCATTGAGGGCATCCGCACAAAAATGATGAAGCCTGACCCGGAAACGGCAGATATTGCAAAGTTGATGTTTGAAATGTACTCCCAGCCCGGAACCTCTTTCGGGGACATCGCCCGCTACTTTGCCGACGAGGGCATCCTGATCTACGGTAAGGAAATGAAACGGGGCTTTATATCCCAGCTTTTGAGAAACCCCATTTACGCACAGGCTGATCTCGATATGTACGAGTTCTTCAAAAGCCAGGGTACGGTAGTAGTCAATGAAGCGACGGATTTTGCCGGGACAAACGGCTGCTATCTCTACCAGGGCCGGGACATGCAAGAAAGAAAAAACAAGCACCTGAAAGATCAGATACTTGTTCTGGCTCCCAGCGAGGGGCTGGTATCGTCTGATACATGGCTGCGCTGCCGGAAAAAGCTCATGGCAAACAGGACGTTCCAAGGCGGGCGCAAGGCAAAGAACACATGGCTTGCCGGAAAGGTCAAGTGTGGCCGCTGTGGGTACGCGCTTATGAGCGTCGGCAATCCTACAGGTGTTCAGTATCTCCGCTGCTCCAAGCGGGCCGACAGTAAAAGCTGTGACGGCTGCGGGACGCTCCGCACACGGGAATTTGAAAGATTTCTATACGGCGAGATGGTCAAAAAGCTGTCCGAGTTCCAGACGCTGACGGCAAAGCGGGAAACGGTCAATCCCCAATTGACCGCGCTGAACATGGAGCTTGCCCGCGTGGAGGACGAGATTGAAAAGCTGCTGAATACTCTGACCGGGGCTAATGCGGTGCTGTTGTCCTATGCCAACAGCAAAATTGAGGAGCTGGACACACGCCGCCAAGCTCTGACAAAAGAGATCGCGGCGCTGTCGGCGGAAACCATGTCCCCGGAGCAGATTGAGCGGTTGTCGGTCTACCTCAACCAATGGGAAGAAATTGACTTCGAGGACAGGCGGCAGGTTGCCGACGGCCTGATCTCACAGATCCGCGCAACCGACGAACACGTTTCGATTGAGTGGAAAATTTGACTTTTACTTATCTATCGCACACGACAAAGGGCTGTGTGCCCTTGTCAAGCGATGTAAGCAAAGCCGTTTGTATAGCTTAATAGCTGTGCGAAAGGCTTTATTTTTTTGCCCTAAAATCCCAAAGTGCAGGGGGTTTCGCTCTTTTTCAGACTGCTGGCAAGCTAATATTGCCCGCTATCCATAAGTTCCAATCTTAAACAAAAACTTTGAGATTGGAGCTTGAAAATGATAAACTGGCAGAAAAACCGCAACTACAAGCGGGTTAGGGATAAGGACGGCAACGTGGTTGCAAACATCATCACTGTGTTCGGACAGGATGTAGAGGTTTCAGACGAGATATTTGATACATACTCGCAGATGGACCGGCGTGCAAGATATATCGGAGAGGATATTCCCGCAGAGAGCGAAATATCGCTGGAACGCACGATTGAGGATGGTATACATATCGAAACGTTGGAAAACGCAGAACTGAGTGCGGAGGAATATTGCTTGCTTGAGGAAGAAGCAGAACATGAAGCAAAAATGCTGGATGAGTTGCCTAAAGTTATTGAATCTCTGCCGGAAAGTGACAAAAAGCTGATTAAAACGCTGTACTATGACGGCTATTCGACCCGAGAATATGCACAAAAATTGGGTATTACGCAGACTGCAATGCTTAAGCGCCGAAATCGTATTTTGAAGTATCTGAAAAAATATTTTGAAAAATTCTGATTTTCAGGGTGTTCAGTAGGCGCTTTTCTTGGGGGTACAGTGAGGGGATAAATATTCTCTCGCTGCTCCTTGGCAACTAAACATCAAACATCAGGTACAAATTCTGTGCGGAGAGCTGCGGCGTAAAGCCGCGAACTGTCGGGCGGCTCCCGACAAGGCGATGACCCACATAGATGATAATGATACTCCCGATCAGTCACAGTCCGAGCGTTAAAAGCGTCACAGGCCATGAGATCGGACAACAAGATAGGTGCAATGCCTGTGAGGTCGGTACGCCGCCGGCCGCCTGATGTTTCCCGGCAGCCGGGGGTGAGGACGAATAGGCTGCCAGAGAAATGCGAGGTGATGATATATATGATAGTGTAAAAATCCGGACAACAGAATAATCACAAACCGGAAGAATCGCATGGATTCCTCCGGTTTTGCTTTTGGAGGTTATCTATGGAATGGAAAAACGCAAATAAGATACTGCCGGAGCGCGGTCATCGGGTTCTGTGCCTGTATCCGAACGGCAAAATGGACGTACAGCTTTACTTAGGCCGTGAGAGTTTCGTTCACGATCTGTACGGCCGCTGTATTTTCTGGACGGAACTGCCGGAACGCCCGAAAGCCTACTTCAAGCTGATGGGGCGCAATGAATAAGGAACAGCAGGCAATCGCTCGTCTGGCAGCGCGGGGAAGAAGTGCTGCACTGGTGGCTGCAGGACGGCGTGCTGCCGGGGCAGTTGAGCATTTCAGATTACTTATCAGAAACGGAGTGAAACAATGTCGATTATAAAGCGAATCACCTCAGTGGGACTGGCGTTGGCGATGGCGGCAACGATTATCCCAAGTTCGTTTGCCGCCAGCACGAAATCTGCAAGCACGCTGTCCTCGGTGACGGCAAAATATCTTGACGCAGAAAACGGCAAGGAGATTGCCAAAAAGCAGACATACAGCGTCACACACGAGGAAAAGTCCCCGCAGACGATCACAAACTACACCTACGCAGATTATACCGAAAGTGTTGAGTATGTGTATTCGCATAAGGACTTGACCTACATCATCGGTTATCCCGACAAGGGCGTACACCCGAACGGTGATCTGACCCGCGCCGAAGCTGCTATGATCTTCTACCGCCTGTATGACGGTGATTATCCCAGCTTTACGCGGTGTATGTCAAACGGCACTTTCAAGGATGTCAGCGCAAAGAACTGGTTCTATGAGCCGGTCGAAACGTTGTACAACATCGGGCTGCTGGAAGGCAAGCCCAAGGACAGCTTTGCACCGAACGCACCCATCAGTCGTGCGGAGTTTGCTGTACTGGCGGCGCGTTTCCAGAACCTCAAATACACCAGCGGCAAGGTTTTCTCGGATGTGGAGAAAGGTCACTGGGCGTACAGCTATATCAATGCTGCCAGCGAAGCAGGCTGGATTCAGGGCTACCCGGACGGCACTTTCCGTCCCGACAAGGAGATTACCCGAACCGAAACCGTAACGCTGGTAAACAGCATGATTAACCGCACTGTTACCTGCGAAAAGCTAAAGGCACTGCATGTGCGAAATCCGTACAACGATCTTGCAGAATCGTTCTGGGGCTATACAGACCTCATGGAAGCAACGGTATCCCATACCGCCGAAGAATGGCATGACGCGAAGTACAACGATGGCAAGTACAACATCATTGTCGAGAAATTCGTAGACACGAGCGGCAAGGAGATCGCAAAGTCTGTCACTACGGCGGGCAAGGCAGAATCTGCGCCCAAGTCCATTCCGGCGTATGAGTATCGCGGCTATATCCGCACGATCACTTATAAGTACAGCACCGGTGACGCGCTCCCGTCCATCGAAAAGACGGCAAGCGTCAAGGACGCTAAGGTAGGTGACGAGATCACCTACACGATCAAGCTGTCGAACGATAAGAAAGCAAGTTCCGCATGGAAAAGTGTCGTGCTGACCGATAAAATCCCGTCCGGCATGACCTTTATCGAGGGCAGCGTCTATGTGAACAATGCAGCGGCTACCCATACCGTCAAGAACGGTACGCTGATCGTAAACCTTGGTGATATTGCTGCCGGTAAGACCGTAACTGTCACTTTCAAGGCAAAGATCAATGGCGATATGTACAATCAGACGATCTACAACACCGCTGTTGCCAAGGGTACGAACGGTTATGTGACTGCTGCGGATGGCAAGAAAACCAATATTTACGAGGACAAGGACGATGGCGTGTATGTCAAAAAGGGCGATACCGCGCCGTATGTGACCAAGACTGCGGATAAGGCAACCGCGAATGTCGGTGACAAGATCACCTACACCGTTAAAGTTGGCAACGGTGACGGTGCTGTTTACGAGATCGAAAACGCTAAAATGGCAGATACCATTCCGGCTGAATTTGACTTCGTAGACGGCAGCGTGCAGGTGGATGGCAAGTCCTATCCATACAGCTACGACAACACCAGCCGTAAGCTGTCTGTGCAGATCGGCAATTTGAAGCCGAACGCTGCCCGCACCGTAACTTTCGCTGTGACCGTCAATAAGTCGGCTTACGGCAAGACCGTACACAACACCGCTGTCCTCTCCGGCGATAACATCAAGGACACCGAGGGCAAGGACAAGGGCGTTGAGATCGGTGACGGCAAGACCAAGCCGGAAGTCACCAAGACTGCGGACAAGTCCGCTGCCAATGTTGGCGATAAGGTGACTTACACCATCAAGCTGGCAAACGGCGAGTTCGCAAGTGTAGCAATCAAGGACGCTGTGCTGACCGATACCATTCCGAACGGACTGGATATTCAGTACGGCTCGGTTACGCTGAACGGCAAGCTGACCAACGATTACAGCTACGATGAAGCGTCCCGCGTTCTGACTGTCAAGGTCGGTGATCTCGGTATTGAGAAAAGCGCGACGGTAACTTTCGTTGCGGTAGTGAATACCGCCGCTTACGGCAAGACTATCTACAACACCGCTGTTATGAAGTCCGACAACATGCCGGACACCAGTGGCAAGGACAACGGCGTAACCGTTGGTGACGGCAAGGCCAAGCCACAGATCGACAAGACTGCAAACAAGTCCTCTGCCCGCGTGGGCGATAAGATCGCATACACGCTGACCGTCAAGGATGATGATACCGCAACTGTTCCGGTTGAGAACGGCGTTATCACCGATGTTCTTCCGGCTGGACTGACTTTTGAATATGGTTCTGTCACGCTGAACGGCAAGAACACGAACGATTACACCTACGATGAGAATACCCGCCTGCTGACCGTCAATGTCGGCACGATTGAGCCGGACGCAAAGCAGGTTATCGGTTTCACTGCAACGGTAAACGAATCCGCATACAACACCACCATCCAGAACCTTGCAACGCTGACCTCTGATAATGCAGACCCGGTGCAGGACAA
Source organism: Butyricicoccus sp. AM27-36 (assembly GCF_003480945.1). NCBI lineage: Bacteria > Bacillati > Bacillota > Clostridia > Eubacteriales > Butyricicoccaceae > Butyricicoccus > Butyricicoccus sp. AM27-36. The sequence goes on from NZ_QUJR01000003.1 coordinate 149,503, forward strand.
GGACGATGGCGTAGCAATCGCGGACGGTGATGTGCTGCTGACCGTTTCCAAGTCCGCAGACAAAACCACTGCCAAGATTGGCGATACGATCACCTACACCGTAAACGCAGCGAATGCGACCGGTGCGGATGTGAATATCCGCGACGCGGTTATGACCGATGCCATTCCGAACGGACTGACTTTCCGCGGCAATGTAACCGTAGACGGCTACTCCGCAGAATATCAGTACGACAATACCGGCAAGACCCTGACCGTATCGCTCGGTGAGATCGCGCCGAACCAGACCAAGGCGATTTGCTTTGATGTAACCGTCAACAGCGACGCTTACGGTATGCACATTGAAAATACCGCCCTCGTCAGCGGCAGCAATACGCCGGACAAGAGCGGTACAGATAACGGTGTGGACATTGAAGATGGTAAGACAGACGGTCATGCGGGCAATAAGACCGCAAACAAGACCACCGCAGCAGTTGGCGATACGATTACCTACTCCATTCGCCTTTCCAATGGTACAGCAGCTACCGCTGATTGGGAAAACATGAAAGTGATTGACGTTCTGCCTGACGGCGTAAGTTTTGCAGGAAACGTGCAGGAGAATGGTTCGGCAACGGTAAACTACTCCTACAACGCCGACACTAAGACGATCACCTTCACGCCGGATGCTATCGCAGCAGGCGCACAGATCGTTCTTAGCTTCGATGTAACCGTAGATGATGGTTCGCAGGGCAAGTTCATTGTCAATACCGCTATCCTCGATGATAATGGCAAGGAAACGCCCATGCCGGACGGCGGCGTTCAGATTGACGAGGGCGAAGATGCTCCGATTGTCAACAAGTCCGCAAGCGTCACGACTGCTAATGTAGGCGATACCTTCACCTACACGATCACTGCAAAGAACGGCAACAAGGCAACTGCCGCATGGAAGAATGTCGTAATGACCGATACGCTCCCGACTGGTGTTAAGCTGGTAGGCGGCGTGTATATCAACAACGAATTTGCGCTGTATCATTTGAGCGGCAATGCGCTGTCTGTGCTCGTAGGTGATCTCGAACCGGGTGAATCGGCTGAAATCACTTTTGACGTGCAGGTGCTTGAAAGTGCGGCTGGCACAACGATTACCAACACTGCTTCGCTTGATGGCGATAACGGTCACGGCACTGCAACGGACAAGGGTGTAACGATTCCTGACACGGCAGAACAGCCGGACAACACCACAGCGTTTTATGTAACCAAAGAGGTTGATAAAACTGTGGTGAATGTAGGCTCCGGCGTTCCAGCAGACTGCAAGCGTGCTATATTCACTATCACGATTGGCAACGATTCCAACCAGATGTGGAAACGGGTTATTCTCAAAGACACGCTGGATACCACACTGGTAACGCCGGTTTTGAAGAACAACGTCTATATGGACGGTGTTTTGAACAGCAAATGGAGTTTTCGGAGCAAAGTGTTTACTCTGGAGCTCGGTGACATTGCGCCGAACGAAAAGCGCGTGGTGAAAATCACGGTTGAGTTCAAGACCGATGCGGGCGGCAAGACGTACACCAATCTTGCCGCGGCTACGGGTGACAATGGTTCGGCTTCGGGCCGTTCGCCGGAGATTGAAGTCGTTTCGTCTGGTTCGTCCGGTACACCGGTGCTGACGGATATTCACTATCAGCTGTTCGGTGGTTACGCGGACGGTCTGTGGCGGCCGAATGATCGCGTATCCCTGCAGGAAGCCTGCACGGTTGTATATCGTCTGATTGCTAACGGCGGCAACACTTGGCTGCCGCGCGGCACGACTACCGTTCCGAAATACCAGTATGATATTCCGGAAGAAGCAAAGTATTTTGTTTCTATCGGCGTTCTGCCTGCGTCCGCATTTGATACCGCTCGCATGGATGAGGGCGATGATTACGAGATCAACTATACGATCTCGAAGAATGGCTATCTGCGTATTTGGGCTGCATCTGGTCAGCTGAATTCGCTGGTTTCGTATGTGACCAAAACGAATGCGGGTTTGAGTGGTGATGTATCCCGTCTGACGTTTGCAAAGGCAATCTGCCAGATTACCGGCCGCGACACCTCGCCGGATGTTTCCGATTACAGCGGCAATCTCCGCACATGGGCGGACGCGCCCTCGTCTGTTGTGACCGAGGTTTCGCACGAACATGATTTCATCATGGACAGCGACCGCAACGAATATTGGATTTGAGAGTAGAATGAGAAACCCCGCCTGTTTTGCAGCAGGCGGGTTTTACATTAGCAGAGAGCAACATAGGCTATTCTGAAAGGAAGGGTGAAGCCGTATGGCAAAACAGCAGATCAAAGCGGTTTGCACACACGTTTTTCAGAATGGAGGGGAAACCTGCGACCGGAAACGATTTACAGAGAAATGGGTAGAGATGATCAATCGTATCGAACGGACAGAAACGAAAATTACGGAGAAAAGGCAATGACAAAAGTGCAGTTATGCGTTACACTAAAAGTAGGAAACAGCTTGTTCTTATCTGAATGAGGGATAGAACATGAAAAAAGCAGCAATTTATTGCCGTTTATCCGAGGAAGATAAAAACAAGCTATGTGCGACCGATGATTCGGGCAGCATTCAGAATCAGAAAGCAATGCTGGTGCAGTATGCAGAAGAACAGGGGTGGGAAGTTTATCAGATTTACAGTGATGATGATTATACTGGTGCAGACAGGCGGCGGCCGCAGTTTAAGCGGCTGCTGAAAGACGCAGAACAGCACAAGTTCGATATTATCCTCTGCAAAACACAGTCACGTTTTACCCGTGAATTGGAACTGGTGGAAAAGTATATCCACGGTCTGTTTCCCATCTGGGGTATCCGTTTTGTCAGCATTGTAGATAATGCGGATACGGACAATAAGGGCAACAAGAAATCACGTCAGATCAACGGTCTTGTAAACGAATGGTATCTGGAAGATATGTCGGATAATATTCGCAGCGTACTGACCAACCGCCGTGTCAACGGTTTGCATATCGGTGCGTTTGCACTGTACGGCTACCGCAAAGACCCTGATCGCAAAGGGCATTTGCTGATAGACGAAGAAGCGGCAGCAGTAGTCCGTGAGGTGTTCAATCTATTTGCACAGGGATATGGGAAAACTTCGATCGCCCGTATTTTGAACACACGCGGGATTCCCAATCCCACCGAGTACAAACGACAGCATGGCTTACGCTACAAGCAGGCGGTGAGCAAAAACAGCACCTTGTGGAAATACTTTGCGGTTGCGGATATGCTGGAAAATGAAATTTACATCGGCAATATGGTGCAGGGCAAGTATGGCAGTGTGTCGTATAAAACCAAGCAGTGTAAGCCGCGTCCGAAAGATCAGTGGTATGTTGTGCGTGGTACGCACGAGCCGATTATTGACCAGGAACTGTGGAACAAGGTATGTCGGCGGCGAGCAGAGCGCAGCAGACCGTTCAGTGATGGAAAAATTGGTATTTTCGCACGCAAAGCACGGTGCGCATATTGCGGCTATACGCTTCGGTCCTCCAAGACGCAGGACCGGCACTATCTGCAATGTCCGAATCGGCATATCTCTGTGGAAGCCTGTCCCGGTGCGTTTATTGCGGTCAGCCATTTGGAGGAAGCTGTACTGGAAGAGCTGAACCGGATGGCGCAGGAATTTCTCGATAAGGATGAAGCGGCCGAGAGCGTAGCGTTCTGCAAGGATTTGCAGAAACAGAAGAAATGCCTGCAAAAGGAGATCAACACCTATCGTCAGAAGCAGGAGGAATATACAACAGGCATTCGCAATCTGTACCTCGACAAGGTAAAGGGACTGCTGACAGAGCAGGACTATCTTGCTATGTCGAAAGATTTTGCCGGAGAGCGTGATCGGCTGGAGCATGTGATCGAGGATGGCGAAAAGCAGATGCGAGAACTTGAGGAGCGAATCGCTATCGGAGATAACCGACGTGCACTGGTCGAGAAGTACATGAACATTGAGCACCTGAACCGTGAGATGGTCGATACGCTGATTGACTATGTGACTGTCGGTCGGCGCGCAAAGGGCACGAAAACGGTTCCCATAGAGATTCATTGGAATTTTTGATCAATTATCATTCAATGAGTATACCGCGTATGATAATATACAGAAATGTGGCGATATATACGCTAAAATGGTGCGAAAAGCCTAAAGGATTGTTCTTGTAAAGGTGTAGCTTCTGCTGCCATATCCTCAAACAGATCAGTGATCGGGTCTCCTTTGGACTGGAACGTTGCGGCGCTCCACGGCACACCGGAGGCCGACTGCGGGTAAATGCCGGTCGTGTGATCGACAAAGTAGGCGTCAAAGCCGCCTTCCTTGATCTGCTCAGGTGTGAGATTACGCGTCAGCTGGTACACGATAGCGGAGATCATCTCCATGTGCGCAAGTTCTTCCGTGCCGATGTCCGTCAAAATGCCCTTGCATTCCTTATACGGCATGGCGTACCGCTGGTTGAGATAGCGCATGGACGCACCCAGCTCGCCGTCCGGGCCGCCAAGCTGAGAGATAACAATTTTGGCGGTCTGCGGATTCGGATTCTTGATCTTTACCGGAAACTGCAATCGTTTATCGTATGACCACATCAGTCCTCAGCTCCTTCCCACGGCCACGGATCGTCGATCCACGTCCAATGTCCGCTGCAGGTATCCACCTCGCGGGCGGTCAGCGGACCGAATGCATCCTCGTACTCAGCGGCGGCCTTGTCAAACGCCGTGCGCATTTCGTTGTAGTATTTGAGCGCGGCAGCGTTGTCCGGATGGCCGTCGAGGTACTCGATCACCTCAACAAGCGCGAAATCGTACATGCGCACGCGCCCGAGCAGTTTGGCCTTGTCGGTCATTGCGGCACTGCCTCCTCTCCGAGAAACGGCTTGTCGAGTGCCGGGAAGATCGTGCCGCGCGAGAACGCCAGCACCGGATCATACGGCGTATCAAATTCCTGCGTCGGCACAAAGGCCATCGCAAGCGAAAGCAGACCGGCAGGAATACTCTCCTTGGTCTGTAAATGATTCTGCATGGTTATGCTCCCTTCGTATAAGGTAGGAGTTAGGAGATAGGAGTGGATAATGATTCACCCCGCCCTGCAATATCATCACGATACCTCCTAACTCCTCACTCTCAACATACGCCGTTGGGTCTTAACAAGTTCCGACATTTATGTTATACTAATAGTACTCTTATAAGGGGAGGCATGAAAAATGGAGCTTTCTGAAATCAGAGAACAAAGTGCGAAGGCGGCAGAGCAGGTTTGCGAGGCAGCCAAGCTGAAGATCGGCGACCTGTTTGTGGTCGGCTGCTCGTCAAGTGAGATCCTGGGCGAGAAGATCGGCACGCATTCCAGTGTAGAGGTAGCCGAAGCGGTATTCGAGGGCATTCACAGCGTACTGCATGAGCACGGCGTGGAACTGGCGGCACAGTGCTGTGAGCACCTCAACCGTGCGCTGATCGTGGAGCGTGCTGTGGCAGAGCAGTTCGGTCTGGAGGAGGTCAACGTCGTTCCGCAGCCCAAGGCAGGCGGTTCGTTCGGCACGACCGCGTACAAACGCTTTGATGATCCGGTGGCGGTTGAGTCGCTCAAGCAGAGTGCTTCTGCAGGCATGGACATTGGCGGAACGCTGATCGGCATGCACATCAAGCCGGTGGTCGTACCGCTGCGCATTGAGACCAAGAAGATCGGCGAAGCCGTTCTGCTGTGCGCACGCCGCCGTCCGAAGTTTGTAGGCGGCAGCCGCGCAGTCTATAACGAAAAACTTTTGTGAGGATTTTATGGGATTAAAAGCAGTTTTTTTCGATCTGGATGACACGTTATACACCAGCTTTCAGGCCGGGGACGCCTACGCCTACGAAAAGCTGGAGGAGTGGGCCATCAGCACGTTTGGAGACAAAGGCAAGGGGTTCGCGGACGCATTCCGCGTCAACCGCAAGCGTCTGGCACGGCAGCAGCCTGCCATGCCGCCTACGCATGACCGTGTGCTGTTTGCACAGGGTGCACTCGAGCGCATGGGCCTGAACGCCGTTCGCTATTCGCGCGAGGCATTCCGCGTGTACTGGAATGCGGTGTTCGCTAAGATGACCTTGCGCCCGGGCGTGGCTGAGTTTTTGGACGAGCTGCGTGCGGTGGGCGTTAAGGTGGCCATCTGCACCAATATGCTGGCGGATATCCAGATGGAAAAGCTGGAGTACCTCGGCATTGCCGACAAGGTGGACTGCCTTGTTACGAGTGAGGAAGCCGGTGTGGATAAGCCGGGTTCGGCGATTTTCTGGCTGGCGATGCACAAATGCCGCTGTCTGCCGGAGGAGACCGTCATGGTCGGCGACAACTTCACGCACGATATTCAGGGCGCACTCGATGTTGGCATTGACGGCGTGTGGCTCAACTGGACGGACAAGCCGAAACCGGTCGGTGAGCTGTCCTACACCGAGGTAAGCACATTCGAGCAGGCAGCGGCGCATATCCGCACTTTGCTCTGATAAGTTAGGGAGGACAAGGAAAGACATGCAGCATTTTGACTACAAGCCGCACGGCGTATGTCCGATGAACATCTCGTTCGATCTGGACGGCGATACCGTGCACAACGTATCCTTCAAGGGCGGCTGCAACGGCAATCTGCAGGCAATCAGCCGCGTGGTCGAGGGCATGACCGTGGAGCAGATTGAAGGCTACTTCAAGGGCATTTCGTGCAGCGGACGCGGCACAAGCTGCTCGGATCAGTTGGCAACAGCGGTCCGTAAGGCGAAAGACGCGGAATAACATAAAAAGAACCGATATCCTGCGATATCGGTTCTTTGAGACTGTCGAAAAACTAACGTTTTCCGAGCAGTCTCTCGCTCGAAACCACGCTTTCAAGCGAAATCGAAGAAAAACCGCGCCCTGACGGGCACATTTTTTCTTCCCTTGTATAAATTCCGAGATACACAAGGTGAATTGCCGCATAGCGGCAAGAGAGGGTGGTCTGGACCATGCTCCCGGAATTTATGAATTTGCTTCGCAAATTCTATTTTATGCGTGCTGCCGCACGAAGCGTAAAAATTAAAATAATACTTTTTTGACAGACTGAAAGAACCGATATCCTGCGATATCGGTTCTTTTTTACGCTTTACTCGGCGGAAATATTCCGCAGAACGGTCAGCTTGGGCGCTTCTGCGCCGGTTTCGCGCACGCATACGCCGAGCCTGTAGGCGGGATCGGGGAAATCCGGCACAAAGAGGGAGCCGGGTGCGCCGATGGTGATTGCTGGCGGCTGACAGGCGATATCTACGCAGAACTGCCGCAGCAGCCGCAGACCGCGGCCGTCAGCCTTGACGTAGCTTTCCTTGAGCGCCCACAGTGTGTAGAACGCGTTTTCGCGCTCGGCAGGCGAGAGCGAGGACAGGTACCGTACCTCATCAGGGTGGAAGAAGCGGTCGGCAATATTGGGTTTGAAGGAGCGGCATTGCTGAATGTCTATGCCGACCGGATGGTCGCTCACCGCACAGACTGCCCATGCAGCGGAATGCGACAGGCTGAAATGAACAGCCGGCACGGCGGTTAGATACGGCTTGCCGTTCTCGTTCGCGGCAATGTCGAGCGGGCGCGGCACGGACGGGAAACAGCGGCGCACCGCCTCGTCCAGCAGCAGGGAAGCGGTGAAGCTCTGCTGACGGGAGGCGCCGTGCAGGCTGTCGATATACGTCAGCCGCGCGGCGGACAGGCGGGAACGAAGCGAAATGCTCATAATATCGGTGGTCGCCGCGGACAGGGCAAAAAGATGGGTCAAAGTAATGCTCCTCTTGTAACATTCATGTAATTCGCTGTCTGATTAACGAATAAATGCATCAGTTCGGTATTTATAATACCGGTTTGCGTCTGGTTTCTGTGTAAACCAATATACATCCAACCGGTTTTGCTGTCAACAAGTTTCGGCGTTACTTTGTATCGCGTCTGCCTTTTCGTCATCCAGTCCGACCAGCGGGGCAACGCCAAGACTGCCGTGATGGATTCCCTCGTTTTGAATACCTGAAAGGCTTCGTAGAGGATGGCTGCACCGCCTTGCATTACAGTTCAAGACGGCAGCAAAGCGAGCGCTTTCTCAATCTTTTCAATCAGCCCTGAATCAGCCGGCAGCCAATCCACGCTTTTCAGTGTTTCCTTGGTCAGCCATCGCGCTTCGGCGGCCTCTAACAGTTCAAGATTACCGCGAATCAGCTGACACCAGAAGCAATCCATTGAAAGGTGAAAGGTCGGATAATCAAATTCAACGGTATCAATCAACTCGCCAACCGAAATCTCGGAGGCCAGTTCTTCCCGGATTTCTCTTTTTAAGGCCTCCTGCGGTGTTTCGCCGGGCTCGATTTTTCCGCCGGGGAACTCCCACAGTCCCTTAAAGTCACCGTAGCCGCGCATGGTGGCAAAGATTTTTTCGCCATCACGAATGACTGCGGCGACGACTCGAATTGTTTTCATAAAATGCCTTCCTTATCCAACTACCAGCTTGTTCGTCTTGCGAAGATACTTCGCCGGAATCGGCTGGTCCAGATGCCATGTAATATTCATTGGCTTGCTGCCGGTGTGCTTCACATAGACTGCCGTTCCAAGACAGGTATACGGTGCAGCGCCAATGCTGTCCTGCTTGAACTCCCGCACAAAGAGAACGACCTTGCTGCCGCGCTGCCGGTGGTTGATATAACGCTGACCGGTGCCTGCCGTATCGGAGGTCATGCTTTGACTTTGCCAATGGAACAGGCTTTCGTTGATCGAATAGTCGTTGTACATGGTAGTCGGGGAGTAGTCCTTGTCCGCCTTGTTGAGCGTGATAAAGAACACATCGACCTGCTTGTCCGGCAGCCATTTGACACCTTCCCGTACATTTTTCGGCGTCATATAGTCCATTGCAATCAGAATTTGATCTCTGGTATAGGTGCAATGCAGGTCCAGCGGACAATCAAAGCCAAGCGGGACAGGCTGATCGATAAAGTCAATACGTTCCAGATTGAACGACAGAAGCTCGTTCAGTTCGTGCATCATGATCGGACTGTCCGCGAGCAGCTGCATGTTGGCTTGCGTAGTATGGGAACGCCAGTCTGCCGCCTCCTGAAATACGGTGATGTAGAACATTTGAAGCATACGTTTTTCAAAATCGGAAAGCGAAGCCGCAAGTTCACAGGAGAAGCGAGGAAGAATATCCATCAGGAACGTAATCCAGCGCCGGGAATCCACGGCAACCAGCTTGCTGAATGCCTTTGTCAGAATGCTTTCGGCAGGTTCGATAAAATCATCAAGGACGCCTGCATCTGCACAGAGACGGGAGAAAGAGAATTTACCGTAGATAGACCGCGGGTCGAGGTGATAGTAGCCGATGAAATTCTTCAAGGAAAGGGAAAGGCCGCTGTCCTGTGTGAAGCTTTCGATACGCGCAATCAGACCGGCACGGTCACCGAAGGAGCGGCGAATATTCGCCAGAATGACTTCGGAAGCCTTCTTTTCCAGCTGGATATAGCAGCCCTTTGGCAGTGATACAAAGCTCTTTTTCACCTCGTACTGCATGCTGTGATTGCTGTGAGAGAGCAGTGCAGCAAACTTTTCTTCAAAATTGTATTTCTTGTTTGCCTGACCGATAAAGTCCAAAACGGTCAGGCAGTCTTTTCCTTCCGAGAGACGCAGACCGCGGCCGAGCTGCTGTAGGAAAATCGTGAGCGACTCGGTAGGGCGCAGAAAGAGAATGGTGTCAATTTCGGGAATATCAACGCCCTCGTTATACAAATCTACAACAAAGATAAAGCGGATTTCACCGGAGACCAGACGCTGTCTGGCTTCAGTTCGTTCCTTATCGCTGGAATTAGCGGTAAGCGACATGCAGGGAATACCCTTTGATAGAAAATACGATTCCATGAATTTAGCATGCTCGACAGAGACGCAAAACCCAAGACCACGAACCGTATTGATGTCGGTTACATACCGGTAGAGAGAATTGACAATATGGCCGGCGCGCTTTTCAGCGACAGCACGGTTCAGAGAAAATACGTTGTTAAGCTCAGCTTTATCATAACCGCCGCGCGTCCAGCGAATATTGGACAGGTCAACATCATCGGAAACGCCGAAATATTGAAATGGGCAGAGCAGCTTGCGCTCGATCGCCTCCGGCAGTCGGATTTCAGATGCAATGCGGCCATTGAAGTAATCCAGAACGTTTTTTCCATCCATGCGTTCCGGCGTTGCGGTCAGACCCAATAAGATTTTCGGCTTGAAGTGGTTCAGCAGTCCTTGATAGGTAGGTGCTGCTGCATGATGGAACTCGTCCACAATGATGAAATCGTAATAGTCCTCCGGGAGAAAGTCATACAGCTTCTGAGAAGCTAATGTCTGCACTGAAATAAATAGATGCTCCAGACTGCCCGGCTTGAAGCTGCCCACAAAAAGCTCTCCGAAATTGGGGTCCTTTAATACAGCGCGGAAGGCACTTCGGCTCTGTTTCAGAATTTCCTCTCGATGAACGACAAACAGCAAACGGGGCTTCGAACCGGAGAAGGCTTTGCAGAACCGTCGGTAATCAAAGGCAGAGATTAAGGTTTTTCCGGTGCCGGTTGCTGCAACGACAAGATTGCGGTAATAGCCGCGAACCTCGCGCTCTGCCTGCAGGCGATCCAAAATCTCCTGCTGGTATGGGTAGGGTTGAATATCGAAAACGAACTGCATCTCGCTTGTCGGATTGGCATTTCCGTTTGTTGACAGTGCACGCTCCAGTCTTTCCCTGCACCCGTCCTCATAGACTTCAAAACTGGCGGTGTTCCAATAACTATCGAAGGTTGCTTCCATCTTCTGAATGGTTGGCAGCATATCCTTGGTTGTCAGCTTAACATTCCATTCCAGTCCGCTGGACATAGCCGGATTGGAGAGGTTGGAAGAACCGACATACGCCGTAGTAAAGCCGGTTTCACGATAGAACATATACGCCTTTGCATGAAGTCTGGTACGCTCGGTATCGTAAGATACACGGATTTCTGTGTTGGGGAGCTTGCGAAGCGCCTCCACCGCTTTCACATCCGTTGCGCCCATATATGTTGTCGTAATAACGCGGAGCCTGCCGCTGCGTTCCGCAAAATGCTGAAGATCATCGATGATTAAACGAAGACCGCTCCATTTGACAAACGAAACCAGCATATCAATGCGGTCTGCGGAGGCGATTTCTTTCTTCAGCTCGGAAAACATCTGCGGCTCATGAACTGCTCCGGTAAATAAGCTGCTTTGCGCAATCGATGTTTCGGGGCGAGGGAGGTCCTTTGCTTTTTTCTGGCCGATGCGCATCATAGGATCATCGCGGGACAGCAATGCGAATAACTGCTCGCCCTCATCGTCCACAGTAAAATCGCGCAGGTCGTCCTGCGCTGTCTCCTGCGAAATCAGATCAACAATTTTGTTGACCAGATTTAGCTGCGCAGAAATATCGTCACCCGCAATGCGGTCAAGACCTTTGTGAACGACTTCGGACAGGTACTGCGTTAAGACCGCGGAGGACTCGGCAGCATCGATTTTCTCGATATGCTTGCTGCCTTCCGGAAGCTGACGCAGCTCATCTTTGATTTCGGTATTCACTACTTGCTCGTAAAGGCCTTGTTTAAGCATGAAAGCAGTCTCCTGTGCGATAGCGTAATTCGTAATAGGTGTTATTCCTTGAACTGTTTTGAGTAATTTCGACAATTTTATTGTACTCTAAACCGCAAGGAAAATCAATCCATTCATCAGCGTCCAACCTTCAAGCTCTCTGTGGCAGCACTGTGTTCGCTGACACGGTGTTCCAAATCTTCAAGGGAATAAATGCCGTTTGCCCGGAGATAATTGAAGGTATCGTTCAGCTCCTTTAGGTTGCTGATTTTGCCTTTCTGGGAATACGCCCTGGCTTTGCGCTGGGTGTAATAGGCGTTCAGCAGAGAAACAAGGTCGGGTGCCTGCGGCTTGGCAAGCTCTGCTTTCATATCCGCTATCCAGCCCATAAGCGAAGTGATTTTCTTCTTGATGTCTCGAATAACGGCGTTGGTGGCTTTGATTCAGCGGTTGAACTCGCCCTTTCCGGTGCGTATGCCTTTCTTCTCCATCGCCCGGACGGTTGCGCCCTCATGGACGGTGGAAAGTAAATCCACGCCTTGCTGACCGTAAAAATAATCAAAACTCACACGGCTTCACCACCTTCTTTCTACGGAAAACTTTCTGTTGTCAGCGGAATGCTGCGGAAAGCCATATCCGTCTTTTCGTCAGGACATCGGGCAAAATAGCAGAAGCGGCATTCTTGTTCATACGCATCCATATCAACGAAGCCCCACTTTACGCATAACCTTCTTCGTACACCAACCAATGCACGGGTGATCTCGCCCATACCGTTTTCTGCTAAACATTAGCTGGCGTTTTTGACTTATAACAACCGTTCGATTCTGGAGGGGTTGTCAAAAATCAAATTTTGGAGTAGAATTTTATCCCATACAGTGAAAGAACTTTTTCACAGCTTTTTATATAAGAAAAGCCGAAAACCCTTGAAAACAAAGGCTTTCGGCGTTGTTAGCTGGCGTCCCAGAGAGGATTTGAACCTCCGGCCCCATGCTTAGGAGTATGGCTTACCATGTGATACACGGTTCGGATGTAACTTCCAATATCATCCCTTACGCAGAATGACTTGTAGTAAACGAACTTTATGGTGCAAAACACCTATTCTGACGCAGTTTTATGTGTCCGTTGGGTGGTCCTATTAGCAAATTCTTAGCAAGAGGACACCCAGCCAAAGCCGATTGCTACTGCCATTCTTCACTCCCTTAGTCAAAATGACAAGGCAAATACATGGAGGTTACTATGGACAAGAAAGAGAAAAAGTCACTGCCGGAACCGCGCACATATACCGTGGAACAGATTGCGGCCATGCTCAACATTGGCCGCACAACCGCATATCAGCTCGTCAAGCAGGAGGAGTTCAGAATCGTCCGCATAGGAAATGCGATCCGCGTCTCCAAAAAATCTTTTGACGAGTGGCTGGAAAGTTTGGAATTGTGAATATCGCAAGAAACGCTGTAGGCTCAAAAAACCTATGGCGTTTTTTTATACCCATTTTGAAGGAGGCTGGCAATGAAATTGACAGAAGCAGAAATGAGGATGGTGCTTCAGATTGAAAGTACCAATCAGAACGCTGCCCTGAATGAGATTTACATGACATGGCGCTATGCGCCGAACCAGGCAGTAAAAGAAACGGCAGAAAGCCTTCTGGACAAGCTCCGCCCACTGTCGGATCAGGAGTGCATGGATTTAATCCGCAAGGTGCAGGCCGAATACCGTCTGCCGGAGAAAGCCCGCACCATCGGAGAAATGCTGGCAGAGGCCAGACAGCAATCCGGGGCGCAGAAGTTATCCGGCCATGACATTATGGCTTTGGAGCGTTTCGACCCGGCGACCAGACACATGATCGTCTTTGATGTTCTTACCCATGACTCGCCTGTTGGCTGGAAGGGTGAGAAAATGCGCCTGTTCCTGACTGACGCCGGATACAGCAAGGCTTTGGAGAATCAGGAAAAGGGTCATATCAAAATCCGTAACCATGCGAAGGTGCTTTCTGGCGATCTCCACTATGACCATAAAGGCCGTGAGAGGTAGCCGACTGAAAACTGTATCAAAATCAGTGGGATATCTTCTGTTTCTTCCTCTGTGGCTTGCGTTCTGAACAGGGCGTGGATGTTTTCCTATGTAGAAGGTAACGGAGGCATACAGACGGATAAACCGCTTAAAATCAACACTTTTTATTTTCACAGGAAGGAGGTGCGAAGATGGCTGTTTTTCGTATTGAAAAGACCCGTGATTATACGGTCATGTCGAACCATCACTTGAAAGATCGGACGCTGACCCTGAAATCCAAAGGGCTGCTGTCCATGATGTTGTCGCTCCCTGACGAGTGGAATTACACCACCAGAGGTCTTGCGGCGATCTGCCGGGAAGGTGTGGACAGCATCGGTGCGGCATTGAAGGAGCTGGAAAACCACGGGTATATCCGGCGCACCCAGCTTCGGGATGAAAAAGGCAAGATCACGGATACCGAGTATGTGATTTACGAAATGCCTCAGTGCGAACCGCCGTCAAGCCCAGGTACGCCTTTGCCGGGTACGGCAAAGCCATATACGGAAAACCCGGATATGGGTGTCCCGGATACGGCAGAACCGTGTACGGAAAACCCCGCACAATTAAATACTAATCAAACAAAGACTGATTTATCAAGTACGGAGATATCAAATCCTATCCAATCAAATCCCCCTACCCCCGCAGGGGCAAGGATGGGAACGGATCGGATGGGAGCCAGAGAATGTTATCGTGAAGTGATTTTGGATAACATCGAGTACAGCTATCTGGTGCAGGACAGCCACATCGACCGTGAGCAGCTTGACGAGATCGTTGACCTGATCGTGGATACCGTGTGTTCTGCCCGCAAAGTCATCCGCATTGCCGGAGACGATTATCCGGCGGAGGTGGTAAAGTCCCGGTTTATGAAGCTGGACAGTTCCCATGTTCAGTATGTTATGGACTGCATGAAGGACAACACCACCTATGTCCGCAATATCAAGAAATACCTTCTGGCGGCGCTGTATAACGCTCCGACCACCATCAACAGCTACTATTCTTCCCTGGTGCAGCACGATATGTACGGGGACGGGCAAAGGGGGCGAGGCTAAATGCAGGAGGAAGTAACGCGGGGCGCCGTAACACTCATTGTTGACGGAGCCAAGTTAAGCGAACAGGTCTTTGAAAAGGCCGTTAAAAAATTTCTGGAGGAAATTCAGAAAAGCCAGAAGCCAAAAATCTATCGCGGCAGGCAGAGCCTTAAACAGCTTGCCAGCCAGAACGCCGGTCTTGCCAATATCGAGATCAGCGACAAGAATATCAAGGCTTTCTCCCGTGTGGCGAAGAAATACCATGTGGATTTTGCCTTGAAGAAGGACACCGCCGCAGAGCAGCCCCGTTACCTGGTCTTTTTCAAAAGCCGGGATGCAGACGCCATCACAGCGGCATTTCAGGAGTTTGCCAGCCGGAAAATAAGCCGTGAGGAAAAGCCCTCCATTCGGGAGCGGCTGACCCAGGCGAAGGAACAGGCCGCGGAGAAAACGGAACACCGCACCATTGACCGGGAGAAAGTAAAGGTCAAAGATCGGAGCGTGCAGAGATGAACATGAAAAAACTGTTTTTGCTGAATCTCCCGTATCTTCTGTTCGTGTATCCCTTCGATAAGCTGGCACAGGCTTTCCGGCTTGCGCCCGGTGCTGACCTTTCCGGCAAGCTGCTCTCCATTGGGGACGGCTTCACGGCAGCCCTTTCCTCCCCGTGGCTCAGTTTCCATCCCACGGACCTGCTGATCGGCATAGCCGGTGCGGTGATCCTTCGCATGGCGGTCTACCTGAAAGGCAAGAACGCTAAGAAGTATCGCCACGGGATCGAGTATGGTTCTGCCCGCTGGGGTACGGCGGCAGATATCGCTCCCTACATGGACAAGGACTTTTTCCAGAACATCCCCATGACGCAGACGGAACGGATTACGATGGCGAGCCGTCCAAAGCAGCCGAAGTATGCCAGAAATAAAAACATTCTGGTGATCGGCGGTTCCGGCAGCGGCAAGACGCGGTTCTTCTGTAAGCCGTCGCTGCTGCAAGCTCATTCGTCCTATGTCTGCACTGATCCGAAAGGAACCTTGCTGCCGGAGATCGGCGCTTTCCTGGAACGGAAGAAATACCGTATCAAGTGCCTCAACCTGATAAACTTCCGAAAATCCATGAAATACAATCCGCTGGCTTATATCCGATCAGAGAAAGATATCTTAAAGCTGGTGAACGCCCTGATTATGAACACGAAGGGCGAAGGCGAAAAATCTTCGGAAGATTTCTGGGTCAAAGCAGAACGCCTCTATTATTCCGCACTGATCGGCTACATCTGGTATGAGGCCACGGAGGAAGAAAAGAACTTCATCACACTTCTGGACCTTATCAATGCCAGTGAAGCCAGAGAGGATGACGAAACTTATCAAAGCCCGGTGGACCTGCTCTTTTCTCAGTTGGAGGAACGGGAGCCGGACCACTTCGCCGTCAAGCAGTACCGCAAATTCAAGATGGCGGCGGGCAAAACCTTAAAATCCATCCTCATTTCCTGCGGTGCCCGGCTTGCTCCCTTCGATATCAAGGAGCTGCGGGACCTGATGGAATATGACGAACTGGAACTGGATACCCTGGGCGACCAAAAGACGGCGCTGTTTGTGATCCTGTCAGATACGGACAGCACTTTCAATTTCGTGGCCGCCCTCATGTATAGTCAGCTTTTCAATCTGCTCTGCGACAAGGCGGATGACTTCTACGGCGGGCGGCTGCCTGTCCATGTCCGTCTGATCCTGGACGAGTTTGCCAACATCGGCCAGATACCGAACTTCGATAAGCTGATCGCCACCATCCGAAGCCGTGAGATATCGGCTTCTATTATTTTGCAGTCGCAGAGCCAGTTAAAGACCATCTACAAGGATGCGGCGGATACCATCGTCGGTAACTGTGACAGCACTTTGTTTTTGGGAGGCAAGGAGAAATCCACGCTCAAGGAAATTTCGGAGCTGCTGGGGAAAGAGACCATTGATCTCTATAACCAGTCCGAAAACCGGGGCAGCCAGGTTTCCCACGGCCTCAGTTATCAGAAATTAGGAAAGGAGTTGATGACCCAGGACGAATTGGCAGTGATGGACGGCGGCAAGTGTATCTTCATGCTGCGGGGCGTGCGCCCGTTCCTTTCGGACAAGTACGACCTCACCCGACACCCGAATTACAGATACACGGCCGACGCCGACCCTAAAAATGTCTTTGACATGGAACGGTACATGAAGAAGCAGCGTACCGTGGTAAAACCCACGGACACCTTCGATGTGTACGAGATTGACGCAACAACTTAACCCAAAATCAAAAACATTTTTTAGGAGGATTATTTTATGGCATTTTTCAACAGTGCAGTTGGTGTTTTGCAGACTCTCGTAGTGGCCCTGGGCGCAGGTCTTGGTATCTGGGGCGTTATCAACCTTCTGGAAGGTTATGGCCAGGACAACCCTGCTTCCAAAAGCCAGGGTATGAAACAGTTCATGGCTAATTAAAGGGAACAAAAAGAAAGGAAAAACACAATCCAGACGGTATCAGCGGCAGGATGCAAGAATAAATTGTGATTTCACAAGATTGGTGCTATAATAAGAGAAAAGTTCCTGCCGGGGCAGCCGCCCCGGTGGTATGGATAGAAAGGCAGGAAAGCAATATGCACATCAGCTATAAACCACTCTGGCACACACTGTTAGAGCGTGATATGAGGAAAGAGGATTTAAGGCTTGCCGCTGGTATGACAACGAATATGATTGCCAACATGAGCAAAGAGGGAAAGCACATCAGCATGGACACATTAGCCCGTATCTGTGAAACGCTGAATTGTGAGATTACCGATGTGATTGAGTTAGTACCAGACGAGCCTGCTTCCACAGGAGGTAAGGAACATGAGAGAATTGAAACCAAGAATAACGGAAAACGGAATTGATTATATCCTTGTCGGAGATTACTACATCCCGGACTTGAAACTGCCGGAGGAACACCGCCCTATCGGAAAGTACGGACGGATGCACCGGGAATATTTAAGGGAAGTCCACCCAGCCAGATTGAATACATTGATACTGACCGGAGAATTGTGGACATATCTTGCAGACCTGAACGAACAGGCACAGGAACGGTTAGACACTATCATGGAGCAGATGAAAGCCACCGAGGGCGTGACAGAGGAATTGAAGCGAACTCAACAAATGGAATGGGTGCAGCGTTGTAATAACATTCACAACCGGGCAGAAGAAATTGTTTTGCATGATATAATTTATTCATACGGGAGTAATTAAATCGGAGGTATATAAGATGATTGAAATTGTATTTGGTGAAAGTGCCTGTGGAAGTTTGAAAATTGCCCAAACTTACGGTAAGGGAAAGTATAGAGGAAGTGCAGTTTCGGTCTTTATGAGGCACGAAGATGGGAGTGTTCCATCTTCAGATGAAATGAAAGAAGCACAAATTCAAGCACAGGAACAAGAACATATTGCTTGGGAGAATGCTATTCCATTGGGAGGCAAGAGCAGTGATGTTTATTGTTTTGATATGGCTCTTAGTGTGGGAGATATTTCTGATAATGGAATTGGCGAACAGCGGAAAAATGTTCTCAAGAAAATGCTGTCTGTCTGGTTTGTAGAGGATTTAGACTATCAGGTTGAAGAAAAAATACAGAAAATTAAAACTACATTGTCTTCGGTTATTGAACGATATGTAGCTGGGGAAGAAGTTCGTATTTGGTATAGCTATAATCCGGATGAACTTTGCGGTATGTACTGGCTTATGAAACAACTTCGACCATTAAACTGTCAGACAACAATTTATTTGGTTAAGTTACCTGCCTGGGAATATGGAAAAGAAAATACTATGACATCCAAAATAGCATGGGGTGAGGTTTCTCCTGGCGAATGGGGAAAATATATAACTCTACAAGAAAAAGCTAAGCCTGTATTTCTTTCAGCTTGTGCTATGAAATGGAATCAACTTCAAAATGAAAATGCACCTTTGCGTGCAATGCTAAATGGTAAATTGCAAAGTGTTTCAGAAGATATATATGATAGTTTCATTCTTCGTGAAATTGCGGAACAGCCAGAGCAATTCAAAATGGCTATTGTTATAGGTAATGTTTTAGGAAAATATCAACTTGGAATTAGTGATGTATGGATTTCTAATCGCATTGATAAAATGCTTGAAGATGGTGTGTTGGAAATTATACAGGACGCACCAAAGGGAGAAACAAATTATCGCCGGATATTAAGAAAACGAATGAAATAATAACCACAGCAAAAACCGCTGCTACATGGAAGCTAACAAACCATGCAACAGCGGTTTTTCTTTATCGTTTTTTCCTCTGGCTGATAGGCGTTCCCATTTTCTTTGATTTTTTGAGAATCCGAATCAGCCAGCGAAATTCTTCGTCTGACAGATTTTTATAGTTGATACCAAGCTGCTTGCAGTAAAGGACAACCAGCTTTTCATCCCGGCTGCCCTTGAAATTTTCGACTGCTTCGAGATTTTCTTTCAATTCATCGGCAACGGTGGTCTGGGGCGCACTCTCACTGTCCTTTTTGTGGGCTTCCCGAATATCCCGGATAATCAGGTTGAGGTCATCCAGAACCATGTGACTGAAATACTCATCATCACTGATATAGGCGGCTTGCAGCACTTTCAAATGCGGGTCATCTTCGCCTGGGCGATACCGTTCAATGATTTCATGCCGGACGGTATCGACAAGTGCATTGAGGTTTTGAATCTGCATGGTAGCAATCCCGTCCACATAAATCTCAATGTCTGCAAGAAACTTGATGAAATCTTTATGTGTAGCAAGCTCACAGAGCAGACGGTTGTTAATCCGACCGCTTTTCAGCAGTGCCACCATCTCATCATTCAAATGCAGCTCCGTCAATGGTGTGTTGATCTGCTCCCTGTTCTCTGTCCGGCACAGTAGATAATCAACAGAGACCCCATAGAAGTCTGCCAGCGTGATAAGGTTGCCATGATTGATTTCCTTAAAATCCTCTTTTTCATAACTTCCAAGAGCTGATTTGGAAATGCCTGTCAGCTTTGATAGTTCTTCCAGATTTAAGCCTTTGTCCTTGCGGAGTTCCCAAAGGCGTTCCTGTATGCTTGTTGCTCCTTTCATGGGCGCGCGCTCCTTTCCAATGGTTTCATTGCTGCCGCTTATCTGGATTATATCACACTTTCCGCAATCGTGGAAATTTCTGATTTTTACCCCTAATTCCTACTTTGTGGACATACGGCACAGGGCACAAAAATGTTCTATGATACAGGTAGTTCATCGATGGATTATTCCAATCGAATGACCAGCCTGTGTGGGATATGCTTCCCCGGCGATGTAGTGCCATGACTTTTGGCAGGGATGTGGAGGAACCCTGACCGAAACGAGCGTACCAAAGGGAGCGATACGCCGCTGTGAGATTCAGGGGAGGAACGACACCGGGGAGAACTGGCGAACTGACACCGAAATGATACCGAAACACGACAATCTGATAGGGGGATAGTCTACCCTATCGCTGATACTTCGGGAGATTTTAATCGGCTCTATGGCTGTAATTTTGCCGAAAATCGCCCCGAAACCATACACTAAAACGGGAGGAAACACAATATGCCGAGAATGAGTAAAAAGAGGAAGCATGAGCTTTCCTTTTACCTCAATGACCGGGGGCGTGTCACTTACAACGAATTATGCCGGAAATGCCAGCATGGGTGCAGGCAGAGCTTCCGGGCGGTTGTGATTGACTGCCCCCGTTATTTATCCAAACGAGCAAAGAAAAAGGAGGAGCACACCGAATGAATTTTGAATTTATGACGATAGACACACCATTGCCGCCCTGTATGCCCTTTCCCAGAGCGTTGACAGGATTTCCAGTCAGCAGCACCGCAAAGGTCATGTACTGCCGGATGCTGGACGCTATGCTCTCCAAAGGTCAGGAGGACGAGAACGGAATCCTGTTTGTCTGCTTCCCTGTCACAGCCATTGCCGCAGTCCTGTCCCGCAGTCCCATGACGGTCAAGCGTTCTCTGAATGAACTGGAAACCGCCGGACTTATCATGCGGGTGCGTCAGGGCGTTGGAGAACCAAACAGGATTTATGTGCTGATACCGGGAAAGGAGGACGCTGCCCTTGCCTGATACCTCAAAGCTGGAAAAGATAAACCGGGAGCTGGAGAAAAGCGAAAAGAAACTGCGGAAAGCCATCAATGATGAAAAGGCATTGCAGCACCAGTTAAAGCAGCTTACCCGAAAGGAACGGACGCACCGGCTCTGTACTCGTGGCGGTATGCTGGAAAGTTTTCTGCAAGAGCCGGAACGCCTGACAGATGATGATGTCATGCTGTTGTTGAAACTCATTTTTCACAGGCAGGACACGCAGGAACTATTGAAAAAACTGTTGGAACGGGAGAAGCTGGAAACCCCTTAGTTTACTAAGGGCGCAATTATACACCACCCAGAGGTTGGTGCATTGCGTTCTCCGAAGGCTCCTAGCCGGAGGGCTGTGATTTTCCGCAGTCATGGTCTGCTCCAAATCATACAGGGGACGCTACGCTTCCCCTGCGCTGGCTGCCGCCAGCTACCCTTTTGTGGACTTGCCATCTGGGGACACCTTGCGTTGCAAGCTGTTCCCAGCCGACAAGTTTCATAAAATATGCTATCTTTTCGATAGGCAATGAAGTATAATGAAGTCAGCAATAAATCAGGAATTTGAGGTCAAGGCTTAAACGGGAGGTTTATATGAAAAAATACCAATGTCCTTGCTGCGGATATTTTACCTATAATGTTCCGGCAAATGAAGATTGTGGGTATATCTGTCCCGTTTGTTTTTGGGAGAATGACCCGTTCATTGCTTCTGATAACGAACCAAGCGACTCTAATCATGGAATAACACTAAAAGAAGCGAAATCCAATTTCTCAAAATTTGGTGCTTGTGAAAAAGAAATGTTATGTTATGTCCGACCACCGAGAGATGATGAAAAGAAAATTTCATAGCAACAATGTCGAAGTTATGGAGGGAATAAAAGTGAAGGACACTGCTAAGAGAGCAATAGTTACAGTTATTGTGTTTGTTATAATTTATGTTTTATCTGGTCCAATTATCGGATATACAAACTACGATATGTATTTGAAAGGAATTGAATTTTTATCAGCGGTAATCGGAGCAGGATGTTACTGGATAGGAAGCAATAAAAAATAGTTCTTGAATTTGACAAAGGAGTTGGAAGTATGAAAAGAATAGGTACAGCATTGACTATCGTGTTCATCATCGCTGGATTTGCAATTTCCTTTTTTATTGGACACTATGTGAGCGACAAGTCACATACAGAAAGTCGAGCAGCACAATTTGATAAATATATTTCTCGTGCGATTGATACAATCAAAGATAAAGGTCTGTCCATTGATGGCGCCCCAGAAGCGATAGCCAGCAATATTTGGGTGGCACACGAATTTTGTGATAGCCCTGAAATTTCCGCAGAACTCAGCAATCTGTGGAATACCATTGTATATGAAAAAGATGTGCTTCTCGGTCAAGAAGATGTGTTGACTGCTCAACTGAAAGATATTTTGGAAAAATGTCAATAGTCTTTGCAAATTTTCTATTTATCATTCACTCATCGGGTCAACTTGTCCCGAACTTTTACAACTAAATACCCGCCGCCCACACAGCGGCACATCGAGCAGGAAATCTGAAAAAAGGTCTCCTGCTTTTTTTCTGCCCAAAATGAGGTGGTAAAACGCCACCCCATCCACCAATTAGCGAAAGGAGGAACACGAAATGCCCTGTCCACACAACGAAATCACGATTGTGCAGCGCAGCCAGCGGCAGTCTGCTGTTGCCGCCGCTGCTTACCAGAGCGGCGAAAAGCTGTTCTGTGAATACGACCAGCAAGTGAAGCACTACCCGGAAAAGCGTGGTATCGTCCACAATGAAATCCTGCTCCCGGCAAATGCCCCACAGGAATATGCAGACCGCAATACCTTGTGGAACGCCGCCGAAGCGGTGGAAAAACAATGGAACTCCCAGCTTGCAAGGCGGTGGGTGCTTACCATCCCCAGAGAGATACCGCCCGACCAGTATGCTGTCCTTGTCCGGGAGTTTTGCCAGAAGCAGTTTGTTTCCAAAGGCATGATTGCTGACTTTGCCATCCATGACCCTCATCCGCCGGGACACAATCCCCACGCCCATGTCCTGCTGACTATGAGGGCAATGGACGAACATGGGAAATGGCTTCCCAAGAGCCGCAAGGTTTATGACCTTGACGAGAATGGGGAACGGATAAAGCTGCCATCTGGCAGGTGGAAAAGCCACAAGGAGGATACGGTGGACTGGAACGACCAGAAATATTGTGAAATCTGGCGGCATGAATGGGAGGTCATCCAGAACCGCTATCTGGAAGCCAATGACCGCCCGGAGCGTGTGGACTTGCGTTCCTATGCCAGACAGGGGCTTGATATAGTCCCTACTGTCCATGAGGGAGCTGCTGTCCGGCAGATGGAAAAGCGGGGTATCCAGACGAATATCGGAAACCTGAACCGGGAAATCAGAGCTGCCAACAATCTGATGAAGTCCATCCGGCAGCTTATCCAAAACCTCAAAGGCTGGATTACCGAGCTGGGCGAAAAACGGAAAGAGCTGCTTGCACAAAAGGCGGCGGAGGAAGCAACACTTCTTCCCAATCTGCTGATGAAGTACATGGAGATACGAAAGGAAGAACGGAAGGACTGGACGAGGGCTGGACAGAACCGGGGGACTTCACAGGACTTAAAGGCAGTCAGCGAAGCCCTGTCCTATCTCCGGCAAAAGGGGCTTTCCACTGTGGAGGACTTAGAAGCATTTCTGGAATCTTCCGGGAAATCAGCCGCAGATTACCGCAATCAGATGAAGCCAAAGGAAGCCCGAAGCAAAGTGATTGACGGGATTCTTGCCAGCCGGACAGACTGCAAGGAATGTAAGCCTGTCTATGAGAAGTACCAGAAGATATTTTTCAAGAAAACAAAGGAAGCGTTCAAGCAGGAACACCTGGAGGTTGCCCGGTATGAGAAAGCCGCCGCCTACCTTGCCAAGCACCCGGACGATAAGGATAAAACGAAAAAGGAGCTGCAACAGGAGCAGGAAACGCTTCTCAGCGAAATCGCAGACCTGAAAGTACCGCTGACCGAGGTACAGGAGGACTTGAAGAAACTGCGGGACATCCGCTACTGGGTACGGAAAGCCACACCCGGCACAGAGGAAAGCAAAGAGCCGCCCAAGAAGCAGCCTATCAAAGAAGTCTTGCTGGATAAGGCAGACGAGAAAAAAGCACAAAGAACTGCCCCGGTGCAGACAAAACACAAACAACAGGATATGGAACTTTAACAGGCACTTGCCATTTTCAGATTGAGAATGTCAGGTGCTTTTCTTTTTTTCAAGGAGGGATAGATTTGAATGTATTTGAAGCTGTGAAGCAGTCCGTCACAACAAGACAGGCTGCGGAGCATTATGGAATCCGTGTAGGCCGGAACGGGATGGCTTGCTGCCCGTTCCATAACGATAAAACCCCAAGCATGAAGCTGGATCGGCGTTACCACTGCTTCGGCTGCGGTGCGGATGGGGATGTGATTGATTTTGCCGCCGCCCTGTATGGGCTGGGAAAGAAAGAAGCTGCCGTACAGCTGGCACAGGACTTCGGGCTTTCCTATGAGGACTGGAAACCGCCGGGGAAGGTAAAAAAGCCCAAGCCCCGGCAGAAATCCCCGGAGGAACAGTTTCAGGAAGCAAAAAACCGTTGCTTCCGTATTCTTACTGATTATCTTCACTTGCTTATGGCATGGAGAACGGACTACGCCCCGCACTCCCCGGAGGAAGCCTTTCATCCCCGGTTTGTGGAAGCCTTACAGAAGCAAGACCAAGTGGAATATCTGCTGGATGTGCTGCTGTTCGGGGAGACAGAGGAAAAAGCGGCTTTGATTACGGACTACGGAAAGGATGTGATACAGCTTGAACAGCGAATGGCAGAGCTTGCAGCCGCAGACGCAGCAGGAACTAAAAAACACCATGAACGCCATGCAGCCGCCCCAGAGCATTGAGGAAATCAAGGCGGGGCTGGAAACCACCGAGAAAGGCGGTGTCCGTCAGAGCATCCGGAACTGCCTGACCGTATTCCAGCGTGACCCTCTGCTTTCCGGGGCTATCGCATACAACATTCTAACTGACCGCAAGGACATCATAAAGCCCATCGGCTTCCACAGAGAAAGCACCGCCCTGAACGATACGGACATGAAGTATCTGCTTCTCTATCTGGAAGAAACCTACGGGCTTACCAATGAGAAAAAGATTGATAACGCCATCGGGATTGTGGCGAATGAAAACAAGTACCATCCCATCCGGGACTACCTAAGTGCCCTTGTGTGGGACGGGACAGAACGAATCCGTTTCTGTCTGCGGCACTTTCTGGGGGCTGACGCAGACGATTACACCTATGAAGCGTTGAAGCTGTTCCTGCTGGGTGCAATCTCACGAGCCTTTCAGCCGGGGTGTAAGTTTGAAATCATGCTCTGTCTGGTAGGCGGTCAGGGGGCTGGCAAGTCCACCTTCTTCCGTCTGCTGGCAGTCCGGGACGAGTGGTTCTCCGATGATTTGCGAAAGCTGGACGATGACAATGTGTATCGCAAGCTGCAAGGTCACTGGATTATCGAAATGTCGGAAATGATGGCAACCGCAAACGCCAAGAGCATTGAGGAAATCAAGTCATTTTTAAGCCGGCAGAAAGAGGTTTACAAGATACCCTATGAAACCCACCCGGCAGACCGCCCCCGTCAGTGCGTGTTTGGCGGCACTTCCAATGCCCTTGACTTCCTGCCCCTTGACCGTTCCGGCAACCGCCGCTTTATCCCCGTCATGGTGTACCCGGAGCAAGCCGAGGTTCACATTTTGGAGGACGAAGCTGCTTCCAGAGCCTATATTGAGCAGATGTGGGCGGAAGCGATGGAGATTTACCGAAGCGGCAGGTTCAAGCTGGCTTTCAGCCCCGCCATGCAGCGGTATCTCAAAGAACACCAGCGGGATTTTATGCCGGAGGACACCAAAGCCGGGATGATACAGGCGTATCTTGATAAGTACACCGGGAGCATGGTCTGTTCCAAGCAGCTCTACAAGGAAGCCTTAAACCATGCCTTTGACGAGCCGAAGCAATGGGAAATCCGGGAAATCAACGAGATTATGAACCAGTGCATTGACCGCTGGCGGTACTTCCCGAACCCAAGAATGTTTTTAGAATATGGCAGACAAAAGGGCTGGGAGCGTGAAAACCCGGCAACGGACTCCGGCAATCCGTCTGAAAAAACAATGGACGGTTTTGTGGAGGTCACAGAACAGATGGAGCTTCCATTCTGAAAATGACAGCCCGTTGCACCCCCTGTTGCTATCCCGTTGCCGAGCCGGTTGCCGGGGAAAAACCCTTATTTCCGGGCTTTTCTCCCTTATAACAACCAAAACAACAGAAAAATAAAAGAAAAGTATAAATAGTAACCATCGCCAGATTGAGATTGTTTGCAAGGTCTTTTGAAGCCCGTTGCCGGACTTCGTTGCCGACACCCTCTGTCTGGCTATTTTCATGTATGGAGGATAACTGCCTATGGCAAAAAACAAAACAGAGATTCATGTGACTACTGTGTTTGACGGGGAGCTTGACGCAACCGATGTGTTCGTCAGCCTGATTTCCCAGAAATACGGTAAGACAAATACGAAAGAATATCTTGCTAAAAAGAAAGATATGAAGTATAATGAAGATGAGGTTCAAAAGAGCCAGATACCGTCTGGATTGTGTGGGTAAATGGCTATGATGAACGAAATGGAATACAGAACAATCGGAAAGGCACTTGCCGGGAGCTATCGTGCAGCGGTCTATTGCAGGCTGTCAAAGGACGATGACCTGCAAGGCGAAAGTGCCAGTATCGCAAACCAGCGTGATATGCTGGAAAAATACTGCGAAAAGCAGGGATGGGAGGTTGTGGCGGTCTATCAGGACGATGGCTTCACAGGTCTTAATATGGAGCGTCCTGATTTACAGAGAATGTTGAGAGCCATTGAGCGCAGGCAGATCAACCTTGTCATCACGAAAGACCTCAGCCGTCTGGGGCGTAACTATCTGCAAACCGGGCATTTGATTGAGGACTTTTTCCCAAGAAACGGTGTCCGCTATATCGCCATGAATGACGGTATCGACACCCTGCGGGATAACAACGATATTGCCCCGTTC
Source organism: Butyricicoccus sp. AM27-36 (assembly GCF_003480945.1). Lineage (NCBI taxonomy): Bacteria > Bacillati > Bacillota > Clostridia > Eubacteriales > Butyricicoccaceae > Butyricicoccus > Butyricicoccus sp. AM27-36. Next base: position 176,353 of record NZ_QUJR01000003.1, read on the forward strand.
AAGAATATCCTGAACGAGATGTACAGCAAGGATATTTCCAAGAAAGTCCATTCCTCTTATCTTCTGAAAGCGCAGAAAGGACAGTTTACCGGGTGTCTTGCCCCGTTTGGGTATCGGAAAGACCCGGAGGACAAAAACCATCTGCTCATTGACGAGGAAACCGCCCCGATTGTGCGGCTGATTTTCGGATATGCCCTAAACGGTCATGGTCCGAACTATATCCGCAGACGGCTGGAGGAAGAAAAAATCCCCTGCCCCACATGGTGGAACCGGGAACGGGGGCTTCGCAATACCCGCACCAAATGGGAAAAGAAAGACCCGGAAAACGGGCGGTATATGTGGGACTTCTCAGTTATCAAAGACCTTTTGATGAATCCCGTCTACACCGGGGCGATTGCTTCCCAGAAAAAGGACTACCGTTTCAAAATCGGCACGATTGGGGAAAAGAAGCCGGAGGACTGGATTGTGGTGGAGGGACAGCATGAACCGCTGATTGACCGCATGAGCTTTGACATTGTGCAGAACAAGCTGAAATCCCGCCAGCGTCCGGGGCAGACCAATGAAATCAGCCTGTTTGCCGGACTGATAAAATGCGGTGAGTGTGGGAAGTCACTGACGATACGCTACACAAACGCAAAACATCCCCAGCAGATTTACTCCTGCAAAACCTACAATGCCTTTGGAAAGAACCACTGCACCCAGCACCGAATTGATTATGACACCCTTTACAGCCATGTGCTGCGGAAAATCCGGGAATGTGCCAGAGCCGCCCTGATGGACGGGGAAGCGGTTGCCGACCGCTTGACCAATACCTGTGAAGCCGAGCAGCGGGAACAGCGGGAAGCAATGGAACGCTCCCTCACAAGGGACGAGGAACGGATTGAGGTTCTGGACAAAATGGTAATGCGGCTTTATGAGGATATGATTGCAGGGCGTATCAGTGAACAGAATTTCAACACCATGCTGGAAAAGACACAGACCGAGCAAGCGGAGCTTAAAGCAAAAGTGTCCGAGGGCAGAAAGCGGCTGTCCGATGAAGTCCAGCTTGCCAATGACGCAAAACAATGGGTGGAAGCCATTCAGGAATACGCCAATATCACAGAGCTGGACGCAGCCACCCTCAACCGCTTAATCAAAGAAATCGTCGTGCATGAGCGCATTGACGAAGATAAAACAAGACACATTTCTATCGAAATTCATTTTAATCTCAAACCCATCCCAGAGGTGGAACAGGTCACTGCCTGACCTGTCCCGCCGGGACGGTTCTCTTAAAAACACCATATAGATTTTTTGTACGCCGCCGCCCGCCATCGAGCAGAGTTTTACACCTAGTTGGGGATAAAACAGTTGATGGCTGGCGGCGGTGTCGCCCTCATCGGCATCACTCTTGTACCTCTGCTCTCCGGCCTGTTCGGTTGATCGTCCGGCGGTGATCGCTTATGGGCGGCATACTCGACAAACTCGATGAATGGCTCCGAGGGCTGCTCATCGAGGGAATCACGGGAAACCTGTCGGGCATGTTCGATACGGTCAATACCAAAGTAGGCGAGATCGCCGGTGAAGTGGGACAGACGCCGCTGGCATGGAACAGCGGCGTCTTTTCTATGATCCGAAACCTCTCTGAAACGGTGATCGTTCCAATCGCCGGGGTTATCCTGACATTCGTAATGTGTTATGAGCTGATCCAGCTTGTGACAGAGAAAAATAATCTGCACGATGTAGACACCTGGATGTTCTTCAAGTGGATTTTCAAGACCTTCTGTGCCGTTCTCATTGTGACGAACACATGGAATATCGTCATGGGTATCTTCGATGTCGGGCAAAGCGTTGTGAACAGCAGCGCAGGCGTCATCATCGGGAATACCTCCATTGATATCAGCAGCGTCATCACGGATATGGAGGCGCAGCTTGAAGCCCTGGGTACGGGAGAACTGTTCGGGCTGTGGTTCCAGTCCCTTTTCGTGGGGCTTACCATGAATGCCCTTTCCATCTGTATCATGCTTGTCATCTATGGTCGCATGATTGAGGTGTATTTGACGACTTCCGTTGGACCGATCCCGCTTGCCACTATGACGAACCGGGATTGGAGCCATACAGGACAGAACTACTTGAAATCCCTGTTTGCATTGGCGTTCCAGGCATTTCTAATCATGGTGTGCGTGGGAATCTACTCTGTTTTGGTACAGAGTATCGCCACGGACGGAAATATCTCAGGCGCGATATGGGCCTGCATGGGCTACACGGTCCTGCTGTGCTTCGCCTTGTTCAAGACCGGCAGCCTCTCTAAGAGCCTGTTCGGAGCGCATTAAGGAGGCTTGATAAATTGGCGTATGTAACCATTCCAAAGGATTTGACGAAAGTAAAATCCAAAGTGCTGTTTGGGCTTACCAAACGGCAGCTTATATGTTTCGGAGCGGCGGCACTCATCGGAGTACCGCTTTTCTTTTTGCTCAGACGCACGGCCAGCAACAGTGCCGCCGCGTTCTGCATGATTATCGTCATGCTCCCGTTCTTTCTGCTTGCCATGTATGAGCGGCATGGTCAACCCCTGGAGGTGGTGGCCGGACAGGTCATCCGCTGTATGTTCCTGCGGACGAAAGAGCGGCCTTACCAGACAAACAATTTCTACGCAGCCCTGGAGCGGCAGGCCCAGGCGGAAAAGGAGGTGAAAGCCATTGTTCAGAAAGCGAAAGCCAGAGCCGCAGGCACGGCAGGCGGCAAAACCCACGGTAAAGCTAACCGCTGCGGAAAAGCGTGAGATCAGCCGTATTCTGGAAACCGCCAGAGGCGACGGCAAGGTACATTCCGCACAGGACACTTTACCGTTCCGCCAGATGTACCCGGACGGCCTGTGCAAGCTGGATGACCACACCTGGTCGAAGTGTATCGAGTTCGAGGATGTGAATTATCAGCTTGCAAAGCCTGACGACCAGACGGCGATCTTTGAAGCCCTCTGCGATATGTATAACGCCCATGACGCTTCTATCGGGATGCAGCTCTCCCTTGTGAGCCGCCGCATGAACCGGGAGGATTTTGTGAAGCGTATCGAGATCGCGGCGCAGGGAGATCACTTCGACCATATCCGTGAGCTTTACACGCAGATGCTCCGCAAGCAGCTTGAACGGGGCAACAACGGTCTTATCAAAACAAAGTATCTGACCCTCACCATCGAGGCACGGGACAGCAAAACCGCACGGGCACGATTTTCCCGGATTGTCATGGACGCCCTTAACCATTTCAAGGTCATGGGTGCTTTGGCAAAGGAGCTTGGCGGCAAGGAGTGGCTGGAAATGCTCCACGGCATCCTGCACCCGGACGGGGAACGGTTTGCCTTTGAATGGAGCTGGCTTGCCCCTTCCGGCCTGTCGGTCCAGGATTTTATTGCACCTTCTTCTTTCCGCTTCGGTGAAGCAAGGAAGTTCACGATGGCGGATAAATTCTGTGCCGTGTCCTTTCTGCAGATCAGCGCACCGGAAATGGATGACCGTATGCTCACCGAACTGCTGGATACGGACAGCGGGCTGCTTGTCAGCCTCCATATCCGCAGCATGGACCAGAACGAGGCAATCAAAACGGTCAAGCGAAAGATCACCGACATTGACAGTATGAAGATTGACGCGCAGAAAAAGGCTGTGCGTGAGGGTTTCGATATGGATATCATCCCCACCGACCTTGCCACCTACGCAGGCGAGGCAAAGAACATCCTCCGTGATCTGCAAAGCCGGAATGAGCGAATGTTTTTGATGACCTTTCTGGTGGTGAATTTTTCGGACAGCAAGCAAAAACTGGAGAATGACCTTCTCCGTGCGGCAAGCGTGGCGCAGAAATATAACTGCTCCCTGGTTCGGCTGGACTTCCAGCAGGAGGACGGCTTCGTATCGGCTCTGCCCCTGGGTGTCAACCGCATTAAGATACAGCGCGGACTTACCACTTCGGCGGTGGCGGTGTTCGTTCCCTTCACCACACAGGAGATTTTCCACGGCGGCGAAGCTCTCTACTACGGGCTTAATGCTACTTCCGGCAACATGATCCTTGCTGACCGCAAAAAGCTGAAAACGCCCAACGGCATGATCTTAGGCACACCCGGCAGCGGCAAGAGCTTTTCCGCAAAGCGCTCTATCGTGGGTGTGTTCCTGAACACAAAGGACGATATCCTGATCTGCGACCCGGAGGCGGAATATTTTCCGCTGGTGAACCGTCTGGAAGGACAGGTCATCAAAATCTCTCCAACCAGCACGCAGTATGTGAACCCTATGGATATCAACCTCAATTACAGCGAGGATGATAACCCGCTGGCGCTGAAATCTGACTTTATCTTGTCGTTCTGTGAACTGGCGGCAGGCGGCCGGAACGGTCTGGAGCCAGTGGAAAAAACGGTCATTGACCGTGCCGTGCGGATCGTGTACCGCCCCTATATCGCAGACCCCCGCCCGGAGAATATGCCGCTGCTGGAAGATTTGTATGACGAGATCAAGCGGCAGCCGGAGCCGGAGGCGCAGCGGATCGCGGCGGCACTGGAACTGTATGTGCATGGCAGTTTGAATGTTTTTAACCACCGTACCAATGTGGATATCAACAACCGCATTGTCTGCTTCGATATCAAGGAGCTGGGAAAGCAGCTCAAAAGCCTGGGTATGCTGGTGATCCAGGATCAGGTATGGAACCGTGTTTCCCAAAACCGGGATCAGGGCAAATCCACCTGGTACTTCGTGGACGAGTTCCACCTTCTGCTGCGTGGCGAGGTTGGTTCCTGGAGCGTGGAGATTTGGAAACGCTTTCGCAAATGGGGCGGTATCCCCACCGGGATCACCCAGAACATCAAGGACCTTCTTGCCTCCCCGGAGATCGAGAACATTTTTGAAAACAGCGACTTCATCTATCTTCTCAATCAGGCCAGCGGGGATCGGAAAATCCTCTGTGAACGACTGAATATCTCCACCCAGCAAGCGGCACATATCAGCAACGCAGGCCCCGGCGAGGGGTTGATCTTCTTCGGCAATGTGATCTTGCCATTTGTGGATCACTTTCCGCAGGATAATGAGCTTTACAGCATTATGACGACAAAACTTGGTGAAACCGGGAAAGGAGGCACGGCGCATGAATGATGAAAAATATGTGATCGGCAGCGGAAGTTTTCGGCTTCTGATCGGTGATTTGTATGATCTCTATTGTTATCATTTCAGTTTGACCCGCAGACTGGCGGAGGCTGCGGACGAAAAGGCACTTTTGAAAATCCAGAAAAGCGTGTCCGGCTATGAGCGCAGGATGAAACGCCTTTGCAGGCGCTGGGGGCTACCCACGGATGATACACCCTGGGCCTACGATACAATGGAGAAATCCATCCGGGAGCGGATGCTCCATGAATAACCTGACCCATGTGAGCCTGTTTTCCGGCATTGGCGGTCTGGACCTGGCAGCGGAGGCTGCCGGGTTTGAAACCGTCTGCCAGTGTGAGTGGGCGGATTTTCCGCACTCCGTCCTCTCCGCACGATGGCCGGATGTTCCCAGGTTCCGGGATATCACTACTTTCACGAAGGAGGCGTTTTTTGAAAAAACAGGACTTGAAACAGTTACCGTTATCTCAGGCGGCTTTCCCTGTCAGCCCTTCTCCACCGCAGGAAAACGGAAGGGCTTTGCGGATGAACGCTACCTGTGGCCGGAAATGTGCCGCGTTATTACCGAGCTGCGGCCCCGTTGGGTGCTTGGGGAAAATGTTGCTGGCTTCATCAATATGGGGCTCGACAAAACGATCTTTGACCTGGCAAAAGCGGGATACGCTGTTCTCCCATTCGTATTTCCGGCTTGCGGTGTCGGCGCATGGCATGAGCGCCAGCGAACTTTTATCGTCGCGGCTGATGTTTCCCACACCCCTTGCCTCCGACAACAACACCGCCAGGGACGCGGCAAGCCTGGATGTGTTCCTGTCGGACAATGGGATATTCCGCAAGAGGAACCGAAACGGGGCGATCTGGAGCCTCAGCCTGTCGGCGGCGGTATTCTATCTGACCCCGGTGGCGTCGGACGGTTTCCGCTCAACCTTGAAGCCATCAGCCTTCGATCCGGCGAAGAAGGACGGGAACCTGTCGGCGCAGATCATCTCTCAGGAACAGCCGGTGTCCGAAACGGCAGCACTGAACCCGGATTGGGTGGAATGGCTCATGGGCTTCCCGAAAGGATGGACGGACGTATCCTCTGGGCCGTCGAGCCCGAAGGAATCCCCCGCATGACCGAGCGCATGGATGACAGGGCGCTGCGGCTGAAAACTTTGGGAAATGCGGTCTGCCCGCCCCAGGCCTATCCCATTTTCCGCTATATCGCCATGATCGAAAATGGCACCTGCGGTAACTTCTGCCCCTATGGAAAGGAAGGTGACTGCCTATGAGGGAACTGAAAGCGACCGATAAGATCACGCAGAAAATGACCCGTGACGGCGCGGTATCGGAAAACCTTGCCACAGGCGAGGTGGAACATATCAGCAGCCGGGAGCCGGAAACGGAGCTGTCCGCTTCTTCGGAAGAATCCGCTGGCGCTGCGGCTGACCTTGCCCTGCGTGCGGCGGAACGCCATGAGAGGAAAGCCGCACGAAAAGCGGAAAAGGCTGATACCCAGGCAGTGCGGGATGGTTCTGCCGCAAGGCAGCACCCGTCCTCCCGTCTGCAATTCACCGAGGAAGAATATGCCGATCCCGCACTTGGGAAGTACATCGACCGTTCCGACCGTGCGGCGGACCGGCTGGACGCGGCGAAGGCCGCTATCCCCAAAAAGAAAGTTCTCCGTACCGAGCGTGTTTTTGACGAGACAGCCGGAAAAGGCAAGATGCAGCTTCACTTTGAAGAAGTGGAGAAACGCCCCAACGGACGCCTGCGGCACAATCCACTTTCCCGACCGGTCCATGAGATCGCCCACGCCGCCCATGCGAAGGTGCATGAGGTGGAACAGGAAAATGTGGGTGTAGAGGCCGGACACAAAGGCGAGGTGTTGACAGAGCGTGGGATTGCCTACGGAAAAGGTAAAGTCCGTGCCGCCGTTCACCATCACCGCACAAAGCCCTGGCGTGACGCGGCGAAGGCAGAGCAGGCTCCTTTTAAGGCAAACGCCGACTACCTTTACCAAAAGGCACTGCATGATGATCCTGCATTGGCAGCTTCTAACCCGGTATCCCGCTTTCTGCAGAAACAGCGGATCAAGCGGAACTATGCAAAGGAGCTGCGACAGGCAGAGAAAACCGCAAAGAACACAGCGGCCACGGCGAAAAGTGCGGCGCAGAAAGCAAAGAACGCCTTCAAGGAAACATTCCTCTACATCAAGCACCATAGCCGGACGGTGCTGCTGGTGATCGGCATTGGCGCCTGTGTTGCTCTGCTGTTTGGCGGGGTATCTTCCTGTTCCATGATGGCGGGCTCCGGCGTGGGCGGTGTATTCACTTCTTCTTATCTCTCTGAGGATGCGGATATGCTGGCTGCGGAGGCGGCCTACTGCGAATTGGAGCAGGAGCTTCAATATGAGCTGGAGCACTATGAGGCTCTGCACCCCGGATATGACGAATACCGTTTTGACCTGGACGAGATCAAGCATGACCCCTATGTGCTGATTTCCATTCTCACGGCGTTCCATGAAGGGGTGTTTACCATCGACGAGGTTCAGGCGGAGCTGCAAATGCTCTTTGAAAAACAGTACATCCTGACGCAGACCGTGGAAGTGGAAGTGCGCTATCGGACGGAAACACGGACAGACAGCGAGGGAAATGACTATGACGTGGAAGTACCGTATAACTACTATATCTGCAATGTGAAGCTGGAAAACTTCGATCTTTCCCATGTGCCGGTCTACATCATGGACGAAGAAACACTTTCCTTGTATGCGGTCTATATGGCAACGCTGGGAAACCGGGAAGATTTGTTCCCCGGCTCCGGCTATGTAGACAAGTACACCAAACCACCCACCACCTATGATATTCCGCCTTCCGCACTGGAAGATGAAACCTTTGCAGCGCTCATTACCGAGGCGGAGAAGTACATCGGCTATCCTTATGTCTGGGGTGGCAGCAATCCAAACACTTCTTTTGATTGCAGCGGTTTCGTGTCCTGGGTGCTGACAGAAAGCGGCGTCTGCAATACGGGCAGGCTGGGAGCCCAGGGGCTCTACAATATTTCCACCCCGGTATCCTCTGCCAACGCAAGACCCGGCGACCTGATCTTTTTCGTCGGTACTTACGATACGCCGGGCGTCTCCCATGTGGGTATCTATGTGGGCGGTGGAAAAATGCTACACTGCGGCGACCCCATCCAGTATGCGGATATCAACACAAGCTACTGGCAATCCCACTTTTACGCTTTTGGGCGACCGCCCTACAACTAAAAAACGATATGGAGGTAATTTGATTTATGGCAACGACACAGAAGATCCGCAACGATATTGCGAAAACCAAAGAAAAGATCGCGGAACAGCAGAAACGCCTTCGTGCGCTGGAGGCCCAGCTTGCGGAGGAAGAAAATCTGGAAATCGTCCGCATGGTGAAAGCCGTGAAAATGGACAACAAGGAGCTGACCGCCTTCCTGAAAGCCTATGCCAGCGGTATGATCTCTCTGCCGGAAGGCATGCTGCAGGAGGGCAACACCGAGAATGAGGAAACGGAGGGATACGAGGATGAAGCATAACTTTATGACAAAAATGGTATCGGCTCTTTTGGCGGTGGTGCTCAGCACTGCCGCTTTTTCTGTCACCGCCTTTGCCAGCGGCGGTGAGGAAAGCACGGAGTCCATGGCTGAACAGGAAACGGCCGGTGATGTTTCTGATCTGCTTTCCACTCTGGCAGGCAGCCAGGTCACGGTATCCGTCACCGATGATGGTATCCAGTTCAGTTCCGGCGAAAATGACCCCGGGCAGACCGGTACTGTCACCACGGGCGGCGGCAATTTGAATGTCCGCACGGGTGCGGGAATGGACTACACCGCCTTCACCCAGCTTCCAAACGGAACGACCGTGAAGGTGATCGGCACGGACGGAGACTGGCTGAAGGTCATCCTGCCGGAGAAAGTCGGCTATGTCTATTCCGGCTACATGACGGTAAGTGACGGCGAGGCTGGTTCCGGGGAAGGTCCTTTCTCTCTGGATGCGGAAACTCTGGAAAATCTGCTGGGTATGCTGGGCGGCGGTTTGAATGGCGGTGCCGCCCTGACGCCGGATGGGAACCTGTCACTGATTGACGATATCGGCAGCCCTGCCACCAGTGGCAAGCAGTTTATTACAGTAGAAACGAAGAACGGCAATGTGTTCTATCTCATTATCGACCGTGACGACGAGGGCGAGGAAACCGTGCATTTTCTGAACCAGGTGGATGAAGCCGACCTCATGGCACTTACGGAGGATGGGGAAAAGGCGGAAACACCTATTGTCTGCACCTGTACGGAAAAGTGCCAGGCCGGAGCGGTCAATACCGCTTGCCCGGTCTGCGTAAAGAACCTTAGTGAATGTGTTGGCGCGGAACAGAAAGCTGCGGAGCCCACCGAGCCGGAGAATCCGGAACCCGAAAAGAAAAGCAATGCCGGGGCGATCCTGGCGGTGCTGTTGATCCTTGCAGCCGGAGGCGGCGCGGCGGTCTATTTCCTGGTGCTGAAACCGAAACAGGGTAAGAAAGTCCCTTCTGACCTGGATGATTTCGACCTGGAGGATGAAGAAGAATATCTGACCGAGGACGAGGAAATGGAGGAAAAGAATGAGTAAACTGATTATCGCAGAAAAACCGAGCGTGGCAAAATCTATCGCGTCGGCTCTGGGTGCTTCATCCAGAGCCGACGGCTTTTATGAGGGCAACGGCCTTCTCGTATCCTGGTGCGTGGGACACTTGGTATCCCCGATGGATGCGGCGGGCTATGACGAGCGTTTCAAGAAATGGCGCTATGATGATCTTCCCATTCTGCCGGAGCCTTTCCGCTATGTGTTGGCGCCGGGCAAGGAGGACGCTTTTGAAAATCTCTCCGCCCTGATGGACCGCCCCGATGTGGATACCATCGTCAATGCCTGTGATGCCGGGCGTGAAGGGGAACTGATCTTCCGTCTGGTGTATGAAATGACCGGCTGCCGCAAGCCGGTCCTTCGCCTCTGGATTTCTTCGATGGAGGACAGCGCTATCCGAGAGGGCTTTTCTGACCTGCGCCCCGGCGCCGATTATGAAGCCCTGTATCAATCTGCCCTCTGCCGCCAGAAAGCGGATTGGCTGGTGGGGATCAATGCCACGCGCCTTTTCTCCGTTCTCTATCACCGCACCTTGAATGTGGGCCGTGTTCAGACATCCACACTGGCAATGCTGGCGGAGCGTGACGCGAAGATCACGCTGTTTCACAAGGAAAAATATCATCTGCTGCGCTTGGTGCTGGATGGGGCCGAGGCGGTGTCGGAGAAATTCACCGATCTGGCAGAGGCGGAACAGGCAGCGGCTATGTGCAAGGGTGCGGCCGTCACCTGTACCTCTGTCACGAAGGAGCAGAAGAAGGAACAGCCGCCGAAGCTCTATGACCTTACCACCTTGCAGCGTGAGGCAAACCGCCTGTTTGGATACACAGCGAAGCAGACCCTTGACTACGCACAAAGCCTCTACGAAAAGAAGCTGCTGACCTATCCCCGTACGGACAGCCGGTATCTGACCTCCGACATGGCAGAAACGGCCTCCTGCGTGATCCACCTGGCGGCAAAGCTGCCGCCCTTTGATGGCTGCTCCAACTTCTTCCCGTTGGTAGAGGCCATGATCTCCGACAAGGATGTATCTGACCACCACGCCATTATCCCCACGATGGAGGTTGAGAAAGCAGATATCAAGGGTCTGCCTCTGGGCGAGCGCAATTTGTTCCTCCTTGTCTGCTGCAAGCTGCTGTGTGCATCGGCGGAGCCGTATGTGTATGAGGCAGTCACGGTAACTTTCGGCTGCGGCGGCTATTCCTTCACTGCAAAGGGCAAGTGCATCCTCTCCGAAGGCTGGCGGGAAATCGACCGCATTTTCCGTGCCTCCCTGAAAGAAAAGCCTGTGGATGGGGACGGCGGCACGCTCCCGGACTTCACCGAAGGGCAGACTTTTGATGGTGCGGAGGTTGCTGTTACCGAGCATTTCACCCAGCCGCCGAAGCCCTACACCGAAGATACCCTCCTGTCCGCTATGGAGAACACAGGCAAGGATGATATTCCCGATGAAGCGGAGCGAAAAGGCCTTGGCACGCCTGCGACCAGGGCGGCAATCATCGAAAAGCTGGTGGCAGCCGGATTTGTGGAACGCAAGGGCAAGAGCCTGATCCCCACAAAAGCCGGTATCAACCTTGTCACGGTCCTGCCGGAGCCGCTGACCTCTCCCATGCTGACCGCAGAATGGGAACAGAAATTGACGGAGATCGCAAAGGGCGGCGCTGACCCGGATACCTTCATGGACGGTATCCGCACAATGATCCGGGAGATTGTATCCACCTATTCCTGCATTTCCGAGGATGGCAAAAAGCTGTTTGCCCCGGAGAAGGAAGTGATCGGCACCTGCCCCCGCTGCGGCCAGCCGGTCTATGAGGGCAAGAAAAACTTTGCTTGTTCGGATCGGTCCTGTGGTTTTGTTCTCTGGAAAAATGACCGCTTCTGGACGAGCCGCAAAAAGGAACTGACAAAGAAGATGGCGGCGGACCTTCTGAAAAAGGGCCGTACCAATGTCAAGGGGATGTGGTCTAAAAAGAAAGAATCGACCTATGACGCTGCGGTGATCCTGGATGACACAGGCGGCAAGTATATCAATTTCAAGCTGGAATTTCCGAAAAGAAAGGTTGGTGCTGATGGCAGAAAATAAGGCTTTGGAACATTTACCCGAAGTGAGGGCGGCGGTGGCTGCCCTCTCCCCGGAGGACCGGGAGCTGCTGGCGGCGGTGCAGGCATCGCCCTTCAAGCTGACAGCGCCGGAGCAGTTCAAGGAGTTTGCGGCCAACATCGACTATTTCGTATTTGAGCCCAATATCCGTGATCTGAACGATCTTGGCTGGCGGTATCTGGCACAGCACATGGATATGCTGCTGCCCCCGGAGCTTCTGAGTGCAATCGACCCCGTTCCTTTTGGCAAGTATGCCATGCAGGAGGAACAGGGTTATTTTACGGAACACGGATATATTTCTCTCTCCGGCGACGAGTGGAACCATGAACACCCTGCGGAGCCGGAGAAAAAGCCCTCCATCCGGGAACGGCTGGAACAGGGCAAGAAGGAATGTGCGGAGAAAAACAAGGCGCAGCCCCATAAGGAAAAGTCTGCGCCGGAACTGTAAGGAGGTGCTGATATGCCATATTACGATCACAACAAGGATTATCCCTTTGCCGCCTTTATCACCAATCTTGGGAAGTACAATGAGGGCGAGCTTGTGGGCGAGTGGGTGAAGTTTCCCACCACCGCCGAAGAATTGAAGGAAGTGTTTAAGCGGATCGGGATCGGCCAGAGGGATGACTTCGGCCAGCCCTATGAGGAATGGTTCATCACGGACTATGACTGCTATGTGGACGGCCTTTACAGTAAGCTGGGCGAATACGAAAATCTGGACGAGCTGAATTATCTGGCATCGAAGCTGGATGAAATGAGCGAAAGCGAATACGCACAGTTTCAGGCCGGTATGGAAATGGGCGACCATTGCGGCAGCCTGCAGGAGATCATCAACCTCACCGAGAATCTGGATTGCTATGAGGTTTACCCCGATATCCATGACTATGACGATCTGGGCCGCTATTACATCGAAGAACTGGACGTTATGCAGGTGCCAGAGCATTTGCAGAATTACATCGACTATGAGGCCTACGGCCGGGACGTTGCGTTGGAGGAAAACGGCACCTTCACGGATCAGGGCTATGTGCGTGATACGGGTGACAGTTTCCATGAGTATTACGACGGTGAGCGCGGCAGTATCCCCGACGAGTACCGGGTGATGACCTTTCAGGATGATCTTCCCGAAGAAGAAAAATCCGAGTGGGCTATGGATATTGCCTTTGACATGGACGAGTTTTTCCGTCAGAACGATCCGCAGTATGCGGCGGAGCACCCGGAGGCACACGCCGCAAAGGAAGAACTTTACGAAAATCTGATGGCCGGACGCATTTCCGCTTTGGATGAAAAGCTGGCGGCGCTGGGACAGACGCAGGAAGACTATCTTCCTTCGGAGATTGAAAAATTCAAGGATGCCACGGGCTATGAGGAATTTCTTGATTTTGATCCGGCGGAGGTCAAGGCCGCTCTGGATGACCCGGAGAAGTCCCATGCGGATGAAATGCTGTCCGCTGCGGAGAAGGTTGCCTCGGAAAAGATGACTGTGCTTGTAGTGGAACCTATGAAGGAACCCTATGTGAAGGAGATCGACCCCGACCTTCATTCCCTGCAGGCAGAGGTTGGCGGTGATATTGGGGCAACCTATCCCTATTCTGACCCGGTGGCGCTGGTCTGCAATGATGAAGGAAAGCTCATCGGGCTTGATCTGAACCGTGGGCTGCGGGATGAAAATGGAGAAATTTATGATATCGTAGCAGGGACTTTTTTGGTGGTTGGACTTGGTGAGGAAGATTTTGCCTCCCTGTCCCCGGAACTGATTCAGAAATACACGGAACAGTTCAAAACGCCGGAACGATTTATGCAGATCAATGGCAATATCGTTGTTCTTCCTGTCCCAGCAGAGAAGCAAGACCTCGCTTATCTGCCAGACCGTTTTGAAACTGGCGAGCGTGTGCAGACACCGAGGGGCAGCTTTCAGGTGACGGCTATGAGCCGGGAACAGATGGAGGCGGCCGGTTACGGTGTCCACCATATTTCCGATGATGGAAAGTATCTTATCATGGGAAATGGTACACGGGCCTTTGCCGTGGCAGCGGAGCAGCCGGAGAAGGACAATCCTCTCCGCACCGCTGAAATGACGCTGGAGGATGACTACGGCATGATCGACGGCGTTATCAACAACGGCAGACGCGGCGAAGAATTGGAAAAAGCCCAGGAGTATGCAGAGCGGACAACGCCGGAGAAGCCTTCCATCCGTGAGAGGTTGGAGGACGCAAAACGGGAGTGTGCCGAGCACAAGCCCCCGGAGGGCAAGAAGCCCGGCCGTGATGTGCCGGAGCATGACTGCCTATGAGTCGAAGCAAGAAATGGCGGCTGGAATGGGCGTTCTTCCTGGGTGAGAACGGCAGGCGGCAGTATAACCATATCTGTAAAAAATGTGTTCACGGCTGCAAGCAGAGTTTCCGGGCGTGTCTGGTCGCTTGTCCGCATTACAGTTCCAAACGATCTAAAATTTGTGAGGATAAGGGTAGAAAAACCGCAGAATAATTCCCTGTATCCGTACTTTCAAAGAGAGCCTTTATGATTTCTCATGTGTCGGTCTGCTTGCTGGCACATAGAGAAAATGGCTCGATTCCAAACACTTTCTGATACACAAAACGGGAGTACAGCTTTTCGGTTCATCCGATTGGCTGTACTCCCGCTTTTTCTTTTTGCTATCATCAAATTACTTTAACACGGTTCTGTTGTTTGAACAGGGGTACAAATTGTACCTCCGTTGAAAAGGAATTTCCATAGTATTTTCTCATTAGGATTGGATAGGAAAGGATGGATAGCCGCCGCAGTAGGCGTTGTGGGAATGTGCGTAAACTGCTAGGATTGTGAGGCTGTGGGAAAGCTGTTTGCAGACCTGTGGGAAAAGGCTTGTCTTTTTCCATCAGGTTGTGAATGGCTTTTCCATCGGCACGAGCGGCAGTTTTCCATATTTCCATAACGCAAAAAATCATCCAACGATCAGCCGGTACACCGTCAGCGGCACATACCATACCGCCACAATCAACCGCCATGCCAGAACGAAACCGCCTATCACGCCGCCGATAATAAAGTTCAATGCAAACAGGGCGATCCCTCCACCCAGGGAGCCGCCGCCCGGCACGATCCAGAGGCACATCCGATGGAGGCCAAACGGCAGCCCGCAGAGTATCCAGAGCCATACATAGTCAAGCTCTCCGTTCTTCATGCAGGCGGATTTGAAAATACAATACAGGATCAGCGCCACGATTACGGGCAGTACACTTTTGAAGAAAAATGCTTTGATTGCTTCGCTTCTTGTCATCGGTAAAACCTCCTTCCGCAGTTCCATTATACAGGATGCCGGGAGCTGCGCCCAGTGTCTTTCAGAGAAAATTATTCCAGCTCATGCCGCCGCTGTTGTTCCTGTTCCTTTGGAACGGCCAGCAGCGCATCCACATTCTGCTTGATGGTATCGTATTCCTGGGCTTCGGTTCTTGCGGTTTTGTACTCCGTAAGGAGCCGTTCCTTTTCTGCGTTGAGATTAGCAAGCTCCGTTTTCATGCTTTCCGTTGTCGGCAGCGGCACAGCCCCCAGCCGTTTCAATTCTCTGGCGGCTGCTTCAAAAAGGATGATCTCGCTCTCATGCCCCCGCAGAAACTTTTCTTTGTCATTTGATTTGCGGTATCGGTCATAGAGCGGTTTTAGCTGACGGTAAGTTCCGGCGTGCTTCATCACAAGGGCAAGTTCGGTGCTTCTGCTTTCTACCCGCTTGATCTCTGCATGAGCGGTATCCCTGCGTGCGGATATTGCGGTCAATTTGCTTTCCAGTTCTCCATAACTGCTTATCCCGTGTTCGGTCAGGAAATTCATGGTCTTGGCGGCCTGTTTCAGATTGTTCAGCTTCGCCCAATGGGTGAAACCTGCACTCTGCTGCGCCTTGATGTTGTTCTGAATATCAATGAACAGGCTGATCTTTCCGTCCTGCTGTTTCGGCTGGCGGGAAGGTCTGGCGTGTCTGGCGATCCGGGCAGCAAGGGCTTCTTCGGTGTAGTCCGCACCCAGGGTTTTCAGACGGGTGAATCGTTCCTGATCTGGCGCTCTGGCGGAGATATACTTGCCGCGCTTGATCTCATAACCTTCCCTCTGCAGGCGGCGAAGCAGTTCTTCCAGGTTGGAACAGGCTGGCAGGAGCCGGTCGATGGCCGCTTTCAGCTTTGCCTTATAGCTGGTGCCGTTCTGCGCAGCCTGATGTTCAATATAGCTCTTGCCCTTGTCCTGTCCGGGGATGATGACAGACAGACCGTGTTCCTTGCAAAGCCGGTCGGAAGTGCGGCGGATATAGTGATAACTCCGCTTGTTGGAATGATAGTGCTTGTGATCCGCAAAGCTGACCGCATTGAAAATCAGGTGGTTATGAACATGATCTTTGTCTATATGGGTAGTAAGTACAAATTCATACTTGCCGCCCAGGATTTCTTTTGCAAGCTCCATGCCGATCTCATGGGCCTGTTCCGGCGTAACCTCCCCAGGCTGAAAGGCTTGGATCAGGTGACGGCCCAGGTTCGTTCCCTTGTCGATGGCATGGCGGCGGGTCCAGGAAAATTCGATATCCGCAGTTTCGGCGGCACAGCCATAGGAAGAAACAAGCAGCTTTCCGTCCGTCTTTTCCGGGTTACAGATATAGTCAATGGCGGCTTTCAGCGTTGACTTGATAGGATGTGTCTTTGTAACTGCCATATCTCATCCAGCCTTTCCCGTATCTCGTCCATGTCGGCCTGATACGCAGGACCTCCGGCGTTGATCCGCTTGGCAATCTGGTTGATATTCCGACCAATGGCGGAAAGCTCTTTGGTAAATGCCTTGATATCTGCGGTGTCCGTATAGATGATATATCCGTCAATCGCCATCTTGCGGAGGTAAGCGCCATATCTGCGTGTGGGTAACTGGCTCATTTTTTCGTCTATGAGCCGTTTTTCGTCCTCCGTGACATAGAATTTTATTTGAATATTTCGCTTTCGGTTTGCCATGCGCCGCCTCCGTTCCTCATAAGGGTTTGGGACTATCCCAACAAGCAATTTTGAATTTTCGGGTAAGGGACCTGAAAATCTCAAAATTCGCAAGCGGGTACTCGCTTGCTGTGCTTGCTATCGTATCTTATCCCTACTTATAAAGCGTTTCGGAAACCTCAAAATGCCCGCAAAATAAGAAAAACAGAGGATGTTCAGACACCCTCCGTTTCTTCATTCGGCTTTTCAATTTTTAAGGCCCCGTCAATGGCACCTTCCACGATAGGCAAATACTGTTCCGGGCAGAGCTTTAACTTCTGTCCGACCCGCTGGCGCAGCTCGCTTTCCTCTCGCATGACCTCTGGATTGAAATATCTCTCCATTGGCAGACCGCAGATTTTTACAAGCTGTATGATGACCGGCAGGCTGGGGATCGTGCCCTCGTTTTCAATGTTGGCAAGATACCTGGTATCAATGTTCACCTTTTCGGCTAAATCTTTTCGTGCAAGGTTCTTCGCCTTCCGTGCTTCTTTTACATCTGCACCGAAGGTTTCAAAGCCAGGGCAGTCTTTAACTTTTGCCATTCAACATCACCCACATACATTCTATATTTCATAGTTTGCACATGGAATGATTTGATATGTACCACACATACATTTTATAATTCTTTGTTATGTCCTGCCCTCCTTAACTGACTACCAAATATGAAGTATTATATACTTAGTTTCAACTAACTCAAAAAAGAGGGCACACAATGACAAATCAATACATGACGAAGCTGTACCACGATCTGCTCTCCAACTCTCCGCAGACAGTGACAATAGATATTCCGGCTGATATGGGAACAGGCCAGATTTCACAGGTTGTTACAAAGCAAGGTGCTGTTGTATCCGACTGGAAAATGAACTATTTTTCAGATATGAATGTGCAGGGTGTAAGCTGCGAAGATTATATTCAACCTTTATTTTGCTTCAATGCGGCTTCATCGGATGCTTTCAGGCAAGGATTAAGGATAGAGAATCAACACGCATACTTCAAAATTCAAAAAATATCTATGGACTGCGGCCATGAAAAGATGCTATACTAACCGTGGTTTGCCTATGCTAACCCCAGGAGGAAATACAAATGAGCGAACAGCAATTTACAGACTTTTTTGACCCGGAAATTCAAAAAATTGTCAGCGAAGATGGCTGCTCCATTTACAGAATGAAAAATGTAACTGGAGAGGGTGTTATCACTCGCTATGAAATTCTTCCGGGTATTGAATTATTCTATAATGATTTTCACATGAGCAATGGACAGAATCAAAACAAGCTTCCGCACTCTGATGTACTTGAAATCAATCATTGCCGGGAGGGACGTTTTGAATGCGAATTTGCTAATGGAGATTATCAGTATGTCGGTGCTGGCGATCTTGCAATTAACCGCCTGACAAACGAAACTACATCAACTTACTTTCCGTTGTCGCATTATCACGGCATTTCTATTACCATTGATCTGCCTACGGCAGATCAAACTATGAAGCGGATAGAAAGTGTGATTGGAGGTCTGAATATAGATGTCTTTTCGATTGCAGATAAGTTTTGCAAGAATGATACCTGCATTGTATTAAGAACTCAAAGCGAAATTGAACATATTTTTTCGGAACTTTATCGGGTGGAGCCTCGGATGATCGCTTACTATTTAAAAGTGAAAGTGTTGGAATTGCTGATGTTTCTGAATCAGGTTTCGCTTCAGGATTACCAGGAAGAACGAAGATATTTTGCAAGAAATCAAGTACAAACAATAAAGAAAATGCAGGAATATATGACAGCTGATCTTCGCAACCATTATACTTTGCAGGAGTTATCAGAAAAATTTGAAATTCCTCTTACCTCAATGAAGGTTTGCTTCAAGGGCGTTTATGGGTGTTCTATTTATGCTTATATGAAATCCTATCGTATGCAGGCTGCCACGATCTTGCTTCGGGATACTTCTGACAGCATAACAGAAATTGCGGCTAAAATGGGATACGATAATCCAAGTAAATTTTCCGAAGTATTCAAAAAGGAATTTGGAGAACTGCCTTCCGAGTTCCGAAAAAAGTTGTCCAAATAGAGGATGTTTGGTCTTTTTAGAGTGGCGGCAAAATACCAGATACAATATACTATCATCTGTACTAGCAGATGATTTAAGAGCGTCGTGCAGACGCTCTTTTTTTTGAATAGAGGTTAGACTGTTCTAACCCGCGAAGGAGTCGGTATTATGAAACGGGATATGAGAAAATATATCCTACGGAAACTGGTTGAGCTGATATTTACTTTATTGTTTGTAACTCTACTGTCTTTCTTGCTGATGAGACTGTCATCCGTTGATCCAGCCACAGCTTATGCAAAGAGGATGATTGGAAACCCCACAGCGGAACAGATTGAAAAGATTCGGATTCAGTTGGGGTTTGATAAACCATTGCTTGTCCAGTATGGCCGTTGGGTATGGGACTTACTGCATTTTGATTTAGGCGTTTCTTTGGCAAATGGACATGATGTTTGGACGGATATTGCCACAGCCTTTCCGAAAACGCTTGGAATTGTAGCTCTGGCATCTATCTTTCAGGTTGTTTTCATTGTAATCGTTAGTTGTATTGCCTTTTTACTTCCCTGGAAACTTCCGAAAAAGGCAGTCAGGCTTTTGTGCATTTTGGGTGTGTCCATACCCTCTTTCTATTTGGCAACCGTTTATCTGGATTATTTTGCTGTTCAAAAGTCCTTAATTTCTGTGGCAGGAAATACAACCCTACTCAGCTACATATCTCCGGCAATCTGCATTGGCGTATTCGGGGCTTCTTTCTATACGCCGCTTCTGATGGATGCTCTGGAGCATGAAAGCAACGAGGATTACGCATTTTATGCCCGTTGCCGTGGGCTTTCGGAAAAAAGGCTTTTGCTGTGCCATTTTTTTCCGCGGGCAGCGATGGGTTTAGTTCCAAACTTTTTACAAAGCATTGGTTTGGCACTGGCTAACGCAACGGTGATTGAATCCATTTTTTCAATTCCGGGATTTGGTTATCTGATTGTAAACCATGTGCTTGATCGCGATACTCCCATGATACACGCCGAGGTGTTTTTTCTGGCGCTGGCGATTGCTCTTTGCAACATTGCCGCTGACTTGGTGCAGTGGGCAATCGGGCGTAAAAAGGGGGTGGCGTAAATGAAAACGAAGCGTTTTCGGAAATGGTGTGCGATTTTCATTCCAACCCTTGTGATTATTTTCTTTTTTGCCGGATTTTTATTTGCACCCAACGATCCAATGAAATCAAACTTGTTGGAGAGATATGCTGATCCCAGCGCAGAATATCCGTTTGGTACGGATGCTTTAGGGCGCTGCATTCTGTCACGGATTCTTTATGGTGGCTGGACAACGCTGGGGATTGTATTAGGAGGCTCTCTTATTGTTTTTCTGCTTGGCACTGTTATCGGAATGGTGACAAGCCGGGCCGTTATGAAAGAAAATGCACTTATTGATGGCCTGATTAACGCTGTTACAGCCATCCCCCCGATTGCGTATTTAATTGTGTTTATTGGGGCCTGGGGCAGCGGAGCGAAAACTACTCTTGTCGCGCTCACTGTGTCTTACATTTTGAGATACATAAAATTGGTTCGTACCCGTACCGACATGGAAATGGGAAAAGCCTATGTCATGTGTGCAATCGCTTCCGGCGCTTCAAAGCTCAGAATCATGCTGATTCATATTTTCCCGAATTTGATTGCCGAAATGATTCGCTTTCTGTGCCTTTCCTGTGCGGATATGATTCTGGCTATTACCGGATTTTCCTTTATTGGATTAGGGCTTGGTGATAATGTAGTAGATTGGGGAAGTATGATTTTAGACGCAAGGGGTGCTTTGGTTCTTCACCCGACCATGATTCTCTATCCAATAGGGGCGGTAATTTTATCGACACTCTGCTTTAACGTCATTGGCAGGCAGTTGACAACGAAGGAGGCAGAGTGATGTTAAAAATTGAACAGTTAGATGTCAAGGAACGGTCAGGCCGCTACCTTCTGAAAGACATATCTATGGAAATTCCTGCAGGCCGTGTGATTGGACTTACAGGTAAAAGCGGCTCTGGAAAAACAACTTTGCTGCGGAGCATTTTGGGAATGCTTCACACAAGCTGTCATATTGATGCCGGGAAAATTTTGTTGGACGATATAGATTTATCACATCTTTCCCGCAAGTCACATCGTGAGCTTTGTGGGAAGAAGCTTGGATTTATCCCCCAGAACCCTATGACGGCTTTTGACAGCCGATTAAAAATCGGTTATCAGATGCGGGAAACCTTTGTCAATCGTTTGCATTTGAATACAAGTGAAGCAACTGACCTGGCGAAAGAGAAACTGGTTTCCGTAAATCTAAAAGACACGGATCGGATTTTGGGTGCGTATCCGTCTGAACTATCAGGCGGAATGCTACAACGAGTAGCTGCGGCAATCTTATTGGGAATGTCGCCGGATTATGTTTTAGCCGATGAACCAACCGCTGCATTGGATGAAGAAAACAGGGATTTATTGCTTCTCATCATGCAGGAGCAAATGAAGGACAAAGGCATATTATTTGTATCCCATGATGTGGCCGCACTTAAAAACTTATGTCAGAACGTTTATGTTCTGGGAGCCGGAAAAATTATTGAGCATGGAACGATGGATAAACTCTTGTCAAGTCCGCAGACAGACTGGATGAAACAATTTTCCGCGTTGAGCCATAGGGAAAGTCGGGGTGAATGGAAATGGGAGAAATTGTAATCCAGAATGTAAATCAGGTATATCATAATGTGAACCAGGGAGATTTTAATGCGCTTTCGGACATCAACCTCCACCTTTGTAAAGGTGAAAGTCTTGCTATTGAGGGAGAAAGCGGATCGGGAAAAAGCACGCTGGCAAGACTTCTGATCGGCATTGAGAAACCAACTTCTGGCAAAATATTACTGGATGGTGAAGATATAACCTGTTGGAATTATCGAACATGGAAACGGCACCGTAAAAAAATACAGGCTGTTTTTCAGGATTCTTCCGGCACTTTAAATCCTGCCAGGTCTGCATACGCAAATGTAGAAGAAGCACTGGTGAACTTAACTGATAAGAAAAGAGCCGAAAGAAAAAAACATATTTTAGATTTGATGGATGCCGTACACATGGATTATGGGCTTTTGGAAACGCCTGTCCGTCAGCTTTCGGGCGGCGAACAGAGGCGGCTCTCTTTGCTTCGGGCGATTGCCGTGGAACCTGATTACTTAATCATGGATGAAGTAACCAGCGGGCTTGACCTGATTTCGGCAGACGCCGTACTTACTTTAGTAGAGAACTTTGTGAAGCTATCCGACAGCTCCTGCATTTTCATTACGCATAGCAGAAAGGATGCAATGCGTATTGCGAATCGGATTATCATCATGCAGGAGGGACGGATCGCCGAGCAAGGTTATCTAATAGATCAATTATCAAACCAGAAAGGACAAGGATAACATGAAACAGATTTACAAGAAACTTCTCGCCGCTGCATTGGGCGTGAGTATGCTTCTGTCCATGGTTGGCTGCGGTCAGAGCGATACCTCCGAGCAGACGCAAGCGGCTAATGAAAACGAAGCGAAGGTGCTGACAATCGTCACAGCAAAGGAACTGGACAGCCTTACGACACTGACCATGAACAAGGAGAATAATATCGCCTGCGGCCTGGTCTATGAGACTTTGGTTGCCTACGAGGACGGGGAAATTGTTCCCAAACTGGCCGAGGAATGGGGATGGGATGAGACAAATACTGTCCTTACCTTTAAGCTCCGTCAGGATGTTGCTTTTACAGATGGAGCCGCTTTTAATGCGGAAAGCGTAAAGGAAATTCTGGACTTTGACCGTTCCAACCCTAATTTTAGCGGTATCAAGGGCATTTACAACATTGAAAGCGTAGAGGTTGTTGACGAATACACGGTGGCCGTTCATTATGCTGCCCCTTGCTTCTCTTATATCAATGACTTCTGCTTCCAGAATGTTGCTGGTATGATGTCCCCGAATGTGTTTGAAGCTGAAAACTTCCAGACATTCACAGATGTTGTCGGCACTGGTCCATACATCCGCGAAGAAATGATTTCCGGTGACTGCACCCGTTTTGTCAGAAATGAAAACTATTGGGGCGAAGCTCCTTACTATGATGAAGTTGTCATAAAGTATATCCCGGAGGCATCTTCCAGACTTCAGGCATTACAGACTGGTGAGGTTGACCTGATTTACGGTGCTGACCTTCTCAGCTATGATGACTATAATCAGGCTCTTTCTCTGGATGGGATCGAGGGCGCAATCAATGATGGAAATACCCTGACCCGGAACCTGGTTCTGAATGCGTCCAGCGAAATTTTGAGCGATCTTAAGGTTCGCCAGGCGATTGCATACGCTGTCAATAAGGAAGAAATCACCAAGGGCCTGACCTATGGATACGAAACTCCGGCCACCAGCCTGTTTGCACCCGGAGCGCCCTACACAGACATTACTTATAACAGCACATGGAGCTATGATCTGGATAAAGCAAATGCACTTCTGGATGAAGCTGGATGGGTGATGAATGAAAGCACTGGTATCCGTGAAAAAGATGGACAGCAGCTTTCCCTGAATTACACCTATTGGACTGATCTTTCTCTTGCACAGGACATGGCTCTTGCAATTAAGACCCAGCTTGCAGAGGTTGGTATTGACGTAACCACTACCGGCCAGGATCAGATGACCTGGTGGACCGAAGGCGTTGCAGGAAATTATGACATTACAACATGGAATACAGAAGGGTCTTATACTGAACCGCACAAGTTCCTGCAGGAATCCCTCGGTGCTGATCCTCATGCTATTTCCTTGCAGGCACTTGAGGATTTCCAGAGCTATTCGGATGCGGTAAATGCGTTCTCCACCTCTGCTGATCCCGAAGTGGTTCAGAGTGCGATTGCTACTGCACTGAATGTTTCCAACGACAATGTGATTGACCTTCCGATCTCCTATTCTAAGGATCTGGTTGTATATAATTCCTCCAAAATCGCCGGATATACTTTCTCCAGCGTGCCACAGTTCTTTGAGATCGATAACGTACAGCCTGCGGAATAAATATAATCCAATGTCTAAATGGAGGGTTTAACGCCCTATCAGAGTGGCAGAAAATAGCCGAATAGATATAATAGAGGTTGGTTAGAAGCGTTTAACCAACCTCTATTTTTATGAAAAGGAGCGTATGTGAAATGGACAAGAAAGATAATCCCATGTCCAGACTGATGGAACTTGCCGCTCCATATAAGGGTGAATATGTTCTTTCAGTGATTTTGGCAATCCTGGGTGTTGCCGCCGGATTGCTGCCGTTTTTTGCAGTTTCAAAAATTGTGATTCTCTTGATGGATGGAGAGACATCTGTGTCCGTCTATATGGAGTGGTGTCTGATTGCGGGAATTGGTTTCCTTGGGAAAGTATGCTTTGCAAATTTCTCTACTTTAGTTTCCCATACGGCCACTTTCGCAACTCTGGCGGAGATCCGCCTGAAACTAGCAGATAAACTTACCAGGGTTCCGATGGGCTATATGATTAACACCCCATCGGGAGAATTAAAAAATGTCTTGGTAGATCGTGTGGAGGGAATGGAAACGACCCTTGCGCATTTAGTACCGGAGCTGACAGCGAATCTCTGTATTCCGATTTGTATTCTGATTTACCTACTGTTTTTGGATTGGAGAATGGCGCTGGCTGCATTGATTACCCTGCCGATTGGTATGTTGTGCTATAAGGGAATGGCAAATGGATATGAAGAAAAATTCCAGGGTCTTATTATGCGCGTGCGTAAAATGACCAGCACTGTGGTTGAGTATATCGGCGGAATAGAAGTCATTAAGGCGTTTAATCAGTCTGCTAATTCTTACCAGAAATATTCAGATGCCGTTGAAGATAATGCGGCCTATGCTGTGAACTGGATGAAAAGCGTGCAGCTTTACAAATCCATGCTTGTTACAATCTGGCCCAGTGTGTTAGTGTGTGTTCTTCCTATTGGCTGTGTCCTGTACCGGAACGGGAGCCTGAGCGTTCCGGCATTTGTTACCTGTATCGTGCTGTCATTGGGTATTATCACACCAATTTTAAATGCCATGAACTTTACGGACAGCATTTCTCAAATGAAATCAGTAGTCGGGGAATTGTGCGCCGTATTGGATGAAAAAGAACTGGATCGCCCGGAAATGCCGGTGTCTATTCATTCTTCCAATATTGTGTTAGAAAACGTCAGCTTTTCGTATGAAAGCGAAAAGCCGTTGCTAAAAAATATCAACCTTTCTATTCCAGAAAACAGCATTACCGCTTTTGTCGGTCCCAGTGGCGGCGGCAAGTCTACCATTACGAAGCTGATTGCGGGATTTTGGGATGTAACAAACGGAACTGTCAAGTTAGACGGAACAGATATTCGCAAAATTCCGTTGTCACAGCTTATGGATAACATCGCTTATATTTCACAGGACAACTATCTTTTTGACGAAACTGTTTTAGAAAATATCCGTATGGGAAAACCATCCGCAACGGATGAAGAAGTATATCAGGCTGCCAGAGATTGTGGCTGCTATGATTTCATTCTGAATCTGGAAAATGGATTCCATACAGTTGTCGGAGGTGCAGGAGGTCACTTGTCGGGCGGTGAGCGCCAGAGAATTGCGATTGCCCGCGCTGTACTGAAAAATGCGCCGATTGTTATTCTTGACGAGGCAACCGCTTACATTGACGCCGAGAATGAAGCCTTAATTCAAGAGGCAATGGCAAAAGTGATTGCCGGGAAAACCGTTCTGATGATTGCGCACCGTCTTTCTACGATTACCGATGCAGATAAAATTGTTGTCATAAAAGATGGGCAGATTATTGACGAAGGAACACATGAAAACTTATTGACTTCCTGTACGCTCTATCAGGAAATGTGGAAAGCGCACATGGACACAAAAGATGTGGCGTAGGAGGTGCGAAGATGATAAAGACATTAAGCAAGATTTATCAGTTTTCAGGGAAAATGCAGGGGACAATGAAAAAAGCTATCCTTTTTTCTGTCCTGCACTCCCTTTTTGATATGATGTCCTTTGGAGCATTAGCCATGGTTTTTTCGGGTTTAACAGACGGTTTTACTACGTCTATGATCTGGATGATATTTGGAATCACCCTGGCAAGTATGCTGCTTAAAATTTATTGCAGCTACATTTCAGATTTCGGCAAGGTGCAAATTGGATATTTTATGTGCGCGGAGAAACGGATTCATATTGGAGATCGCATGAAATATATGCCGATGGGGTATTTCAACGATCACAATTTGGGGAATTTGACTTCTGTCGTCACTACGACTATGGGCGATATTGAAAATAATGCGTCCATGGTGCTAACCAACATATTAGGCGGCTATATCCATGCAGCGATTATTACTATTGTTATGCTCTGTATCGACTGGCGGATCGGACTGACGATTTTGTGCGGGATTCTGCTTTTTACATGGTGCATCGGCCGGTTACAGAAAAAATCGGAAACGGTTTCGCCACAAAGACAGCAGGCCCAGGAGGCCCTCGTTTCTAATGTGCTGGAATACGTTCAAGGGATGCTGATTGTAAAATCCTTTAATCTCGGTCAAAATTCCAATAGCAAAATGAGACAGGCAATTCTGGACAGCAAGGATAAAAATCTGAAATTAGAGCGTACATTCGTCCCTTACAATATGCTGCAACAAATCATTCTCTACGGAACAAGTATTCTTGTTATAGCGGAGGGACTGTACTTTTACCTGAATGGAACAATGGCGCTTTCCATTTGTCTGCTGATGACAGTAGCATCCTTTATGCTCTTTGGTCAGCTTCAGTCAGCCGGAAATACTTCCGCACTCCTGCGGTTACTGGATGTTTCGATTGACAAAGTAAACGAAATTGACAAAACTCCCGTCATGGACGAACATGGTAAACCCGTAAAGCCTGAAAATTACAATATTGTTTTTGATGATGTTTCTTTTTCTTATGGCGAACACCAGGTTCTGGATCATGTGAGCCTGACTATACCCGAAAGAACCGTAACGGCTATCGTCGGTCCGTCCGGTGCCGGAAAAAGTACGCTTTGTAACCTGATCGCCCGGTTTTGGGATGTTGACGATGGAAAAATTACAATCGGCGGTATAGATGTTCGAGATTACACACTGGACAGTCTGCTCACCAATATCAGTGAGGTATTCCAGAAGGTATATCTTTTTGCTGATACCATAGAAAATAATATCAAATTCGGCAATCCAGCGGCTTCCCATAACGAAGTTGTAAAAGCAGCTCAAAAGGCGTGCTGCCATGATTTTATTATGAGTCTGCCTGATGGCTACGACACCGTTATTGGTGAGGGAGGCGCTACATTGTCCGGCGGTGAAAAACAACGGATTTCGATTGCCAGAGCAATCTTGAAAGACGCTCCTATCATCATTTTAGACGAAGCTACATCAAGTGTTGATCCAGAGAATGAAAATCTTCTGATGGGCGCTATTTCAGAGCTGACGAAGAATAAAACGGTTATTATGATAGCTCATCGGCTAAAAACAGTCAGAAACGCAGATCAAATTTTCGTGTTGTCTGGTGGTCACATTGTTCAGACAGGCAAACATGAGGATTTGATAAGGCAGCCTGGTATTTATGCAGATTTCATTGGTATTCGCAAGAAAGCGATTGGATGGAAACTAAAATAGCCGTGGGAAGGAGGAGGCAATGAAACTATATGCGTCAGGCG
Organism: Butyricicoccus sp. AM27-36; assembly: GCF_003480945.1. Taxonomy (NCBI): domain Bacteria; kingdom Bacillati; phylum Bacillota; class Clostridia; order Eubacteriales; family Butyricicoccaceae; genus Butyricicoccus; species Butyricicoccus sp. AM27-36. The sequence continues at coordinate 203,901 of NZ_QUJR01000003.1, forward strand.
AGGATTACTTAGAGGCCGTGTTGGTTCTTCAAAGGAAACAGGGCGTGGTTCGCTCCGTTGATCTTGCCCGGCACATGGGCTTTAGCAAACCGAGCATCAGCCATGCGGTGGGCGGTTTGAAGAACGGTGGTTTTCTGATCGTGGATGACGATGGATTTCTCCATCTGACCGCCATAGGTCAGGAGGTTGCCGAGAAAATCTATGAGCGGCACCGATTTTTTATGGAGCAGCTTGTGGCCGCTGGCGTTGATCTTGAAACGGCAGAACAGGAGGCTTGCCGGATCGAACACGCCATCAGTGATACATCTTTCCGAAAGCTGAAGGAGAAAGTACAAGGAACCGATTAGCGCACATCGGCTCCGCTCTGCATAATAAGTTATCTGCCCCGTCCGGGGAAAGAAAAAAACCGTTGACTGGGGCAGATAATTTCGTGCGCTATTTTAAGGTTTGAACTCAATCGGCGGTTTTGAAGGACAATTTCAGAGCCGCCGTTTCTTTGCGTTTACACAAACTAATGACGACTTGCAGGGACACGGTAGCCGCTTGGAGGTTAATTTGCCGTGTCTCTTTTGCTTTTTCAAAGCTCCCATGATCTACATCAATTAAAAAAAGCATTGCCCCTCCATCGGAGCCGTCCGGCTTTGGATATGAACTATACCATGTAAGCAATCTTCTTTATAAAACATTTCTGCGCCCTGCAGGTCCGTTGCGACTTGCTGGGCGCTTTTTGCTGTTTTCCGAGGACAATCCCGCCTCGAAAAAATTTTTTAAGAAATTTTCAAAAAGGAGGCTTTTAGCGGGTAGCGAGCGGCTTTGCGTTCGCCTTGTTAGCGGAAAGGGAGAAACCCACCTCATTCCCCCAGGAAAGGGGGTGAAAAGATGGATATGATCCCCCGCAATGACTATGGCGAGCGGTGCCAGTTCGATGCTTACTGCAAGCTGGTACTGTACCATGAGGCAATCGACTACCTTCGGGAAATGCAGAGGCGCCGTGACAGGGAACTGTCATTCAGCGACCTTCCGCAGATGGAGATGGACAAGCTCTGCGTTGTAGATCATTACCCCAGTGACAGATTTACATTCTCGTCCCATGGGTATGACCTGCATATTGAAAACGAGCTTGTGGCTGATGCCTTCGCCGGTTTGTCTGTTCAGGAGCAGAGTATTTTGATCCTGCATTTTGTTCTGGACCTGCCGGATCAGGAGGTTGGCCGCCTTGTTGGAATGTCTCGCAGCGCCGTTCAGCGGCGAAGGGCAAAATCATTGACCGAGCTGCGGATCAAGTTGGCCGCACTCATGCCGAAGGGAGGTTGAAGGTATGAAGAAACCCACTTACAAGGGCAAGGAGCTTCTTCCTCTTTCGGTGATTGCCGCCGCCCGTGACGGGGACTCTCAGGCTGTGGATCAGGTACTCCGGTATTATGAGGGCTATATCAATAAGCTCTGCACGCGGACGCTTTACGATCCTGACGGTCAGCCCCATGTTCGGGTGGACGAGTACATGAAGCGCCGATTGGAGATCAAGCTCATTCATTCCATTGTCAGCATGAGCTGACAAGCCCGGTCTGAAAGCGGAAACAGCTTACCCTTTCCCTGTTTCTCTCTTTCGTGGCCGAAGGCAGCACCTTGACAAAGAAAGCCCGTTGGGAGGCCAACGCCGCAGTATAAGGCAAACGGATACATTCCTGTTTGTGCCGAGCCATACGGCCGGTGCGCCATGACCTCGTTTCAAGTCCGCAGGACGGGACCACTGTAATGGGCGAGCGAACAGCACCAGACCGCAAAGCAAGCGTGGCAGCTTGCGGGCGATGACACACGGGCAGGGTCAAAGATACTCGCGCATTGAACGCCCACAAAGCATTGTGCGCCGCACCCATCAGCATGGGCCGGGGTTAGACTCCCGTGGAGCTGTGCCAGCAGCCGTCCGTAAGCCTACTTTTCTTTTTTGAAAGTTTATGGATAGATCGTAAACTTTTCAATTAGCAGCAGACAAACACGGAGCAGCACGGTAAAATAATAGTGGAAGTTATATTACCCACACATATTCGTGCTGTTCCTTTTCATAACTGAAAGGGGGTTCTCATGTCTCAAACATGGAACGGCACGAAAAAAGAAACCCCTGAAAGAAGGACATATACGGTTGACGATATTGCTCAAATTTTGGGTATCGGAAGAACTTCCGCATATATCCTTGTAAAAGAAGGGCACTTCAAAATCGTGCGAATTGGTAACGCCATACGCATTTCCAAGCGGTCATTTGACGAGTGGCTTGACTCCCTCGACCTGTGATCCAAGAAAGGAAGAACGATATGGCATCTATAATCAAGCGAAAGAAAAACTATTCCGTTGTTTACAACTATGTGGATGAAAACGGAGAAGCCAAACAGAAGTGGGAAACCTGGCATACCCACAAAGAGGCCTTGAAGCGCAAGGCGGAAATCGAAAATCAGCAGCACACGGGAACTTTTCTCCCTCCAAGCAATCAGACGATCACCGAGTTCCTTTATGACTTCGTATCTCTTTACGGAGAAAAGAAATGGGGCGTGTCTATGTATGACAGCCAAACGGCTCTGATTGCAAACTATATCAATCCAATCATCGGCGATATGGAGGTACAGGCGGTTACTCCCCGTGCGGTTGACGGTTATATCCAGACCTTGCAGAAAACCAAGTCGGTATCTACCAAGACCCGAAAGGCCGTTACCACCTATGTCAGCGACAAGACCATTGAAAAAATCATCAAGCTCCTGCGGTGTGCGTTTAAGCAGGCAGTACGATGGGAAATCATTGCAAGAAATCCCTTTGACAATGTGATCCTCCCGAAAACGGAGTATGCGAAACGGGATATCTGGACAGCGGATATGATCCGTCTTGCCCTGGACAAATGCACGGACAGCAAGCTCTATGTAGCAATGAATCTGTCTTTTGCCTGCTCTCTGCGTATGGGTGAAATCCTGGGGCTGACCTGGGAGAACGTCCATATTTCCGATGAAGATATTGCGGCGGATAATGCCTATGTCTACATCGACAAGGAGCTGACACGGGCTTCCAAACGGGCGATTGAAACGCTGGGTGAGAAGGATATCTATTACATCTTCACTCCGCTCATGCCGAACACCAGCACAAGAATTATTCTGAAAAAGCCGAAAACCGATTCCAGTATCCGTAAGGTGTGGCTGCCGAAAACGCTTGCCTACATCCTGCGGGAATGGAAGAAGTCCCAGGACGAGCTGAAAGGCTTCCTGGGCGACGAGTATCAGGACTTCGATCTGGTGGTGGCACTTCCCAATGGACGGCCCTGCGAGGATCGGATCATCCTCAAAGAGTTTGCAAAGCTCCGTGAGGACGCAGGGCTGCCGAAGGTGGTCTTTCATTCTCTCCGTCATTCCAGTACCACCTACAAGCTGAAACTGAACCACGGCGATCTGAAAGCCACCCAGGGCGATACAGGCCATGCCGAGATCGACATGATAACCAGTATCTATGCTCACATTCTGGACGAGGATAGAAAGGTCAATGCTCAGAAATTCGAGACTGCCTTCTATGCCAAGCCTGATCTCCGCAATGTCCGTCCGCCGGAGGAACCGGCAAAATCGGAACCTGCGACCCTGGACCTTGAAAGCCTTGTGGAGCAGCTTCAGAAGTCGCCGGAGCTGGCGAGTGCGCTCGCAGCCCTGATAGCGGCGCAAGCCCCGGCAAAGTGATCCGAAAAATCGAATTAGCAAAACGCAGAATTTTCTTAGCAAATTTCTGAAAAGCGTTCGAGTCCAATTAGCAAATATACATCATGCGGCGTATAAAAATCTCCCGGTAACAGAAGCGAAATTACCGGGAGAAGGAGGAACAAAAAAACGCTGCAAACCCCGAAAAAGGCTTGCAGCGGTGCTTTCTGGCGTCCCAGAGAGGATTTGAACCTCCGACCCCACGCTTAGGAGGCGTGTGCTCTATCCAGCTGAGCTACTGAGACATTTTTAAGATTTATGCAATTTTCATTGCTCGAAGGAATCGAACAATCTGCCGCTTAGGAGGCGAACCCTCTATCCAACTGAGGTACTGAGACAAATGAAAAAAATATGAAGTTTTCACAGGAAAAAGAACAAGAAGCATCCGATAATTAGGAGGCGTGTGCTCTATCCAACTGAGCTACTGAGACATAAAAAACAAAAGTTTTTGCGAGCGGCTCCTTCGCGCAGAGTCGCAACACGCGATATATCTATCTTACTGCATTGGAGCGAAAAAGTCAATTCCGAATGCGGTGAAAAAAGTAAAGTGCAGCTGTGCAAAATTAGAAAATCATAATCTTGCAAGCGGGTGCAGAAAGTGATATGATACAATTATATATATGGGGTTAATGAGGGGAATCACGACACCCATTTATTTCCCGAAGGAGGGGGCATACTTGTGAAACAAATGCACATCACCGAAACGGTGCTGCGTGACGCGCAGCAGTCGCTGATTGCGACGCGAATGCCGTTTGAGGATTTCGAGGGCATTCTCGATGAGATGGATCGGGCCGGCTATCACTCGATTGAGTGCTGGGGCGGTGCGACCTTCGATTCTTGCCTGCGCTATCTGCATGAGGACCCGTGGGAGCGTCTGCGCAAGATCAAATCTCACATGAAGAACACCAAGCTGCAGATGCTGCTGCGCGGTCAGAACCTGCTCGGCTATCATCACTATTCGGATGATACCGTGCGCCGTTTTGTCCGCAAGTGCATCGAGAACGGCATGGATATCATCCGTATTTTCGATGCGCTGAACGATCTGCGCAACATCGAGACCGCTGTGGACGAATGCCTCAAGGCAGGCGGCCATGCACAGGGCTGTATCTGTTACACACTGAGTCCGATCCACAATCTGGAGATGTTCGTTTCGCTCGGCAGGCAGATCGAAGCCATGGGCTGCAACTCGCTGTGCATTAAGGATATGGCGGGCATCATGTCTCCGCAGGAGTGCTATGACCTGGTTACCGCACTCAAGCAGAACATCAAAATCCCGGTTTATGTGCATACACACGCGACCACCGGTCTGGGTTATATGACTTATCTGAAGGCAGCGGAAGCCGGTGCGGACGGCATCGACTGTGCGACCTCGTGCATGTCGGGCGGCACCAGCCAGCCGGCAACCGAGTCCATGGTCTACGCGCTCCAGCAGATGGGCTATGACTGCGGCGTGGATTCCAAAACGTTGCATGAGATCAACGAATTTTTCGTGCCGGTCAAGGACAAGTTCGCGGCGAGCGGTATGTTCGACCCGTATGTCCTGTCCACCAAGACCGATGCGCTCGTGTACCAGATCCCGGGCGGCATGCTGTCCAACCTGGTAGCACAGCTGAAGGCACAGAACGCAATCGACCGTCTCGACGAGGTACTCGCCGAAACGCCGCGCGTGCGTGCCGATATGGGCTATCCGCCGCTGGTAACGCCGCTTTCGCAGATGGTCGGCGTACAGGCAACGGTCAACGTTCTCCTCGGCGGCCGCTATAAGTCGATCGGCAAGGAAATCAAGAGCTACATCCGCGGCGAATATGGCAAGGCACCGGGCGAAGTCAATCCCGAGCTCGCCAAGCAGGTGCTCGGTGACGAGCAGCCGATGACCGGCCGCTTTGCCGATACGCTTGAGCCGGAATTTCCGGCTGCACGCGAGCATCTCGGCACGCATGCCCGCAGTGAAGAGGACGTCCTGTCCTATATCGCATTCCCGCAGCAGGCAGAGCAGTTCTTTGAGCGTCGGGAACAGACCTTCACCGCAAGCTATTCGTTCAAGGAGGTTAAGTGAGCATGGTACACGATCCGATCAGCGTACTGGACGCGCTCATGATCGCCCTGTCCGGTATCGTTATTGTATTTTTGATGCTGGCACTTCTCTGGGGTGTCATCGCTGTTATTTCCCGTGTGATGGGCGCGCTCGAAAAGCACACTGTGCATCCGGCTTCGGTCAGTGCAGCGGCTCCGGCGGCTGCGGCTCCGGCAGCAGCACCGGCACCTGCTCCGGCTCCGCAGGTCAAGCTGGAAGGCGTCAGCGAGGTGGAGGCGGCCTGCGTTATGGCTATCGTCAGCCACGAAACGGGCATTCCGCTCGATCAGCTTGTATTTAAGTCCATCAAGGCGGTTTAAGGGGAGAAAAGAAACATGAAATATCAGGTATCGCTTAACGGCAAGCAGTTTGAAGTAGAAGTAGAAAAGGGGTCGGTAAGCGCAGTTCCGACCGGCGCGGCTCCTGCACCGGCACCGGCTGCAGCAGCGCCGGCACCCGCGGCAGCGCCGGCTCCGGCGGCAGCACCCGCACCCGCAGCAGCGCCTGCAGGCGGCGAGACCGTCGCAGCGCCCATGCCGGGCACCATTCTGGATATCCGATGCACGGCAGGTCAGGCCGTTAAGGGCGGCGATGTGCTGTTTATTCTCGAGGCCATGAAGATGGAGAATGAGATCTGCGCACCGCATGACGGTACGGTCGGCACTGTCTGCGTACAGAAGGGCGCTTCCGTACAGACCGGCGCAGCACTCTGCACGATGTAACGGGAGGCGCGTACTATGCAATTTTCGTTTTTCGGTGCATTAGGCAGCATTCTGGCAAGCTCGGGCTTCGCGTCCTTTCTGGAGGACCCGCGCAGCCTGATCATGATCATCATTGCATGCGTGCTGCTGTACATGGGTATCGGCAAGAAGTTTGAGCCGCTGCTGCTCGTTCCGATCGCATTCGGCATGCTGCTGGCCAATCTGCCGCTGACCGGTTTGCTCAATGCACCGGTTGATGGTTCAAGTCCCGGTATGCTGTGGGTGTTCTATCAGGGCGTCCAGCATGCGATTTATCCGTCCATCATCTTCCTCGGTATCGGTGCCATGACCGACTTCGGCCCGCTGATCGCACGTCCGTCCTCGCTGCTGCTGGGTGCAGCGGCACAGCTCGGCATCTTTTCTGCATTCCTGCTCGCGCTTGTGCTCGGCTTCCCGGGCGCAGTAGCGGCAGCCATCGCCATCATCGGCGGTGCGGACGGTCCGACCTCCATTCTGGTCGCTTCCCGTCTGGCGCCGGATTACCTGCCCGCCATCGCTATTGCGGCGTACTCGTATATGGCGCTCATACCGCTTATCCAGCCGCCGATCATGCGCCTGCTGACCACCAAGAAGGAGCGCGAGGTCAAGATGGAGCAGCTGCGTCAGGTCTCCAAGACCGAGAAGATCGTATTCCCGATCGCAGTTGCCATCATCGTTATCCTGCTGATTCCGGATACCGCTCCGCTGATCGGCATGCTCATGCTGGGCAACCTGCTGCGTGAGTGCGGCGTAACCGACCGCCTGAGCGACACCGCGCAGAACGCGCTTTGCAACATCGTCACCATCTTCCTCGGTCTGTCGGTAGGCTGCAAGGCGATTGCGTCCACCTTCCTGACCTGGGAGACCATCAAGATCATCATCCTCGGCCTGATCGCGTTCACGTTCTCGACCGTCGGCGGCCTGCTGTTCGGCAAGGTTATGTATAAGCTGACCGGCGGCAAGGTAAACCCGCTGATCGGCTCGGCCGGTGTATCTGCCGTTCCGATGGCAGCCCGTGTTTCGCAGGTTGAGGGCCAGAAGGCCAATCCGGCAAACTTCCTGCTCATGCACGCGATGGGCCCGAACGTAGCCGGTGTCATCGGCTCCGCTGTTGCCGCAGGCTTTGTCCTCAAGGTATTCGGCGCGTAAGTACAAAGCAAAAGAACCCGAATTTTCGGGTTCTTTTTTTGTGCTCTTTTGATTGAGAAGAATTGAAAATCAATTTGTAACGGTATGCACACGATATCCCGCAGGGAGCACATTGTGCTCTCACGCAAAGGTAAAACATCACGCTAATGCTCCATCTTCCATTTTCCATTCTCAATTTTTTATGCTTTCTTGACAATTTATGTCGCCCTGTTTTATAATAAATGTAAGAAATGAACGGGTGGTCCTTATTGTGCAGGTACTAAAAGACGAACTTCGACACAAAATTCTGCTCGAATCCGAGCATTTATTCCTGCAGCGCGGGTACGATCGCACCTCACTGCAGATGATCGCGGACAAGGTAAATATCAGCAAGAGCAACCTCTACCACTACTTCAAAAACAAGGAGGAGCTGTTCTACGAGCTGACCGACAGCGCTGCAGACGGCCTGAAGCGCATGATCCTGCGCTTCCGCAGCATGCGGTTTGACCTGAACATGGACGCGCAGGAATTCCGCATGCTGCTCACCGAGGAGGTACTCTCACTGCTGCTGGCGGAGAAATACGGCCTTCTTCTTATCATGGAGCAGGCCAACGGCACCCGATATGAAAACCTGCGGCCGGTAATGATTGAACTGATTGCGTCCAAGATCGTGTCCATGCTGGCCGACGAGGAGAACAGCCCGATGATGGCGCAGATCATGGCACGCAATCTGGTGGACGGGACGGTACATATCCTCAAGAACCGCGTTCGCCCGAGCGAGGTCCGTGCCGGACTGAATCAGCTGATTACCTATCACACCCAGGGAATGCACGCGCTGCAGTAAGCAGCGCGTGAGGCTGTCGAAAAACTCCGTTTTTCGAGCAGCCTCTCGATTGAAACCACGCTTTCAATCGAATCTTGACGAAAAGCCGCGCCCTGCGGTAGCTTCCAATAAGACAGCATGAGAACATTACTGGCATAGGGGAGCTGCCGTACAGGAGTGCGACAAGAAAAATTGGCGATACTTGGTTTTCACAACCAGGTATCGCCTTTTTCTATCTTTAGCAGAATGTTTGAAGCTATTATTGGAGGTATATAAGATGCAGGAACTGAACTATATTCGTTGTGGTGATTACTATATTCCCGATATTCGCTTACCGGAGGAAAACAGACCTATCGGTCGGTGGGGACGTATGCATAGAGATTATATCAAGGAGCATAACCCTGTCCGCTTCAATGATCTGTGCCTTAGCGGTGAACTGTGGACGTATCTGGCGGATTTGAATGAGCAGGCACAGAATCGCCTTGAACTTATCATTAAGCAAATGAAAGCCGCTGAGGACGTAACAGAGGGTATGAAAAAGACTGACCAGATGGCATGGGTCGGAGCTATGAACAGCATCCGCAACCGAGCAGAGGAAATTATCCTTCGTGAGATGATCTATGAGGAGAAGGCGATATGAGAATCCTTGAAGAATTTTGGTACGGCAATATTGAGCCTACAGAGTACGACACTTCCTCTAAGGAGTACAAGAAGCTGTTGGAACTGATTTGCCGAAATGAAGAAAAGCTCAAAGCAACCATGACAGACGAGCAAAAGGAGTTGTTTGAAAAATATACCGATTGCGTGCGGGAGTATCAAACCATCACGGATTGTTTGATCTTCCAAAACAGTTTTAAGCTGGGTGCAAGAATGATGTTAGAAGTCATGGAAGAATAATTGAATATCCAATGTTGGGGCTTGTGCCTGATTGAGCACAAGCCCCTTTCATCTTCTATACAACCTGTGACGAAGTTGCTTCTGTAACATCTGTCCATGTTGGACAGATGTTCTTAACTATGAAATACTTCTATGCTATAATGGGTAAACACAAACATCAAAAAGTATGATATAATTAAACAAATAGGAACTTAAGGTCACCACGGAGAGGTAATTTACATGGATAAGGTAACTTCATATATCAAAGAGTGCGAAACCGAATTTATGCAACTGTTAGGACTAACTTCTTTTCCAATTTATGAAATTGCGTATAAGGATATTTCTCTGTCGGTTTCTGATGAACAAGGCTACGACTCACTGGGATCGGCTCATTATGATTACAAGACTGGAAAACACACTTTAACTGTGTGGTCTAATATTCACACTTTAGGTGAAGTCGGAAAGCAGACGATTTTTCATGAATTTACTCATATACTCGACGATGAAACTTACGTAAACAAAGATCCCGAAAAGTATATTGCTAATCATGGATATACGGAATATCATGCTGCTCAAATTGGTTTCTTGAAAGTTTTGGGTGTAAAGAGTATCAAGCAAAACATTTCGTTTTCAATGAGTGATTTTATTGATACTGAGTCGGGATATATGAGTATTCAGGATTATGTTGATGCACCATTGTTGCTTGCAAACGAATTGATTGGCCATGCGAACTTTCCAACTGAATTTAAGGTGCTTAAAGACACTATGGGAGTAATCTTTAATTACTTTGGTAGACGTTCAATCTGTAAAATGTATTCTAAAGATTATCAAGACAATGCAGATACTTCTACAATCGAAAAACCACTTACTCACGCAATGTGCAGCTTCTTAAAAACGTATCTGATTGGTGTACTTACTAATCAGCAAATTGCCGTACTTGGAAAATTCTATAAAGACATGTTTTTGGCATTGGTAAATAGATACCATGTATAGCTCTTAAATATATGTTACGGAAATTCTGCCCAGCTTGGGCAGAATTTTTATTGTCGTATAATTTTACTCCAACCAATTGAATTATTCACGATTTCGTGATATAATAATTGATAATATTAAGGAGGGTTTCGCTATGGCTGTAACATACAAAAAGCTATTTCACTTGCTGATTGACAAGGGTATGACTAATGCCGAGCTGATGGAGAAGGCGGGATTTAGTGCAAATATCATTACTCGTCTTAAACGTGATGAGTATGTCTCAATAGAAAGTATAGAAAAAATCTGCAAAGCACTACAATGCGGAGTGGACGATATTTTAGAGTTCGTCAACAAGGAGGAGCAGCATGAAAATTAACGACTATAACGCAACATTAGATGAAAAAATGTCTGAGTTTGATATGTGGGTAACTCCTTCACTTGGAGAAATAAGAGATACTCCGCAATTCAGAGTTAATCTTGAGCAATTAAAAAAGGGCTTTGACTATATGGCCGATATTACCGAAAATTTTGCAGATGTATCACATTGCTCATCGTCTGCCTTAGCGGTAAACGTACTGAGTTATCTATCAGGTGAAAATGATGATACGGCCAAGGACATTCTTGATAGTATATGTAACGTTCTTTTACTGGCTACTGGAAAAACCGATAACAACCTAAAGTGCCAGTTCCCTCTTATGCTTAAAAATCAAATTGGAATAAGTACTTATCCTCAAAAAATAAGTGGAGGAAGATGGCGAGACAAAGCTATTCCTCGAGCTTTTTCCATGACAGATGTTACTAAAATTATAGTACAACTTGCTGGTAAAGATGATTATAGAATAGTATTTGTTGAAAGCTATTTCCATTTGATTGTATCGGATGAAGATTACGCAAAGCAGCTCTGGAGCCTCGGAAATGCCTATGTATCACAAAAGGAATTGGGCAATGCAGATGCTCTTATAAGCTCGATAGTAATCTTTCAGTCCAGAGGATCTATCACTGCTACACAAGGGCATATTCCAGAAACTATATTGAGAAAGTATATGACTGACTGGGGCTTGAATGCAGGAACAGACTTTAATACACAAGATGTTGAGGTCGGTGAAATCTTGGGTGATTTGCCTGTAGACAATAAAATTAAGAAGAGAAAGTATGATTTTATTGTTCCTTTCCAGTCAAGAAGATTGGGCGCAAAAGTCTTTATACAGAGCCAATTTTATGCTGGCGATTCCGGAAGTGTATCGCACAAAGTTGTAGATCAAACCGACAGCACCAGAGAAGTAACGTTGCAAAAATATCCGGACGCTGTATTTGTAGAGTATCTGGATGGTGCTGGCTATTTTTCCTCGCTGAATGGGGATTTGCGTAAAATGTTGGCGAAACCGACAACAAAGGATTTTATTCAAATTCGTACAGCACCACTCAAGTTGCGCAGGGCATTACAAGGGATTTTGTTCCTCACACCGCTTGAGATTGAACACGCTGTGATCAGAACATCTGGAAAAGAGAATGAGATTTATCAGCTTTTAAGAGATGAAGGATACACTGATGAAGAAATCAGTCGAGCATTCTCACTTTCCGTAAGCGAGGGGAATATTGTAGCCTATGGTGAACACAAGTATGCAATTAGTCCCAGTCGTATAGAAATTGTTCGCAAATATTGCTTGTTGGATGTTATTGCAAATTATGGAGCGCCTATTTCAATAGGGAATGAATCCGGATGTTTATTGGTTGCAGGGTTTGAAACCTCTTGGGGCTTACCGCAAAACGAGGCAATCAGAATAGCGCAGGAAGTTTTCCCAGGATTAGGTGAACTTTGGTCTAATGTCCAAGATGCTTTTGATGACGTTCAGTGGCTGATTAGCAGAGGGTTTGTCATTACAAAATAAAAGGAGATCATTCATGACAATATCAGAAAAAATCAAACACGCACTTGAGGTTGATGGGGTTGCCATTCTCCCTCCAATGGATGTGTTTGAATCTATTGCAATATTAAAAGAAGCAAATATCTACGTTAACTGTGCTATGCTTGACCCTTGGTACAACAAAGGGTTTGGTGGCGAGTTGCCTACAAGCGAATATGATGACTTTATCACAAGATTACTAAACCAAACTGGTGAAATAAGCGATTTGATGTATTTATGGGGTTTCCCTGAAATTATTGGTCCGTATGTTAGATATGCACCAAGCGGATTTTATATGGCTGCATGGTTGACATGGTATTACAAAAATTGCCCATCAGTTATCAGAGGATGGAGATCGAGTCAAAATGCTTGCTTGCAGTTCATGCGTAAGGGACATAAATTACATCCTGAACATTTCTTGAGCGATGAGCAGAAAGAAAAATTTGAATCTGGAAAAATGCGTTTCGTACCTGGGCCGCCGAGCGTAATCGAAGCTCCTCTAATTATTGGGTTTGTTGGCAAAAAGGAAAGAACCGGCCATCCTTCGCAAAAGCCCGAAATTGTATTTGACAAACTTCTTTTGATGGCCAACCAAAAAGGAGATATTGTATTTGATCCCATGGCAGGCTCAGGAACAACTGCTGCTTGCGCCAAGAAGCATGGAATGAAAAGCATTGTCTGTGATATGAACGAGGATTATATTCAGATGATCGAAAAAAGAATGGGTGTTAGCAGAATTGAGCTTTGATTTGAAGTTTGCTCTCCATTCAAGTGAAAGTACACATGATATTTGCAGCAGTTAAGAAAATCGCAAGGAGAAAGAATTATGGACAATACAAACTTTTTGAAAATAGTATATTTTGACGAAGCGTTTGTTGCAGATTTCATGCAGATCATTGCAGGTGGCGAACTCAAGAAGACGACAGAGTTTATCACTGAAGTCAACTCTGGAATTGAGGGAACTGCGGGCATAGAGGGCGGCGTAGGAACCGAAAAGAATGCTTTATCCAAGATATTCACTTTTCTAAGTGGTGCGACAATCAATGCAGAAGCGAGTGTAAATACAAATCTTTCAAGAAAGTCTGATAGGATCGCTAAAAACATTCTTGAAAACACTCTGCTTGCAGATTTTATTGCCCTACTCGATGCAGACCAGCGCAGACCAAAGAATAAGCGTTGTGGCGGAATTAAAGTATTCCCTAAAGTGATTGTCAGACCGGAAGTAAATTCTTTTTCATATATTATGCTGATAGCTCCTTTTCTAAGTATGATCGATGGTGAGCTACCGTTCAAAACCAGTGATGGCGATGCGATGAAAATTGACATAACCAAAATAGAGGAAGCCATTGAAAAAGGGCGTGGCTATTATGAATTTGTGGCTACCGTTGATGGTAAGGATGTCATTTTGAGATTTAATCGTAGCGCTTTCAGAAACAGCTATACAATGTCTGATTTGCCTAAGATGCGACTTACATACTATGCGATTCATGTGGGACAAATTGAGAAGTCTGATTTGCAAGTACAAAAGGAGTTTGAGTTTGGAACCACAAAAGCATCTAAACGTGTAGACTATGCTTCTGCATCTGAAGGCGGTTCTGTAGCTACCGAAATTGATGTATACGATGTTGTGTTAGCTGGGGTCTTGGAGGGCTAATGGATAGAATAGAGATATATTGGGGAGCGGACAAAGATTTTGAAGAAGCAACCGAAAAACTGGAAGATGTGCACTTCTTAGTGGACGTTGTCAATCATATCAATAAAACTGACCTAAAGATCGAAGGTGTAGGCGGGCAAAAAGATCCTCCTATGGAAGTAGAGAATCTTCTGGTTCACACGGACGATTATGGCGGCGTGAGAGAGTGGGCGCTTCTTGGCTTTTCTAACAATGTTCTGCGCAACCTAAAAGTCAATGTTAAAAATCTATGGCTTGCAACGGTGTACAAAGGGAACATAATAAAAAACTTAATAATGGACTGCCAATCTTACACAAAGTACCGCCCAAACGAGACTACGGGCGGTATTTTTGTATCATGGCGGAGAAAGGAGGAACTTCCCACGGGGGCTTGACTGAAAAGTTGAGCCCCTTTTTTCATGCCAAAAAACAGGAGGTAAATGCTTATGGCAGATGATAAAACCACAAAAACGCCGGAACAGCCGGTAACGGATAGCGGGCCGGGCAAGGAAACGCCTCCCGCTCCCCCAAAAGAGCCAGAGAAGGTTTCCGTTTCCCCGGAGCCGGAAAAAAAGACGGAACCAGAGGTAAAGAACCCACAGGTTTCTGTCTATAACTTCGCTGAAATTATGAAGGAAAAGAAAGTCGAGGAACGGGCGGCAGCTCCCGGCGTGGAAAAGCCTGACCCGGCAAAAGCGGAGAAACCGGAAAAGCAGCCGGAGGCTCCGAAAAAAGCAGAGGAAAAACCCAAAGAGCCGGAACAGCCGAAGCGCCGGGGCCGTCCCCCGAAAGCAAATAAGGACAAGGACGCAGCCCCGAAGTCCAAAGCTCCCGCACAGAAACCGGAAAAGGCGGTCAAAAAGGAACCGGAGAAAAAAACGGCTCCAACGATACAGGCCGCTCCCGCTCCGAAAGAATCCGAAAAGCCAAAGGATGCTCCACGCCGGGGCAAGGAGCAGATCGTCTATATCAAGCTGAACGAGCTCCACGCCTTCAAGAACCATCCCTTTGAAGTCCGAGACGATGAAGAAATGCGGGCTATGGTGTCCAGCGTCAAGGACAAGGGCGTTACCCAGCCTGCTATCGTCCGTCCCCGTGAGGATGGCGGCTATGAGATCGTGTCCGGCCACCGCCGCCAGAAGGCCAGCGAGCTTGCCGGATATGCGGATATGCCCTGTATTGTTCGCAATCTGACGGACGATGAAGCCATCACGCAGATGGTCGAGGACAATCTCAACCAGCGTGAAGAAATCCTTCCCAGTGAGCGGGCCAAAGCCTTGAAAATGCAGCTTGAGGCCATCAAGCACCAGGGCTCCCGCACTTCGGGCCAGATTGACCCGAAGGACGCAGGAAAACGCTCCAACGAAATTGTAGCCGAGCGCAATAAGATGGCGGTCAAGCAGGTGCAGCGGTATATCCGGCTCAATGAGCTGGTTCCCGACCTGATGAAGCTGATGGATGAAAAAAAGCTGGGCTTTACTACGGCGGTGGAGCTTTCCTATATCGGCAAGAAGAACCAGAACTATATCGCCGTCGCCATTGACAGCCAGCAGTCCTCGCCTTCACAGGCGCAGGCAAAGCGTATGCGTGAGCTGGACGAAAAGAAGCTGCTCAACGGGGATGTGATCGACGGCATTATGATGGAGGACAAAAAGGAGGTAGACAAAGTGATTTTGACAGGTGCGGAACTGAGCAAGTATTTCGGCAAGGAAACTACGCCGAGGGAAATGAAGGACCAGATCATCAAGCTGCTGGACGACTGGAAGGGTCAGCAGAAGGAACATGAAAAGCCGGAGAAGAAAACCGAACAGGAAAAGTAAGCCCAAACTTCGGGTCAGCATGGCCCGAGGATTGCGGGGCTCTGCCCCGCGCCCCGAAGCTCTGGAGATATAAATTATTCCCCGTCGCCAGTTATTCCGTAGCATAGCCGGGAAAATCAGTCAAGGGCAGCGCCGCCGCAGGCGGTGCCAGAGGCACCCTTGACGGATTTCTCCCGGTTATGCTTTTTCCCGGTCAAGCGACGGGGATATAAATTCTCCAGAGCCGTTCCCCTTCCCGGGGGAAGGGGCGGAGGGGTTGGGCGAACTCTTGCTTTTCCCTAAACCAAAACAGAAATGGAGGCTCAACCAATGAAACGACCTTTAGCATACCTGACCGCCGCATGGAGCGGCGAGCCGGATGTTGATATGGAGCTGGCGGCCCACTACTGCCGTCTTGCTTATGAGGCGGGCTTTTCCCCGATCTGCCCGCTCTTGTATCTGCCGCTGTTTTTGAATGACAGCGTTCCCGAGGAACACAAGGCCGGGATTGATATGCGCCGGGATATGCTGCGGCGCTCCCACACCCTGATTGTCTGCGGCAGCGCTGTGGACGAGGATGTAAAAAATGATATTGCGGTTGCCGGGCGGCTGGGCATTGCGGCGACCACACTGGAAGGGGTGCTTGCCGTGAAGGGACACGGCACCCCGGGCCATGCCGGACATTAAGCTGGGAAGCCTTTTCGACGGGATTGGCGTGTTCCCTCTGGCTGCTTCCCGGTGCGGTATCCGTCCGGTATGGGCCAGTGAGATTGAAAAAGCGCCCATCTCCATAACCAAAAGGCACTTTCCCGACATGGTGCATTTGGGGGATATTACGAAGGTGGACGGCGGGAAAATCCCACCTGTCCATATAATTACCTTCGGTTCCCCCTGTCAGAACCTTTCTCTGATCGGCAACCGCTCCGGCCTTGCCGGGGCAAAATCAAGCCTGTTCTATCAGGCGTTTCGTATCATACAGGAAATGAGGGATGCTACTGATAACCTATATCCAGCTATCGCTGTTTGGGAAAACGTCATGGGAGCGTTTTCTACAAATGACCGGATGGACTTTAGAGCCGTCTTATCCGCCTTCTCGGACACCGAAGTTCCAATGCCTCCTTCGGGAAGATGGGGAAACGCCGGAATGGTGCGAGGGGGAACGCCTGATGTGTGCTGGCGGCTCATGGACGCCCAGTATTGGGCAGGCTCCCGAAGGCTGGCACGAAGGCAGCGGATTTTCGTCGTGGCGGATTTTGGAGGCAGACGTGCCGCAGACATACTATTTAAGCCCCGTCCAATGCTCCCACTTCCTCCGCCTTGCGGAGAGGGCGGGTGGGCCGCCGCCGAAGGAGATCGAACAGCTTCTTTTGAAACAGGGCGGCAGATACCAGTCATCCACCCCTTTCAGTGCTTCCGTATGCGGGGAGCGGCAAAAAGGCAGGAAGAAACGGCCTTCCGAAACAGCTTCGGATTACCAACTGACCCTTTTCCCACTCTTTTAGCCAGTGATGTAACGCCCTTTGCCTTCTGGTATGAGGGCGACCCGAAGGGCGGCTGTATCCGTTTTCTGACGGAAACGGAAAGCGAACGGCTGATGGGGCTGCCAGAGGGCTGGACAAAGTACGGGGCGGACGGCGTGGAGATCCGGTCTCTGCAACGCTACAAGGCACTGGGAAACGCGATTGCCCTCCCTTGCGCCGATTACATTATGGCCGGGATTTATGAGGTGCTGGCTGACCGGGCCGGAAAGGAGGAATGAGCCCATGTTTGAAGCCTATATAACCAATACAGCCCTATACCCCTTAATGGGGATCGAGGTAGGGACAACGGTACATTTCCCCATGACGACACAGGAGTTGCAGGCCGCCCTTGCCAAAATCGGGATAGACGGGAAACGGTACAGCGAAGTGTTCTTTACCAGCTTTGACAGTGATGTGCTGGGGCTCTACGATTATCTCTACGAATGTGAGAACATCGACGAGCTGAACGAGCTGGGCCATGCCCTGCTGGAAGTACGGGATAAGGGCGGACTGGAAACCTTTGAAGCCGCTCTTGTCTTGGGAAACCACACAAGGAGCGTGAAGGATTTGATAAACCTGACGCAGAACCTTGACCTTTACCGCTTTTACCCGGATATTTCCGATGATGAAGGGCTGGGCCGTCTTTACGCCGACGAGCTTGGGACTATCGACATACCGGAGCACATTCAGAACTACTTCGATTATGAGGCATACGGGCGGGATGTGCGTATCAACGAGGGCGGCGTATTCGCTCCCGGTGGGTATGTGTCGGCAGTCCCGGAGGGCTTCAAGGAGTATTACCACGGGCCGCAGGACATTCCGCCGGAACACCGGATATTTGCCTATCCTGAAAAGGCCGAGCCTGTCCACTCCATTCTCGCTACACTCAAACGGTTTCAAGAAGCCCCACCCGCTCCGAAAAAGGACAAGGCGGGGCCTTCCCATGAAGAACGGTAAGACTTCGGGCCAGCATGGCCCGAAGCATGAAGGAGGTGCATACCATCAACTATTACCCTATCAATGAAGGAGCCGCCCGCCGGGCAAAAGAAATGAACAGCTTTTCCGACTACAAGGAAGGGAGCGCAACGGCGGAATACCGGGCAATGGTGGACAAGGCCGCCGCCATAGCGGAAAAGCAGAAATCCCGGGTGGACCCCATGTACCATGAGAAGATCGACCATCTGTTAGACACCTACGCCCGCAAGCTGGCCGAAAACATGAACCAAGGCTTTGCCATTGACGCGAGGGTTCCCTCTATGATGATCGCCGGGCCTTCCAATTTCCCGGTGGGAAAGAAGGAAAAACAGAACCGGGCGCGGGACAGCAACATGGAGGAATGGCGGCATATTCAAGGGCTGCTGGATAAGATACGCAGCACCGGCATGGGCGGGATCAGCGCCGATGACCCGGCAGCGATTGAAAAGCTCCAGAAGAAGCTGGACGGGCTGGAACGCTCCCAGCTCATTATGAAGGAGGTCAACGCCTATTACCGCAAGCATGGCAAGCTGGACGGCTGTGCGCTGCTGTCGCCGGACCAGATCGAAAAGCTGAAAGCAAGCATGGCGTCAAGTTGGCGAAGCGACCCGAGGCCCTTTGAAAGTTACCAGCTAACCAACAACAATGCGGAGATCCGCCGGGTAAAGGCCCGTATCGAACAGCTTTCCAAACAGGCACAGCAGGAATTTTCCGGCTGGGAGTTCGATGGGGGTCGTGTGGAAATGAACCGGGAGGACAACCGCTTGCAGGTGTTCTTTGACGGAAAGCCTGACGCGGACACCCGGGCCGAGCTGAAAAGCAGCGGCTTTCGTTGGGCTCCCAGCGTGGGCGCATGGCAGAGGCAGCTCACAGACAACGCCATCCGGGCGACTGACCGTCTGGAATGTATCAAGCCGCTGTCCGGCGAAAAGCCCTCCCGGCTTCAAAAGAAGCCCTCTATCTTGCAGACCATGCGGGAACAGGGCGAAAAAGTCCAGACGGAGCCGGAAAAGAAAGCTCCGTCCGGCAGAGATGCCGAGCGGTAAGCCTCGGGCCACATTGGCCCGAGGTTTTCTGTTCCCCGAGATTGTACGGGGGCCTCCCGGATAGCGGGAACCCCGACGGAAAGGAGGTTTTATGCAGGAAGAAGTAAACCAAAAAACGGTTGCCCTTTCAATCAGGACAACGAAGCTCACGGGAAAAGTGCTGGCTGCCGCTCTTGGCAAGGTGGTTCGGGCGCTGCAAAAGCACCACCAGAAGGCGCTGACCCCGCAGGGACGCCAGAGCGTGAAAAAGCTGATGAACCACTATGGCGGCAAAAGTGCCATGCCCTATGTGGGAGCTCCAAAGGATTTTGACCGGATCGCAAAGGAGTTCCATGTGGACTACGCTTTCCATAAAGTGAGCCCCGGCCATTACCTGCTGTTCTTCAAAGCCAATCAGGCGGACGCCATCACAGCGGCCTTCCAGAAGTACAGTGCAAAGGTGCTGAATAAAGAGCAGGACAAGGCTTCCATCCTCGGCCAGCTTCGGAAATTCACGGAGCAGATCAGGACACAGGCAAAGGAAAAGCAGCGGACCAGAGAGGCGGTGAAGGACGGACGTTGAGTGACAAGATTAGAAAATATGTGCTCCCCAACCTGCCGTACCTCTTTGTGTTCTGGTTTTTCTCCAAAATCGGGACGGCCTACCGGATCGCCCCCGGCACAGACTTCGGGACAAAGCTCATGGGGATGCTCGATACCTTCCCCAAAGCCTTTGAAACCTACTGGCCGGGGCTTGGCGGTATTGACCTGCTGGTGGGCCTTGCCGGTGCGGCTGGGGTGTATCTGCTGATACAGTCAAAGATCAGGCAGGCGAAAAAATTCCGCCGGGATGCGGAATACGGCACCGCCCGCTTTGGAACAAAGGAGGATATAAAGCCGTTTGTTGACCCTAAATTTCAGAACAATGTCATTCTGACCGGGACGGAGTTCCTTACCATGAACACCCGTCCGAAGATACCTGCCAATGCCCGGAATCTAAACGCCTGTGTCATCGGCTCGTCCGGCTCGGGAAAGACAAGGTTCTGGTTGACCCCGCAGCTCCTTCAAGCCCATTCCTCGTATGTGGTGGTAGACCCGAAGGGCGGCACCCTCGACCAGTGCGGGCGGTTTCTGCAACGGGAGAAATACAGGGTGCGGGTGTTCAACAGTATCGACTTTTCAAAATCCATGCACTACAATCCGCTGGCCTATATCAAGACGGAAAGCGATGTTTTGAAATTTGTTACTGCTCTGATCGCCAACACCAAAGGCGACGGCAAGGAGGGCGACGAGTTCTGGACCAAAGCCGAAACCCTCTTGTACTGCGCCCTTGTGGCCTACATCGTCTTTGAGGGGCCGGAGGAAGAACGCAACATGAATACGCTGGTGGAAATGATAAACAGCATGGAAGTCCGGGAGGATGACGAAACCTTCAAAAATGCGGTGGACTATATGTTTGACGGGCTGGAACGCCGCAGCCCCCAGCACTTCGCCGTGAGGCAGTATAAGAAATACAAGCTCGCCAGCGGCAAGACAGCCAAAAGCATTTTGATTTCCTGCGGTGCAAGACTGGCTCCCTTTGATATTCCCCAACTTCGGGAGATCATGTCTTATGACGAACTGGAGCTGGATAAGCTGGGGGATGAAAAATCAGCGCTGTTCTTTCTTATCAGCGACACGGACACCACCTACAACTTTTTGGTTGCCCTCGCTTTTTCGCAGATGTTCAACCTTCTGTGTGAACGGGCTGATAACACCTATGGCGGGCGTCTGCCCTACCATGTGCGGGTGCTGTGGGACGAGGCAGCCAACACCGGACAGGTGCCGGGGCTGGAAAAGATCGTGGCCGTCATCCGCTCCCGTGAGATCAGCCTGACGCTTTTTTATCAGGCAATGAGCCAGTGCAAGGCATTGTACAAAGACCATTCCGAAACCATCATGGGCAACATGGACAGTATCGTATTCCTCGGAGGCCGGGAGGCTTCCACCCTAAAGGATATTTCGGAAAACTGGCTGGGCAAGGCCACCATCTCTATGCAGACCGAGGGCCGAAGCCGTGGACAGTCTGAAAGTTACAGCCAGAATATGCAGCGGCTTGGCCGGGAGCTGATGACCACCAGCGAGATCACCACCATGCCCGGGGATAAATGTATCTTGCAGCTTCGGGGGCTCCCGCCCTTCCTGTCCCCGAAGTATGACTTGAAAAAGCACCCGAATTACAAGTACACAGCCGAATTTGATAAAAAGAAAAACGCCTTCCGCTTGGAAAGCCTGTTCCGCCACCGGCCATTGAGACTAAAGCCGGAGGACGAATACACGGTGTACGAAGTGGACGGCTCCGACACGGACGAAGAAGCTGACCTGTTGAATTTCGATGATCTGGACAGCGACGAGTTTGTGTAACTTCGGGCCATGTTGACCCGAAGCGCCGCCGATGTGGGCGGCTTTTTTTGTACCCAAAATCATCAAACAAACAAAATGGAGGAACGTATATGGAATTTTTCAATCAGGCAATCGACATTCTTAAAATTCTGGTCATGGCTCTTGGCGCTGGTCTGGCGGTATGGGGCGTCATCAACCTTCTGGAAGGTTACGGGTCGGACAACCCTGCGGCAAAAAGCCAGGGCATTAAGCAGCTCATGGCTGGCGGCGGTGTCGTTCTGATCGGCCTTCAGCTTATCCCTCTGCTGTCCGGGCTGTTCAGCTAAATGTCACCCGTTGTCCCTTTTTCCAGAAAAGGAGCTGATGTATGGACTTTATCATCGACGCAATCGTTGAATGGCTGAAAGGTCTGCTCGTCGATGGTATCATGGGAAATCTGGACGGCCTTTTCGATAACGTCAATCAGAGCGTTGGCGAAATCGCCACACAGGTAGGCACGACCCCGGCGGACTGGAACGCCGGGGTCTTTTCCATGATACGACAGATCTCCGAAACTGCCATTCTGCCAATCGCCGGGGTCATCCTCACTTTTGTTATGACCTATGAACTGATACAGATGCTCATAGAACGCAACAACCTCCATGAAGTTGACACATGGATGTTCTTTAAGTGGGTGTTCAAAACCTTTGTGGCTGTGATGATCCTGACGAATACCTTCAATATCGTGCTGGCGGTCTTTGATGTGAGCCAGCATGTGATCCAGCAGTCAGCGGGCATTATCCAGAACGGGACAGAAATCACGCCGGATGTGCTGGACAGTCTGCGGACAGAGCTTGAGGCGATGGAGTTAGGCCCTCTGTTCGGACTCTGGCTCCAGTCCTTCCTGATCCAGCTTACCATGATTGCCTTAAACATCGTGATTTTCGTCATCGTATATGGCCGTATGATTGAAATTTATTTACTCACAAGTTTAGCGCCTATCCCGTTTGCCACAGTCCCCAACAGGGAAACCGGACACATGGGGCAGAACTATTTCCGCTCCCTCTTTGCGGTGGGCTTTCAAGGCCTATTGATCTTAGTCTGTGTCGCCATCTATGCGGTGCTGATCCAGAGTATCGCCACCGACGGCGACCCCATCGGGGCGATCTGGGGCTGCGTGGGATATACGGTGCTGCTGTGTTTTACCTTATTCAAAACAGGCAGTCTTGCAAAATCCATCTTCGGCTGCCATTAAGAGACTTCGGGCCATGACGACCCGAAGCGGAAAGGAGAAATCCATGCAGGAAAAAACAGCGGGCGGAACACCAGCCGCCCCTATAAAGCTGGATGTAAGCGTGCGGGTCATCGAACCTGTGAAAAACCTCATGGGCTTTGCCAGCGTGAAATTCAATGACTGCTTTGTGGTGGAAAATCTGAAAATCGTACAGGGCAGCAAGGGGCTCTTTCTTGGGATGCCCAGCCAGCCAGACGGCAAAGGCGGCTACCGGGATATGGCCTACCCTGTCACAAAGGAGTTCCGGGAACAGCTCAATACCGCTGTTCTGCAAGCCTATGAGGCAAAGCTGGAACAGATGGCGGAGCGCGGCTCTGTGGGGCGTGCGTCCATCAGCGACCAGCTCAAAGCTGGAAAAGCGGCTGCCGAACAGGCAAAGGCAGAACGGCCTCCGAAGGAAAAGCCCAGCCGCAGCGCAGAGCGTTGACCTCGGGCCATGCTGGCCCGAAGCAGAAAGGAGGCGAAACCCATGCCACGCAAACGGATGGGCTATGACGCGGCCTGCTATTACGACGGAAAACTGCTGGGGCGCTGTACCAAAGCGGACAGCGACGCCTATACCCTGTTGATGAACGCCTGCGGCGGGGAGGCCGCCCGTGTCCTTCGGGAATATGCCTATTTTTCCCCGGAGCTGAAGGCCATCTTGGAAAAGGCGGCTCTCATGCAGGCGGACCGGAGCCGGACGGGCGGGATGTTCCATGCGCCGAAAAGTTCCCCGTGGGGCGAGGTGCAGAGCTATGAAACCCTCTGTCCAGGGGTGTTTCTGGTATCTACCGCCAGCCACGGCGGAACGATGGTGGCAAACGAGGTAGCCGCCGTCCTCTCCCCAGCGGCCAAAAAATGCGGCTTCAAGGACAAGGGCTATATTTGCTATGAGGAGGACGCACAGGAAAGCGTAGTGCTCCGGGAGCTGCTGGACAAAAAGCTGTGGAAAATCCCTGACCGCATTAAGGACAAAGGACAGTTTGAAGAAAAACTCAATCAGTCCATCCGGCAGTATCACCCCGAATACTGGCGGGCAAGGCAGAGCGGACGAGAGGCCGCCGAAGCTGCCCGCAGCACAGCCCCGGCCAAAGAGGCCGCAAGATAACCTCGGGCCATGCTGGCCCGAAGCAGTAAAGGAGGTGTACCAAAATGGCCTATGTGCCAGTACCAAAAGACCTTTCCAAAATCAAGACAAAGCTGGCCTTCAACCTAACGAAGCGCCAGCTTGTTTGTTTTTCCAGCGCAGCGGCGGTGGGCCTCCCGGCTTACCTGTTTTCCCGTGGCAGTATCGGGAACAGTGCCGCCATGTTCCTGATGATCGGCCTCATGCTCCCGTTCTTCTTTCTGGCTATGTATGAACGAGACGGTCTGCCGCTGGAAAAAGTGCTGAAAAACATCATCCGCACCCGGTTCCTCTATCCCCGTGTGCGGCCTTACAAAACCGAAAACTTCTATGCGCTGCTTAGCGCCAGAAAGGAGGCGCAGCCGATTGCGAAACAGCAGAAGGGCCGGAAAGCCCGCAGGCAGAAAGCCTGAAAAGCGGGGCCTTACCGGCCTGTTCACGAAAGGAAAGAACATTCCCACCACCGCCCAGCAGACCCTCCCTTACCGGGAAATGTACCGGGACGGGGTGTGCCGGGTAGCGGACCGCTATTACACCAAAACCATTGAATACGAGGACATCAACTACCAGCTCGCACAGTCCGAAGATCAGGCAGCCATCTTTGACGGGTGGAGCGCCTGCCTCAACTACTTTGACAGCAGCCTTCCGTTCCAGCTTTCCTTCCTCAACCACCGGAGCCGCCCGGGCAGCCGGTACAGCGTGAACATCCCCATGCAGGACGATGATTACAACAGCGTCCGGTGTGAGTATGTGGAAATGCTGGAAAACCAGATCGCCAAAAGCAACAACGGCATTGTCCGCA
Organism: Butyricicoccus sp. AM27-36; assembly: GCF_003480945.1. Lineage (NCBI taxonomy): Bacteria > Bacillati > Bacillota > Clostridia > Eubacteriales > Butyricicoccaceae > Butyricicoccus > Butyricicoccus sp. AM27-36. The sequence continues at coordinate 228,696 of NZ_QUJR01000003.1, forward strand.
CAAAGCTCCTGACCTTCGGCGTGAACGTGGACGACCTTCCCACCGCCAGGGCAAGGCTGGAACGTGTAGAGGCGGACATTTGCGGGAACTTCAAAAAGCTGGGCGTCAAGTGCCGTTCCCTTTCGGGGCTGGAACGGCTGGAGCTTCTTCACGGGCAACTCCACCCCGGCAGCGGCTCCCCCTTCCGGTTTTCATGGGATATGATCCCCAAAACCGGGCTTTCCACCAAAGACTTTATCGCCCCGGACAGCTTCGATTTCCGTTTCAGCCGACTGTTCCGGGTGGGGACGACCTGGGGCGCTGCCTCTTACTTGCAGATTTTGGCCTCGGAGCTCTCGGACAAGCTGCTGGCGGAGCTTTTGGAAATGGATGCGGAAATGACCATTACCCTCCATATCCAGACCGTCGATCAGGCCGCCGCCGTAAAATCCATCAAGGCCAAAGTCTCCGACATTGACAAGATGAAAGTGGAGGAACAAAAAAAGGCAGCCCGGTCAGGGTACGACATGGACATACTCCCGCCTGACCTTGTAACGTACAGCAACGACGCAAAGACCCTCTTGGAAGATTTACAGAGCCGGAATGAAAGAATGTTCCTTCTGACCTTCCTTGTGGTAAACATGGCCCCGACCCGCCGGGAGCTGGACAACGACCTGTTCACGGTGTCCGGTATCGTCCAGAAATACAACTGCACCTTGAAGCGGCTGGACTTCCAGCAGGAGGGCGGTTTTCTTTCCAGCCTTCCGCTGGGCCATAACGGCATTGAGATCAAGCGCGGCATGACCACCAGCTCCACGGCCATTTTCGTTCCATTTATGACGCAGGAGCTCCGCATGGATGGCGAAGCCGTCTATTACGGGCTCAACGCCCTTTCCCATAACGTCATCATGGCAAACCGGAAAAAGCTCAAAAACCCCAACGGCCTGTTCCTCGGTGTGCCGGGCTCCGGTAAATCCTTCGCCGCAAAGCGGGAGCTTGTGAACGTGTTCCTTGCCACAAAAGACCGCATTATCGTGGTGGACCCGATGGGCGAATACTCGCCCCTTATCAGGCGGCTGGGCGGACAGGTCATCGAGATCGCACCGGACAGCCCCCACCACATCAATCCGATGGACATTGATTTGAGCTTTGACGAGGAAAACCCGATGGCACTGAAAGCCGACTTTATCCTGTCGCTGATGGAGCTGATTGTCGGCGGCAAGGACGGCTTGCAGCCGGTGGAGCGTACCGTCATTGACCGCTGTGTGCGCCAGATGTACCGGGAACACTTGCAGGACCCGGAAACAAGCAAAATGCCGACCCTCCAAACCCTGTATGACCTGCTCTGTTCCCAGCCGGAGGGCGAGGCGGTGCGGCTGGCGACGGCCCTTGAAATTTATGTGTCGGGCTCCCTTAACGTGTTCAACCATGAAACCAATGTGGACTTAAACCGCCGTCTGGTATGCCTTGACTTAAAAAAGCTGGGGGCCGGGCTTCGGACGATTGCCATGCTCATTATGCAGGACTTGGTAAACTCGCAGGTGTCCATGAATTTCCTCCGCGGTATCGCCACATGGTGTTACTTTGACGAATTTCATGTGCTGCTCCGTGACCGTCTGACGGCAAGCTATTGTGTGGCGATCTGGAAAATGCTGCGAAAAAAAGGGTGCGTTCCGAGTGCTTTAACGCAGAATGTAAAGGATTTTCTGGCAAGCCCGGAGATCGAGAACATCTTTGAAAACTCGGACTTCCTTGTGCTGCTCTCGCAGGCACAGGGGGACCGGCAGATTTTAGCCAAACAGCTTGGGATCAGCCCCCACCAGCTTTCCTATGTGACCCATACCAATTCCGGCGAAGGGCTGCTGTTCTTCGGGAATACCACCATCCCGTTTGTTGACCGCTTCCCGCAGAATACCGAACTGTACGCCATTATGACCACCCGCCCGGAGGACAAAAAACAGGAAATGAACCGGGCGTAACACACTTCGGGCCATGATGGCCCGAGGTTTGGAAAGGAGGGATACATTATCGGAAAGAAACCGGACAAACGGAATTTTCAAAGGCCGGGGCCGACGGAGGATACCGGGGACAATCGCCCCGGACCGGCAGAACGGGAAGGACCTTCCCCCGCACCGTCCCGACGTCTGCGGTTTGAGGACGAGGATGCCGGGCAGGACAGTCCTTCGGGCCATGATGGCCCGAAGTCCAAAAGCGGCAAGTTTCAAGAGGACAGCCGCAAAAGCCGTCCCTCTGACCGCATGAGGCAGGAGGATGAAGCGAGCAGGCCGCAGGATACCGGCAGGGCACAGGAGCCGGAGGGCTCCGCCGAGAAGGCCGGGAGTAAAAAGGACAAGTACCAGAAGGCGCAGGCCAAAGCGGAGCGCGCCGGGGAAAAGCTGGGAAAGGCCCGGGAGAAGCTGGATAAGGTCGAGGCGAAACGGGCGGCGCAGAAGCCGCCGGGGCTTGCGAAGAAAGCTGTCCGGGGAGCCCGTACAGAAGCATGGTTCTATGTCCACAACAAGATCCACGAAGTTGAGCATGAAAATGTGGGTGTGGAAGGAGCCCATAAATCCGAGCTGGCCGCAGAGGCCGGAGCCCGGAAACTGACCCGCTATGCCAAACGCCGCTGGCGGGAACACCCAGCCCGGAAGGTGGCAAAGTGGGAACGGAAGGACATAAAAGCCCGGGCCAATGTGGATTTTCAAAAGATGGCCTCCGAGCACCCGGAACTTGCCAGCAATCCGCTTTCCCGTGTGCAGCAGAAATGGAAACTGAAACGCCGGTATTCCAAAGAAGCAAAGGCGGCTGCAAAACAGGGCGCAAAGGCCGCAAAGAAAACCGCTGCCGCTTCGGGAACTGCGACCCGTCGGGCGGCGCAGTTTGTGACCCGTCATCCCGTGGCGGTGCTGGTCCTGCTCCTGCTGTTGCTGCTCTGTTTTCTTGTGTCGGCGGTAAGCTCCATCTTTCCCACGCTTGGCAGCGGCCTTGCCAATGCGTTATCCGGCACCTCCTACGCCTCGGAGGATATGGACCTGCTGGGCGTGGACGAGGACTACACGGCACTGGAAAACGAGCTGGCGCAGACGGTAGCGAACATCGAAAGCACCCATCCCGGCTATGACGAGTACCGCTATTCCGTGGACGAGATCGGCCATAACCCCTATGAGCTGGCATCCTATCTCTCGGCAAAGTACCATGTGTATTTCCGGGAACAGGTGCAGGACGAACTGCGGGAGATCTTCGAGGCACAGTATGAGCTGACCTTGACGGAGGAAGTCGAGATACGCTACCGCACCGAAACCAGCACCGACCCGGAGACCGGGGAAACCACCACCGAGGAAGTCCCCTATGAGTATTACATTCTCAATGTGACCCTCACAAACAAGACGCTGCCTGCCGTGATCCTGCCGAGGCTTAACGAACAGCAGCGGGAAATCTACACCGTTATGCAGCAGCTCAAAGGCAACAAACCCTATCTGTGGGAAGGGATTTACAACGGTGGCGAAGATACCGGCCCCAGCTATGAGATACCCGGCGAGGCGCTGGATGACCCGGCTTTTGCGGCGCTCATGGAAGAAGCCACAAAGTACATCGGCTGGCCCTATGTGTGGGGCGGCTCCAGCCCGTCCACCTCCTTTGACTGTTCGGGCTTTGTCTGCTGGGTGTACACGGCCAGCGGCGTCCACAACCTGCCCCGTACCACGGCGCAGGGCATTTACAACCAGTGTGCTATCATTTCTCCCTCCGAGGCAAAGCCCGGCGACATTATCTTTTTCACGGGAACCTATGACAGCCCCGGCCCTGTATCCCATGTGGGGATTTATGTGGGCGACGGGATGATGCTCCATTGTGGTTCGCCCATCCAATACGCAAACATCAATTCAAGCTACTGGCAGACACATTTCTATGCCTTCGGGCGTTTGTGAGCCAGAGGAAAGGAGTCCTTGCATGAACAAAATCGACAAGCTCGATAAGGAACTGGAAAAAGCCCGGGAGAAGGCCGCCGAATGGCAGGCCAAAATCCGGGAGCTGGAAAAGCAGAAACAGGAGGAAGAAAACAGCCAGATCGTGCAGGCGGTGCGCTCCCTTAAACTGACGCCCGCCCAGCTTATGGCTTTTCTGAATGACCCCAAAAATAGCCTTACCGCTTCGGGCCATACTGACCCGAAGCCGGAGGCACCCGAAAAGGAGGACACGGCCCATGAAGAAAACTAAATTTCGCAGGCTGGCGGCAATGGCTGCCAGCCTTTTGTGTTGCCTGATCTTTACAGTCCCGGCTTATGCACAGAGCAGCGAGCCGCAGCCGGAGACAGCTCCCTCCCCGGCAGAAACCGAAGCAGAGCCGGAAACCCAGAACCCCTTTACCCCGGACGGGACGGGAACCGTGGTGGACAACGCCACCGACGAGGATGGAAAGGAGTTCTACACCATCATCACAGCAGACGAGAGCGTGTTTTATCTGGTGATCGACAAACAGAAAACCAGCGAGAACGTCTATTTCCTCAATACCGTTACCACAGACGACCTTCTGCCTCTTGCCGAACAGGGTAAGGAACCGCCCAAAGAAGTGACCCCGGAGCCAGAGCCAAAGCCCACCGAACCGGTGGAGGAAGTACCGGAACCCGAGCCGGAGAAAAAGGACAGCCCCCTTCTCTCTCTGCTCCTGATCGGTGCGGTGGTGCTGGCCGGCGGTGGAATTGGTTACTATTTCAAGATTTACAAGCCGAAGCATGAAGCCCCGGATTTGGAAGATGATTACTGCGAATATGAGGACGGGGAGCTGGAGGAGATCGCAGAGGAACCCGAGGACGAAGATACCCCGCCATGGGAGGAAGATACGGAGGAATGAGAATGAATTTTACAAGCAGCCCTTTTGAACGAATGATGAAGGAAGTACCGCACCCCGGCTGGGACAATGACGACCCTTGTAAGGGATGCCGTTACTACAAGGAGTGCAAAGGAAAGAAAAAACAGTGCCGGAAGAAGTTCCGGGCGCTGATCGTGGAGCCCCGCCCTTCGGGCCATCGTGGCCCGAAGTCATAAATGGACGCCCGGGAGCTAACCCGTGACGAGAAGAAGAAAATCCGTTCTCTTGTCATGGGGATGTGTGCCAACTATGACCGGGAAAGCGGCCTGTGCCTTCCTCTTGACTGTGCCTGCTATATGCTGCACAAGTGCTGGACAGGGGCGTACTGCCGTTACTTCCGTGAGGCTGTCCTGCCCCTTAACCCGGAGCTTCAAGCGTCGCTGACAACGGAAGGCATCTCCCCGGAGCTGCGGGCCTGTGCGGTCTGCGGAAAGGCGTTTTTGCCCGAGGGGCGTCAAGCCTACTGCTCCGACGCCTGCAAGACCGAAGGGAACCGCCGGAAAAGCCGGGAACGCATGAGGAAAATGCGGGAGAAAAGGCCGGGCGGCTGTTACGATTTGCCGCCTCCAAAGGCTTGACATTCCGGGCTTTTTTGAGGGTGTTTCCGGGGTGGGAATATCTTATTACATTCCTCCCCGGTCTGCCCTCTTATTTCGTAACATCCAGCACTTCGGGTCATGTTGGCCCGAGGCACAGAAAGGAGGAATCTCTTGGAGACAGTACAAGGATATGTGATTTTGAAAGCTGCCACCTTTGAAACCGGACACGGCTTTGCGCTGGGGCATAATCCGGGAGCGCCGAGCCCCTTTGTGACCTGGCAGTTTACCGAGGGGGAAAACGGCCATCGGGATTACTACTGGGGCCGCTATGGAACCAGTCAGGCGTGGGCGCAGAGGGACTTTGACCGCCGGGTGGACGACTATCAGCAGTTTTACCATGCGGCGGTCAAGCATACCGAGCTGGGACCGGAGGGCGTTTACCGCTATTATTCCACCCAGCGGCCCGTGGACATAGGAACTTACCCGAAGCCGCCGGATAACCAGCCTCTTTCCATCGTCAACTACGATGATGACAGGCGGCGTCCTGTGGCAGACGGCAGGCTGATGGCATGGGGCGAACTGACCTACGCAAAGCCGCTGACCGAAAAGCAGATGGAGGATTATGAGCTGAAACCAGCACCGGGCAATCCTGACCGGGTGCGCCCATCCATTACTGCCCGGCTCAAAGATGAAACCAGAGGGCAGGAACCCCCGAAGGAACCCGGCCAGAAGCGAAACCATAAAAACCATGAGGAACGATAAAGGAGGATCGCCATGCACGAAAAAGACAACTATCTGAAAACCGCCGAGCTCTCCACAGAGCAGAACTGCAACATGATCGACGGCGTACCCAACAACACGCCCATCCCGCCCACGCCCCCGGAGTTGGACGCAAAACCGCTGGATAAGGTAAAGGAGCCCAAAGAACGCCGGAAAGGCCGGGAGCTGGAACGCTGATGGAGAACCGCAAGCGGAATGTCCATCTGCACGTCATGGTAACACCGGACGAGCTGGCGGCCATCCATGAGCGGATGGCCGAGGCGGGCATTTCCAACGCCGGGGCTTATGTACGGAAAATGGCTCTGAACGGGTATATCCTGCACATCGACCTTACGCCCGTAAAAGAGCTGATCTCTCTGCAACGGCGCTGTTCCAACAATCTCAATCAGGTCGCCGTACACGCACACACCTATGGCGTGTACCCGGAGGAAATCGACGGATTGAAGCGGGACTATGAAAAGCTGTGGGGCGAGGTGTCAAAGGTGCTGCGGGAGCTTTCCGAGCTGGTGGCAAAGTAAGACGAGGGCGGCAGGCTTCCGTTGTGGGGCTTGCCGCCCTGCTCTTTTTTTACCACTTCGGGCCAGTATGACCCAAAAGTTTGGGACAGGATTTACTAATCTTTCGCAACATTTATGTCCCCGGGCAAGCATGATAAAATAGAGATAGAAAGAATAAAGGAGGTTTTGATGATGAAGATACTGCTGAAAATATTGGTTGCTCCCTTTGCTTTGGCGTTGTCCCTTCTGGCGGCTCTGCTGGTGTTCCTATTTGATATTTGTGCCGTCCTGCTGACGATTGCCTCTGTGATCCTGGCGGTGCTGGGTGTCGCTCTCTTTTTCACGCCGACGCCCATAGGCGGGATTGTATTTCTGTTTCTTGCCTTCCTTCTTTCGCCGTATGGACTGCAAGCGGCGGCGGGCTCCCTTCTTTGGGCGCTGGACGGAGGCAAATCCGCTCTGTACCGGTTTCTGGCAAGTTAAGCAGCCTCGGGCCATACTGGCCCGAAGTCGGGGCGGTCTGAATGGGCCGCCCCTTTCTCATGGAAAGGAGGAATGATTTTTGGCTACCACAACTTTGTTACAGCGCCATGCGGGCGAAGGCGAAACGATTGCTGAGGCTATCCGGGATTGTCTGGACTATGGCAAGGACCCGGAGAAAACAGAAAGCGGAAAGTATATCTCCGCTTATGAATGTGATCCGGCCACCGTGGCGGACGAGTTCCTTTTGGCAAAGGCCAGCTATGCCGCTATGACGGGCCGGGAACAGAAGAAAGAAAATAATGTGCTGTGCTATCAGATACGACAATCCTTCTATCCGGGCGAGATCACCCCGAAGGAGGCGAACCGTATCGGCTATGAGCTGGCTATGCGCTGGACAAAGGGGCGGCACGCTTTTATCGTTACCACGCACACCGATAAGCAGCACATCCATTGTCACATTTATTACAACTCCACCACCCTTGACTGCACCCGGAAATTCCGAAATTTTTGGGGCTCCAGCTTCGCCCTTCGGCGGCTCTCTGACAGGCTGTGCCTTGAAAACGGGCTGTCCATCGTGGAGAACCCGAAGCCCCGGAGCAAGAGCAAGTATCGGAACTATGGGGAGTGGCAGAAAGACCGGAAAGGACCGCTTTCCTATCAGGACCGACTGCGCCTTGCTATTGATACTGCGCTGGCGGAACGCCCCGCTGATCTGGACGAATTTCTCAATTTGATGAAGCGGGCCGGGTATGAGGTCAAGACGGTTCGGGGCGGCGGTATCAGCTTCCGGCTGACCGGGCAGGGACAGGAACGCTTCACCCGTCTGCGTGCCTCCACGCTGGGGGACGGCTACGACTTGCAAGATGTTCTGTCCGCCATTGAGGGCAAAGAAAAACGCACCGGGCGCTCGGAGCGGAAAATCAGTCTGGCGGTGGATATTCAAGCAAAGCTGGCTGCCGGTAAGGGGCCGGGATATGAACGCTGGGCGAAGGTATTTAACATTAAGCAGATGGCTGCTGCCCTTGCTTATATACAGGACAATGGCCTGACCGATTATGAGCAGTTGGCACAGAAAGCCACCGAGGCAGCAGACCGTTTTCATGCCATTTCCGAGCAGATCAAGCAGACGGAACAGGCCATGAAAACCAATGCCGGGCTAAAGGCCGCAACGGTTCAGTATGCCAAAACCCGTCCAGTCTTTGAGCAGTATAAGGCGACGAAGTACAGCCGGAAATTCCTTGCGGAGCATGAGGCCGACCTTGAACTGTACCGGGCTGCACAAACGGAAATGCGCTCTCTGCTGGGCGGGGCGAAGCTCCCCAAAATGGATGTGCTGAAGGAAGAAGGCCGTAAGCTCACAGCAAAGAAAAAACAGCTCTATGGAGAATACCAGAAGGCACGACGGGATATGCAGGAGATCGTCACAATCAAGGCGAACATTGACACTCTGATGGGCTACACCGAGCCGGGAAGAAAGCAGGAAAAGGAGCGTTAAGGTTATGAAAATAAGGAGCAAAGCGACGCTGACACTTCGGGCCATGTTGGCCCGAAGATACGGGTTTGGGGCGAGCCCCAACAAGCCGCCTTTGTGCCACTTGTGGCCACAGAGGCATTGCTTGCCACTTAGCGGCAGCCCCTAAAATGGCGCAAAAAAACAGAGGCCCTTATTCTGGAACCTCCGTTTCTCTGGCTTTCTTGAGCCCCTCGGCTGTGGCTTCTATCACGACAAGCTCTTTTTCGTTCATGGAGTTTAGGAGCACATCAATATGCTTTCTGCAAGGGCTTTCCTGTTCGCCTCCGTCCGTATGAATAAACTGGTCAACCGAAATGTCAAACATGGTAATGAGCTTTACAAAAAGGTTGAAACTCGGATACTGTCCTTTGTTCTCGATATTCATAATGGTACGGGAGTCACGGTCTACCAATTCCGCAACATAGGCTTGCGTCCAGCCCTTTTCTTCTCTGGCCCGTTTGAGAGCCGCCCCGAGGCCGTGAAAGTCAAACCTTCTTTCATTTTGGTTCATTCTCATATCACCCTATATCATTGTACATTTCGGGTTGGATTATGAGAATGTAATGAAATTTTACATAAAGTAGTATTTCATTTCATCAATGTGCAGCCTCCAACTTGTACTATTCGAGGTAAAGAACTATAATGTATTCTGTGGAGGCGCGAAATGGACTATATGACATTGAAAGGGGCCGCCGAAAAGTGGGGCGTGACACCTCGTAGGGCAAATTATTATTGTGCTGGTGGACGTATCCCCGGTGCTGTGAAAATGGCTGGTGTTTGGCTGATCCCTAAAGCTGCGGAAAAGCCGATTGATGGCCGGACAAAACAAGGGAGGTTGCTGAAACATGAATAGTGTTTTGATTATAGACGATGACAAGAAACTTTGTGCCTTGATGAAAAAATGTGTGGAACAAGAAAATTTATCTGCGGTAGTAGCACATGGCGGCTTAGAGGGTCTGAGGCTACTGGAAAAAAACAAGGATACCTGTTCACTAATTATTCTGGATGTGATGATGCCAGATATGAACGGGTTTCAAGTATTGCAGAAAATCCGAGAGAAAAACAATGTGCCGGTGCTGATGCTGACCGCCAAAAGCGACGAAGAAGATAAGGTTTCTGGTCTGCGGCTGGGAGCGGACGATTATCTGACAAAGCCGTTTGGAATTAACGAACTAATGGCTCGTGTCAATTCTCTAATCCGGCGCTATACCACCTTAAACCCTGTGACCGGAAACGAAGCCGCCACCATGCTTCTGAAAGATATGGTAATTGATAAAATCAACCGAACCGTAACGGTTCAAAATCTCCCGGTAGACTTGACCGGCAAAGAGTTTGATTTGCTTCTATTTTTGGCGTCCAACAAGGGTCGGGTCTTTACTAAAAAACAACTTTATACGCAGGTGTGGACAGAAGAATATGATTTTGACGACAATAACCTCATGGCATTTATCAGTAAACTGCGAAAAAAAATCGAGCCAAATCCAGAACAACCTTTTTATATTCAGACTGTCCGCGGTGTAGGGTATCGCTTTAACAAGGAGGCATGAGCATGGAAATTAACCTTTATCTATTGTTGTCCTTATTGATTGCTTTGCTGGTAATCAGCTATCTTTTGGGAAAACTTCACCGCGTCCGTGGTCAGCTTTTTCTTATTAGGGATGCCCTAAACGATATAAAAGCCGGGAATTTGAACCGCCGTGTATTGGCGCGGGAAAGCGACCTGACAAAACAAATCTGTTATGATATTAACGAGATTGCCATGAGCAGCCAATCTCGGCTTATACAGCAAAAGCAATCCGAACAGGCTTATAAACGGCTTATGACAAGCCTTTCCCATGATGTAAAAACCCCTCTTGCTTCTCTGGTTGGATATTTGGAGGCTGTGGAAAGCAAGATGGTAACAGGAGCTGAGAAGGAAGAATACATTCGGGTGGCTATGGAAAAAGCCTACCACCTGAAAGATTTTGTGACCGCCCTGTTTGAATGGGTGAAGCTGGATGCCGGGGAACAGATTTTTCATTTTGAGGTCTGCGACCTGAATGAGCTTTCCCGTGACATCATGGCTGATTGGGTGCCGCTGCTGGAAAACCACGATCTTAGCTATGAAATTGAGATACCCGAAACAGAATACATGACACGTGTTGACTCTACCGCCTACACTCGTATTCTCAATAATTTACTGCAAAATATCCTGACGCACAGTGATGCAAGCAAAGTTTTCCTGACCGTGACTGAAACTGAGCAGCAAGCAAAAATCGTTGTTGCTGATAACGGCAACGGGATTGCCGCCTCTGATCTCCCGCATATCTTTGAACGGATGTATCAATGCGATCACTCCCGTTCTGCCAAAGGGAACGGGCTGGGCCTTTCGATTGCCAAAGAGTTAGTCAGTATTCATAAAGGAACGATTACAGCCGCTAGTGTTCCCGGAAACGGAACAACCTTTATCATCATACTTCCGAAAGCTCTGTGATCCCACGGAGCTTTTTTTGAAAAAATTTTATCTCGGCAAGGTTATGGCAAGGTTTGCGTTTTATAATTGGAACCATGAAAGGAGGAAACCGTATGACGATTATTACAACTGAAATCCAGAAATGGAAACGGAATAAAATTGTCTGGTGCATTTTGGCTCTAACACTTCTGCTTGGAGCGTTTGCGATTGAAAGGGCTTGCAGCATTTCAAGGAGCAGTCCCTTTATGGATAGTTTTGGCGACCTTTACACACTGGCCTTTAAGAATCTGTCCAGCCTGTTTCTGCCGATTGTGCTGGGAATGTTTGCAACGACACTGTTTTTCGATGAACACAAAAATGACACGATGAAAGAACTGCTTATCATCCCTATTACAAAAGCACAGCTATACTTTTCAAAAGTCGCTGTGGTTATTCTGATGTCCGTAGGACTGTGCCTGATTACTTTTCTTTTGTGTGTTGTCGGTGGGCTGATTGCCGGAGGCTTTCCCGATCTGAACGCCCAAACACTGATGGACGCTGGTCTTTTGTATCTGGCAGGTGGTATTCTGATTCCCATAGCCATGCTTCCGATTGTGTTTCTTTCCACGCTGTCAAAGGGATATATCCTGCCCATTGGCGCAACGCTGCTTTATCTGATTCCCGTAGTCATTGCCCCGGCTTATCTTACGGGAATACACCCGCTGGCAAGCGTGATGGGGATTTATCCCCATATTTCCGAAGCGGCCGCAGCTATGGTAGAAAGCCTGATGCAAGGCGTTTTATTCAATACTTCGCCGCTTGTTTGTGTCGGTTCGCTGCTCTTGATCGGTGCTACATTTGCCGCCGCATCCGTAGTGGCTCTAAAAAAGCAATCTTACTGAAAGGAAAGACCTATGAAACGATTGAGTTGTTTATTACTCGGTATTCTGCTTGTTTTTTCTCTTTGTGCCTGCCAGCAGGCCGCTCCATCTTCCGGCGAGGCTCCCGACCAACAGGCCATTACGGAAGAAGCAACCGAATACTTTAACCAAATGATGGATGGAGATTTTGAAACTTTCTTCAATGCGTTGCCGCAGGGCGTACAGGACAATATTTCTGCGGAGACGATACAGGAAACATGGGAAGAAGAAGTCGATAAGCTGGGCGGGCTGCCGGAGAACACTTCCCCGGATGTGTCCTGCTATGTGCCGGAACACTCTGACCAAATCCGTGTTGAATTTGTCATTCCTTGTGACAAAGGCAATTTCAAAGTATTCATCAACTATTTCCCGGATGGCAGCCTTTACAACTATGTTATCTGGAAGAACGAAACAAAATGAGAAAGCGAGGCATTTTTATGAGTGATCTTGTGATTGAAACCAAAAAGCTGACAAAGATTTACGGGGAACAAACTGCCGTTAATTCTGTGAATCTTCATGTAAAACCGGGCCGGATTTATGGACTTTTAGGACGCAACGGAGCCGGTAAAACCACAATTATGAAAATGATTTTGGGCCTTACACCAATCACTTCCGGCGAAGTAGATGTGTTCGGACAGAACATCAAAGGCCATGAGAAACGCATTTATCCCCGTATTGGAGCCATCATCGAAACTCCCGGTTTTTATCCGAATCTGACCGGCACAGAAAACCTTGAAATTTTTGCGAAGTTACGAGGGACACCCCAGCCCAATGCTGTCAAGAACGCGCTGGAAGTTGTGGGATTGCCCTACAAGGACAAAAAGCTGTTCAGTAAGTATTCCCTCGGCATGAAGCAGCGCCTCGGTATTGCCAACGCTATTCTGCATGACCCGGAGCTTTTGATTTTGGACGAGCCGACCAATGGACTTGACCCTATCGGTATAGCCGAAGTGAGGAACTTTATTAAGAATTTAAGTGTGGAGCGTGGCAAAACCATCCTAATTTCCAGCCATATACTTTCCGAAATTTCACTGTTGGCAGATGACATAGGCATTATCGACCACGGGGTTCTGCTGGAAGAAAGTAGCATGGAAGAATTAGAAAAGAAAAATCGGAAATACATCCAGCTTCAAGTGTCGGATATTCCAAAAGCCTCTTTAATTTTGGAAAGGCAATTCCATGTGACCGATTATGCGGTGCAGGACGAACACAACCTGCGGCTTTATGACACCGCACTGGATATGGCGGCAATCAACAAGGCCCTTGTGGTGCAGGATGTAGCTGTTATCAGCTCCCAAATCTGCAATGATACCCTTGAGGATTATTTCAAACAGATCACAGGGGGAGAGGGAATTGCTTAAACTGATACAAGTTGAATTTCTAAAACTGCGCCGGAGAAAGTTTATCTGGCTCATGCTGCTGGCGGCGCTCTTTATGCCACTGGCTGCCGTATTTTACTTTTCAAGTGTCAAAGGAACCGGTGTGGACCCCATTATGTTTTACAAATGGACAGCGTTCAGCTATACCCCGTGGATCATCCTACCGGTAGTGCTGGGGATGTTGTGTACCATGCTGATGTATAACGAAAACCAGTATGATATGCTCAAACAGCTTTGGATTGTACCGGTCAATAAAATGGCATACTTTTTCAGCAAGTTTGCTGTGGTGCTGGTGTATTCCATTTGCTTTATGCTAGTTACCGCAACGGCGTCCATTCTGACCGGCATACTATCCGGTTATATTCCCTTTGACAGTGAAAGTGTCCTTTATCTTTTGCGGAAGTGTATGGAAATTTCTCTGTTGACCGCCTTTGCGGTGTTACCAGTACTGGCGGTTGCCGCAGCGCAAAAGGGCTATATTCTCCCTGTTTGCCTGACGCTGATTTATACATTCCTCGGCTTTATCCTCTTGATGGTGAATATGTACCTACATCCGCTGTCCAGTATGACCGCTATTGTTATGTATGATATTCCGGGTGTTGTATTCGATCAGCCATTAAATATTCCAGCCGCATTTCTGTGTATTGGTGTATGGGCTGCTGCTTCGGCTGTATTGGCGAATGTGGCTTTGGTTCGGAGAAAGTGAGGTGCAAAAAATGATGAAAGATTTGCTTTGGGCGGAGAGCCAGAAACTCCACCGTTCCAAAATACTCTGGATTGCTGGGTTTGCAACAGTCATGGTAGGGTTGATCGTCTTTGCACAGGGACAGTTTACATTCTATGACCGCCGATATATTGACGGGGCTGGATGGTTTATGACAGCGGCCCAATCCCTTGCTACCTTTTATGTTCTGCCTGCTGTAATTGCCCTATTGGGAAGTTATATGATTTGCCGGGAGGAACAGGAGGATACCTTAAAATCTCTGCGGCTCATTCCCGTAGATGAAGTGAAACTGACACTTGCCAAAATGATACTTGCCTTTGTGTTCAGCGTTCTGATTTACCTTTTACTTTTTGCAATTACCTTTCTTGTCGAGGCAGTTTTGCATTTAGAAGCACTTTCCGTTGGCCTTGTGTTAGAAAATCTGAAAATATATTTTCTGGATGGGGTAGGCGTATTCTTTGCAATTTCGCCTATTATCGCTCTGGTAGCGCGGATGAAAAAGGGGTATTGGCTGGCTCTGGTATTTGCAGAAATTTATTCGTTTGCTGGATTATTTGCGAGTATGTCCCAGCAGTTAAAGACGGTATATCCCATGACAGCCGTTTTCAATATCTCTGGTTATTATAATGCAAATATGTTTCAGGTTTTAATCGGTGTTGTAATTCTGATGGTTTGTGTGATTTTGTCATTGTTAATTTTGAAAGGATTGAACCGCAAGACTAAATAAATGCAATATATCTAATGATCTGCCGGACGACGGCAAAAGAAAAAAAGCCGTCGTAAAGCAGACACATTTTCACGCGCCTATGAAGCGGCGGCTTTGATTTTCAGAGCCGCCGTTTCTTTTCGTCTATCCTAAACCAACGACGACCTAACACCGTGTAAATCCACGGCGGCATATAGGAGGATTGCCGCCGTGTCTATTTTTGTCTTTTTTCACAGTACCCATGATCTGCACCAGCTAAAAAAAGCGTAGCTCCCCCTCCGGGTTATTCCGGCTATGTATGCGAAATTTGTTGGAACCTTAACTATCATGTCATTTCATGCGTCCGTGTGGCTTCATGCCGCCCGGGCGCTTTTGTGTTCTTATGGGGCTGCTTCGGGTCATGTTGGCCCGAAGTCATTCCCCGGTGCCGCTCCCCGCCGCCTTCGTTTCGGTCACTCGTCAACCAACAACCGAAACGGAGGTCAATATGGCTATTATCAATTTGCGGGACTATTACCCATTCTATACATCGGATTGCTTCATGGAAGTATCGGAAGAAGTTGCAGAAATGTTCAAAGAGTTTGATCGTAAAGAGGCTGCTTATCGGCTGCGTACATACCGCCACAAAGCCTACTATTCCCTTGATCGGGATGACGGGCTGGAGCATGAGGCTGTCTTTGTCGCTTTATCTCCCCATGAACTGTATGAGCGGAAAGTGACCATGCAGGAACTTCACGCAGCGATTACCAGTCTGCCAGACAAACAGGCAAAACGGATTTACGCCCATTTCATTCTCGGCATGACCAAACAGGACATTGCCCGGGCAGAGGGCGTCCATGAAAAAGTAGTTCGTGTCGCAATCGAGCGAGGTCTGCGTCGCTTAGAAAAAATTTTGAAAAATTCTTTGTAAGGCGTACCGATTTAGGTCGGAAAATGAAATGGTTTATGAGAGGCAAAACACTTCGGGTCACAATGGCCCGAGGTTCAGACAAGCCTCATGCAGATTGAAAATTGAATAAAAAGACACCCGGATACGAAGGGGAACGCGCTGTGTGACAGACCCGCCATGACCTCAGATTTCAGAGAATACAGTCTTTGTAAAACTGAGCGAGCGAACAGGTCCATGCCATAGGTGGGGCAAGGCTGGCTCCACCGGAACAGGCGCAGAACCCGGATACTTGCGTTTAGTCACAGTCCGAGCGTTGAAGCGGCCTTGCAAGCCGTGAGCCGTCGCAGGCAATGAGAACGCCTTGCCATCAGAATGGGGAGAGTTGAAATACTATGGGGCATGAAGCCTATGCCCGTCCGGTGTGTCTGAAATGAAGTGAAAACCTATGGGGAGCCCCCGGCAATGCTGTCTGATGATAGGCCAACCGATCCGGCGTGGCTCCCCATCTTTTCAAAAAAGGAGCACTTTATGGGAAATGCGTTTGGAATGATCCCCGGCTTGGAACCGGACGAATGGAGCAATGACGCCTGCCGTGGTTATGTCATTATGGCAATGGAGGACTGCGGATTTTCAAAGAAAGATATACGGCATGTTGTGGGGCAGCTTTATGAAGTATTTGACCTCAACAGCGTGGAGGACGCCAAAGAAAAGTACCATTCCAGTCCTTACTGACCTCGGGTCACATCGACCCGAAGTGGAGAAAGCTCAAAGGGCGGCACCTGCTGGGTGCCGTCTTTTGACATTTCCCCACGGGACAAGTGGGAAAGGCAGGCATATACACGCACTTTCACAAAGGAGGTTTTCAATGACGCAAGCTGTCACTTATGAACGAGAAACAAAGTCTGTCGCATTTCAAGGGAAGATCATTGTGCTGGAAAGCCTCACGCCGGTACTTCCCCCGAAGGAGAAAGCACAGCGCAAAAAAGAAATTGAGCGTTGTCTTTATGAGGTGTTCCGCAAATATGGAGACAGATTTCCCTAATCATTCGCAACATTGTTGTCCGGGGCTGCTGATGGTATAATATAGTTGTAAGGTTGGTAGCTCCATTCCAACAAGGAAAGGAGCCCAATATGGAATTTATCAGAGAAGATTGTATTTACGCAAGACAGTCAGTAGACCGCAAGGACAGTATCAGCATTGAAAGTCAGATCGACTTTTGCAAGTATGAATTGAAAGGTGGGAGCTGCCGGGTATTCAAGGACAAAGGCTATTCCGGTAAAAATACGGACAGGCCGGAGTTTCAAAAGCTGCTGGGCGAGATCCGCAAGGGAAAGGTCAGGCGGGTCATCGTGTATAAACTGGACCGTATAAGCCGCTCTATTCTGGACTTTGCAACGATGATGGAGCTGTTTCAAGAGTATGATGTGGAGTTTGTATCATCCACAGAAAAGTTTGATACTTCGACCCCGATGGGCCGGGCCATGCTGAATATCTGCATTGTATTCGCCCAGCTTGAACGTGAGACAATTCAGAAGCGTGTCACAGACGCCTACTATTCACGGTGCCTAAAAGGCTTTCACATGAGCGGACAGGCACCATACGGTTATCAGTTAGAGCCTACTGTGGTAGAGGGTATCCGCACAAAGAAAATGGTTGCCGACCCCGTAGCCGCCGACCATGTTCGGCTGATGTTTGAAATGTACGCTGAACCGGAAACCTCCTTCGGAGATATTACCCGATACTTCGAGGAACATGACATAAAAATTTATGGCAAATCCATGTTCCGTACATTTCTTTCCCAGCTTTTAAGAAACCCCGTTTACGCACAGGCCGATTTGGAGCTGTACGAATTTTTCAAGAGCCAGGGCGCAGCGATTGTCAATGACGCTTCCGACTTTGCCGGAACAAACGGCTGCTATCTCTATCAGGGGCGGGATGTGAAGGAGGACAAGGACAGGTGCTTAAAAGACCAGATACTTGTTATCGCTCCCCACGAAGCACTCATTTCCTCTGACACATGGCTTAAATGCCGGAAAAAACTTATGGCAAATACCACCTTCCAGCAGGGACGGAAACCGAAGAACACTTGGCTGGCCGGAAAAATCAAATGCGGGCATTGTGGGTATGCTCTGAAAGCCACCCATGTACCAAACAGCACTGGATATTTCCGCTGTACCAAACGGACGGAAAACAAAGGCTGTCCGGGCTGCGGGAAAATCCGCAAAGAAGAATTTGAGCAATTCATTTTCTCGGCCATGCAGGAGAAATTCAAAGACTTTCAGATACTCCACGGCAGAGAGGAAAAAGTCAATCCGAAACTGACCGCCTATCAAGTGGAGCTGGCACAGGTGGAGGCAGAAATTGAAAAGCTGCTGGATATGCTGACCGGAGCCAATGCGACCTTGCTTGCCTACGCCAACAAAAAAATTGAAGAACTGGACACCCGACGCCAGACCATTTCAAAGGCAATCGCCGAATTGAGCGTTGAAACCATATCTCCCCAGCAGATAAAGAAGTTATCCTATTATCTCGACAACTGGGACAGCATAGATTTTGACGACAAAAGAAAAGCCGCCGATGGTTTGATCTCTACGATCAAGGCCACCAGCGACCGTGTTCAGATAGAGTGGAAAATCTGACATTTCCGCTCTATCGCCCCTCATTTCTATTTTATCTTGTTTGTACCCCTTGTACACCGATGTTTTGCAACCCTCCGATAAAAATTTATGAGGATATTGTAAAGAACTACGATAAAGACATAATCACAGAGCATAGGACTCTATATCCTGGAATCAGCGTAGAGGACATGCGCAAGATGTCTGAAGGGTTTAACGAGGCTGTAATAGGACAACCCCATGTAATGAAGCAATCTTTGGCTTCAATTTATGCTTTGCGAAATAGCGAACGTAAAAGGCCAGTTACGCTTCTGTTTTTGGGTGATTCTGGTATCGGGAAAACGGAGACAGCAAAATATATTAGTTCCTGTTTAGGCACGGATATGGTTAGGATCCAGTTTTCGATGCAGCAGACTAACAGTGCTTATCAGTACATTTTTGGTGCCGACCATGGTGAGGATAGCTTGGCTCGTGAATTGATTAGACGCAATTCTAATGTTATTCTGCTGGACGAATTTGATAAGGTATCTCCTTCGTTCTACAATGCGTTTTACCAAATGTTCGATGAAGGTACGTTTGTCGATGCAAACTATTCTGTGGATGTTTCCAAGTGCATTATTATTTGCACTACGAATTACAGGACTGAAGAAGAAGCGGAAAAATATCTGGGGACGCCAATCTATTCGAGATTTTCTAAAGTTGTTATTTTTAATCCGATTAGCGTAGATGATAAATTGAAAATTGCGAGAAAATGTTATGCAGGGTTAATGGCACAGGTAGATGCCGAGGATAAAGCACTTATCGAAAACAATTCAGTGTTATCGTTGTTTGAAAGGGTTATTAAAGAAGGTGCCTATCCCAATATGCGTATGTTAAAGAACGACATAGAAGATGCAATAAACTTTGAAATCTTGAAGGCAAGAGGAATTATTCAATAACAATCAGCTGAGCAGTGAGTAACTGCTCAGCTGATACTGTGATTACAAAACAACTCCTATCCAACTTATTGAAACCAATTTTCCATTTTTCTGTTCTTATATAATTTACATTTGCAACATTGACAGGAAGTAGTCCATTCTTGTATAATAATGCCGTCGAAAATATATCCACCCATACATAACAACTGAATATAAATGTTCGACCATATTGAGACATAATTAGTCGGTTCATCCGACACGGTATCGGTACACCGGAAGTGCCGAACTGCTCCACTAAGCCTTTGGTTCTGTTGGCAGGAGCTGTACGAAGCAGAACCCGACTTTGATTTTTCAGAGCCGATTACATAGAACATCACTTTGAAGCGAGAGCGATGCTCCCGCCGATTTCTGATGTTTTGTGTAATCGGCTCTTTTTGTTTTGTCATTTTTCCAAAACACGATTCAGCGCCAAATGCGTGAACTTGAAAAATCAGTGAAAACGAAAAGGCCGGGTAGCGTAGAGCAAGATTCTACCATGGGTCCAAATTTCGCCTATCGCTCATTTTGCCCTTCATGGAATCTTGTTGGGGAGTGCCTTCCCCCAAACCCTGCATCTGTTCTGCTTTGGCAGAAGCAACGGCATCCGCCGATCACCATTTTCACAAATGAAGGAGGAACCGAATGACCAAAACTTACAACACACCGAAACGTACACACATCGTAAAAACCCGTCTGGACGATGAAGAACACGCCGACCTTCTCCGTCGCTTGGAGATTTACGACATGAATCAATCGGAGTTTATCCGTGAAGCGATTTCTGGCGCAACCATCAAACCGACCATCTTGGCAACTCTGGTCAGCGACGATCTGCTCGCAGCCATTGGTAAACTGACCGCTGAATACGGCAGGATCGGTAACAACTTAAATCAGATTGCCCGACACCTCAACGAATGGCGAAGTCCCTATCCCGCTATGGCGAAAGAACTGCAAGATGCTGCCGCTGATCTTGCCACGCTGAAATTTGAAGTGATGAAAAAGGTAGGTGATGCTGTTGGCAACGTTCAAGCATATAAGCTCTAAAAATGCCAACTACTCTGCTGCTGAATCCTATCTCACTTTTGAGCATGACGAGTTTACCATGAAGCCCACCCTGGACGAAAACGGCAGACTTATCCCAAGACAGAATTACCGCATTTCTACATTGAACTGCGGTGACGAAGATTTTGCGATTGCCTGTTTGAGAGCCAACCTCCGCTATGGCAAAAATCAAAAACGGGAAGATGTCAAAAGTCATCACTATATCATCAGCTTTGATCCCAAGGATGTTCCCGATCACGGGTTGACCGTAGATCTGGCACAGAGTCTTGGAGAGAAATTCTGCAAGAAACACTTTCCCGGTCATCAAGCCATCGTCTGTACACACCCCGACGGGCACAACGGCAGCGGCAATGTTCATGTACACATCGTTATCAATTCTCTGCGAATTATGGAAGTTCCATTCATGCCGTATATGGATAGACCGTGCGACACCCAACCGGGCATGAAGCACCGATGCACCAACGCAGCTATGGAATACTTCCGTTCCGAGGTCATGGAGATGTGCCACGATGCAGGTCTGTATCAGATTGATCTGCTGAATGGAAGTAAGACAAGAGTGACCGAGCGTGAGTATTGGGCGAAGAAGAAAGGACAACTTGCACTGGATGAAGAAAACGCTGTCCTTGTCGAACAAGGCTTGCCGGTCAAACAGACAAAGTTTGAAACCGACAAGGACAAGCTCCGTGAAGAAATCCGCATGGCACTCTCCGATGCTGTCAGCTTTGAGGACTTTGCAGAAAAACTTCTCCGCCGTGGCATCACCGTCAAGGAAAGCCGAGGGAGATTGTCCTACCTCACACCAGACCGCACAAAGCCTATCACGGCACGAAAGCTGGGCGACGATTTTGATAAAGCTACTGTGCTCGCCGTCTTTGACAGAAATGCAAAACAGGTCAGAACGAAAACGCCTCCCATTCATTCTGCACCGACCATGCAAGATTTTATCAAACAGCAAAACTCTGTAAGCCGTATGGTGGATATGGATGTCGCCAAGGAAAAAGGTAAGGGTTATGAGCATTGGGCAAAGAAACACAATCTCAAAAACGCAAGCCGAGCCTATCTGTTGTACAAGGAAATGGGATTTGATTCTCCCGAAGCATTGGCTGCTGCTTGCGATGTCGCCCATGAGAAGCTGAGTGATATTCGCACAGAGATGAAATCTGTGGAAGCCGCAATCGCAGAAAAGAAAGAGTTCCGTAATTATGTGCTGAACTATCACAAGACTCGATATGTAATCGACGAACTGAAAGCCTGCAAGAATGAAAAAGCTCGTCAGAAATATCGTGACGAGCATGACAGCGACTTCATCATTCTGCACGCTGCCAAACGCTACTTTGATTCCAAAGGCTTGAAGAAGCTACCGAGCCACAAGGCGTTGCAGACGGAAGTGGAGCAGCTTATCAAAGAGAAAAACGAGCTTTACAACCAGTACCAGACCGCTAAGGAAGAAACACAGCGTCTTGATGCCATTCGTCATAATTTGGAGCAGACCCTTGGCAGAAAGATTGAACACAAGAAGGAACAGAAAAGATAATTCTTTCCCTTCGATTCCATTCCTATCTGGTGAGTGGACGTTTTGTCCACTCACCACGAGCAAAGCAAAGAAAGGATTTTTATATGAACAAAAATAAGAAGGCAATTGACATGACACCCGAAGAACTGAACGAGTGGCTGGCATCCTTGCCCGCACCGCAGGATGATGCACTTTGTACGCACTTCTCCGATCCCGATCCCTATTTCAAAATGGAGCATACATCCCGTGAGCAGAGCGAGAACCGCTTGTTTAACAAGGATGGGCATCTTACCGTTCGTAATTACTGTGCGGCAGAGTTGCCGAAGATCACCATGACCATCCGCTCCGGTCAGACTACTTACCGTTTCAGCGGAAGTTACGACGGTACAAGAAGTCTTTCCAGTAAGTTACTCGACCACATGGCAAAAGAAAATTTAAAATGCTCAAAAAATATTCTAATGAAAGGGTGGATTTATTCACGAATGTGTGATATGATATATACAAGCAATCCTGTATTGGCAGACTGCCCGCCGATTAAGGAGGAACAAGATATGAATAGGCAGTCTGACAAAATTACTGCTATCTACTGTAGATTGAGTCGTGATGATGAACTCACAGGAGAGAGCAACAGCATTGTCAATCAAAAGGCGATTCTCAAGAAATACGCAAAAGAACAAGGTTTACGAAACATCCAGTTTTTCGTGGACGATGGTTACTCCGGTGCTAACTTCAACCGCCCAGATTGGAACCGCATGATTGAACTGGTAAAGGACGACAAGATCGGCGTTATCATTGCAAAGGATATGAGCCGTATCGGAAGAAACTATCTGGAAGTCGGTCTTTACACGGAAATGCTTTTTCCAGAACATGATGTCCGTTTCATCGCCGTAAACAGCGGTGTGGACAGCGCCAATCAGCAGGACAACGATTTTACTCCGTTCTTGAATATCATCAATGAGTTCTATGTCAAGGACAGCAGTAAAAAAGTCAAAGCGGTTATGAAGCAGAAAGGTGAATCTGGTGAGTATTTGACTACTAACCCGCCCTACGGCTACATGAAAGACCCCGACAATCCAAAGAGACATTGGATTGTGGATGATGAAGCCGCAGCCGTTGTCCGTCAGATCTTCGCTTGGTGCATGGAGGGCTTCGGTCCCTCTCAGATCGCCAAGAAGCTGAAAGAGGCAAAAGTGGATTGTCCGACAGTTCATTGGATGAAGATGGGACGAAATGCTCCTGCAAAGACACCTGATAACCCTTACGATTGGGCACCACGCACCATCACCGGCATACTGGAAAAGCGGGAATACCTTGGTCATATGGTTAACTTCAAAACCCGCAAGCAATCGTACAAGAGCAAAAAGAAACTCGAAAACCCTCCCGATCAATGGAAGATTTTCGAGAATACCCATGAAGCCATTATTGACGAAGAAACCTTCGCTCGTGTGCAGGAACTTCGCAAGAACAAACGCAGACCCGCCAGAACAGGCAAGACCAATATGTTCTCCGGTCTCGTTCGCTGTGCCGATTGTGGTGAGAAATTGTACTACTGCACCAGCAACAGTTTTGAAACCAGACAAGATCACTTCGTGTGCTCCACTTCTCGTAAAAAGGGCAAGGAGGTCTGCGACACTCACTTCATCCGAGCCGTGGTGCTGGAAGAAGGTACACTCCAACACATGAGGTTGGTGATACGGTGTGTTGCCGATTATGAAGATACGTTCCGCAGAGCGTTGGGTGCAAAGAGAAGCGAGGAAGCAAAGAAAGAACTTTCTGCCAAGAAGCGAATCCTGCAGAAATCCGAAAACCGTCTGGCTGAATTGGACAGATTGTTCAAGCGTATTTATGAGGACATGGTCAACGGGAAACTGTCCGAAGCTCGTTTTCAGATGTTAGCTGATGATTATGAGCAGGAGCAGGCAGACCTGAGAGTCAAGATTGAAATGCTTGAAAACGAAATACAGAATCAAGAAGATCAAGCGGAGAATGTTGATAGGTTTATTCGACAGGCAAAAAAATACCTGTACTTGGAGAAGCTGACCCCCACAATTCTGAACGATATGGTCAATGCCGTATATGTTCATGCACCGGACAAGTCCAGCGGACACCGAGTGCAGGATGTGACGATCAGCTACAACTATATCGGCATACTCCCCGCCAATTTACTCTATGACGTTATGAACGGAAAAGCGGCATGATTACTCATGCCGCTTCCCGAAAACATTATTATACTGTTTTATTGGACCGCTCCTTGCGGGCACAATTTTTCGTCCCTTGTATAATTCCCGAGGTACACGCCCCCGGGAATTATGAATTTGCTTCGCAAATTCTATTTTATGCGTGCTACCGCACGAAGCGTAAAAATTAAAATAATACTTTTTTGACAGACTGACGCGTTGCAGTAAGCAGCGCGTTTTCTTTTGCCCTCAAACGGATACAAATGCGTTCTAACCGTCCCCGAACCAACATACACTGTCACAGATGAAACCTCATCAGGCAGGAGGGAAACAGCGGTGAAGGGCTTACCGGAGGAGCGCACGATCCGTCTGGCGCAGTACATGATCGAGCAGAAGGCCACCGTGCGGCAGACTGCGGCACGGTTCGGAATATCCAAGTCAACCGTACATAAGGATATCACAACGCGCCTGCAAAAGCTGAATACCGAGCTGTATGAGCGCGTACAGACCGTTCTGCAGGTGAACAAGCAGGAGCGGCACATACGCGGCGGCAGAGCAACACAGGCGAAATACCGCGCCGAAGCGGCGCAGCGACGCGGTGAAAAATAAAAAAACCGACTTTCCAAGCGGAAAGTCGGCAAACAGAAGCAGCGTGACAGTGTTGCTATGTAAAGGCTTAAAGCAGACCGAGCTCATGTGCGCAATCGCTGCAGACATTCTTACCTTTGAAGTGGATAATGTCCTTTGCGTTACCGCAGAATACGCAGGACGGCTCGTACTTCTTGAGGACGATATGATCGCCGTCAACGTAGATTTCCAGAGCGTCCTTTACTTCGATGCCCATAGTGCGGCGCAGCTCAATCGGGAGCACGATGCGACCAAGTTCATCAACCTTACGAACAATACCGGTGGATTTCATTTTCAACACACTCCATTTCTTTATCATAAAAAATGTATTACCAAATCCCACTCACTTGGGATGTTGGACGGAAGGGGGGAACACGATATGCTGTCCGTTATCTGGACGGTGTTCCTTTGTATGGCGCTGCTATGCGGTGCGGTCACGGGCAGGCTGGCAGAGGTTACGGCAGCGGTACCCACAGGGGCTTCGGAAGCGATCACGCTGGCGATCAGTATCACCGGGCTGATGTGCTTCTGGAGCGGTGTGATGGAGCTGCTGCAGGCTTCCGGACTGGCAGAGCGGCTGTCCCGTCTGATGGCACCTGTTCTGCGTCCCTTGTTCGGAAGCGCATCGCAGGATAAACAGGCGATGGAAGCAGTAAGCGCCAATGTAACGGCAAATTTGCTGGGGTTATCCAACGCGGCAACGCCGTTGGGATTGCGTGCGTCAGAGCGGCTGTATGTTCTTGCAGGGCGGAGCGGAGCGCCGGATACCGTGCTGACGCTGATCGTGCTGAACGCAACCTCAATTCAGCTGATTCCGTCTACGGTGGCGGCGGTTCGTGCGGCTTGCGGAGCACATGCGCCATTTGATATTATGCTGCCGGTGTGGGGAGCTTCTGCGGCTTCCGTTGCGGCGGTGCTGCTCAGCAGTAAACTGCTGCGTCCATTTTTTCCGGATGGGGAATAGCGGGACAGGTAAGTGCGCCTTACAAGTAGTATTATCACACATGAAAAGCAAGAAATTTGTCGAACAAACAAACAATCATCAAAAAATTTCCAAGCGAGGGAAATAATACAAGGAGGGAGATGGTTGCAGATTTTGCAGAACGCGCTTATTCCGGCACTTTTGGCAGGAATCAGCCTGTATGCGCTGTGCAAAGGCGTGGACGTATTTCCAACTTTTCTGCGCGGTGCAGCCGTCGGTTTGAAAACCGCGGTGCAGATACTGCCTGTTATGGTCGGGATGCTGACAGTCGTGTTCATGCTGCGCGCCTCAGGTGCCGTTGATATTGCGGCAAGCGTGCTCGCGCCCGCACTGCGTATACTGGGCATACCGAAAGAATGCACAGCCCTGACCCTGCTGAAGCCGATCAGCGGAGGAGGAGGACTGGCAATGGGCAGTGAAATTATACGACGCTGCGGACCGGACAGCTATGCCGGACGCGTGGCCGCAGTGATGTTGGGAGCCTCGGAAACCAGTCTGTACACGATCAGCGTGTACAGCGGGCACCTTGGTTTGAACCGAACCAGATATGCTGTTCTCGCGGCATTGTGCGGTGATCTGGCAGCATTTACCGCCTCTGCGGTACTGGTTAGATTATATTTCCCATACAGTTAATATTATATCGTGTATGTTAAAAAATTACCATAGCTTATGTCAAAAATTAGCGAATTAAATAAACATTACTTGCAATATTTGTGCAATGTGTGAAAAAATTTACAGACTGAGAATATAAAAAAGCATCTATGCCGAAGCACAGATGCTTTTTATATTGTAAAGCGATTACTTCTTCACGATCTCCTTGCCGAAAGGACCATCATAGTCGAAGAAGCCCTTGCCGGTTTTAACGCCCAGCCAGCCGGCACGAACCATCTGACGCATCAGCGGATGCGGACGGTACTTCGGGTCGCCGGTCTCGCGGTACAGCGTCTCCATGATTGCGAGGTTTACGTCGTGGCCAACAAGGTCAGCGGTGTGCAGCGGGCCGGACTTCATGCCTGCGCCAAGCTGCATGGCAACGTCGACATCAGCAGGGGAAGCGATGCCGTCAGCAACGATACCCATTGCCTCGTTCATCATCGGGATCAGGATGCGGTTTACAACGAAACCGGGACCTTCCTTAACGGCAACCGGGGTCTTGCCCAGGGATGCCATCAGGTCAAATGCGGTCTGGAAGGTTTCGTCAGAAGTCTGGATCGCGCGGGTAACCTCAACCAGCTTCATGATCTGAGCCGGGTTGAAGAAGTGGCAGCCGATGAACTTATCCGAACGGTGCGGGATGCAGGCAGCCATCTCGGTGATGGACAGACCGGAAGTGTTGGAAGCGAAGATGGTGTGAGCGGGGCAGATCTTGTCCAGATCCTCCAGCAGGTCCTTCTTCAGATCCATGCGCTCCAGAATAACTTCCATGATGAAGTCAGCATCGGCAGCGTCCTTGCGGTCAACCGAGGTCTTGAGGGAAGCGAGCAGCTCGTCCTTGCGCTCTGCGGTCATCTTGCCCTTGCTTACGAGAAACTCGTAATCGTGTGTGATAACGGTCTTGCCGCGCTCGGTGAACTCCGGCTTGATGTCGATCATGGTAACGTCATGACCTGCGTTCAGAAATACCTCAGTGATGCGTGCGCCCATGTTGCCAGCGCCGAATACACAAACTTTCATGCTAAATTAACCTCTCTCTCACTCTTTGCGGATGGATGAACAGGTATTGCGAATATTGACTAGTCAAAACCGCACAATCTGGTTTTGAATTGTGCGGTCCGACTGTCTCAATGCTTACTTATTCTTGAATTCCTTAGCCGGCTTGTCGCGGTTCTTGTCCAGGAAGTAAGCCATGCCGTACTTCTGATCCTCGGTAGCGAAGCACTGTGCGAAGCAGTTGCCCTCGAACTTCAGAGCGGAGTTCAGGTCGGTCTGCATGCCAACGTTTACAGCTTCCTTAACCAGAGAAACAGCGATCGGAGCCTGAGCAGCGATCTCCTCAGCCAGCTTTACAGCCTCGTCAAGCAGGTTCTCCAGCGGATATACGTAGTTAACCAGGCCCATGTCCAGAGCGTCCTGAGCGGTGTAGTTAGCGCGAGCGGTGTACAGCATTTCCTTAGCCTTGCCTGCGCCTACGAAGCGAGCCAGACGCTGGGTGCCGCCGCAGCCCGGGGTGATGCCCAGACCAACTTCAGGCTGACCGAAGGAAGCGTTCTCGGAAGCGAGACGGATGTCGCAGGACATAGCCAGCTCGCAGCCGCCGCCGAGGCAGAAGCCGTTGATGGCAGCAATAACCGGACGCTTGAAGTTCTCGATCTTCCAGCAAACGCGGTTGGACTCGTTGCCGAACAGCTTGCCTTCTGCACAGGTCTTGGTAGCCATCTCGGAGATGTCAGCGCCTGCAACGAAGGAGTTAACGGTCTTGCCCTTCTTGTTAACGGTGGAAGAACCGGTCAGAACTACTGCATAAACGTCATCCAGATCCTTAGCCAGCTCGTCGAATGCCTCTTCCAGCTGTGCGTACATGTCGGTGGACAGAGCGTTCATAGCCTTCATGTGCTCGATCTTAACGATCGCAACATGACCCTTTTTTTCGATTACTACGTCAGTCATTTTTAAGACTTCCTTTCAGAATATGTGCTATGAGCGTAAAACGCTCAAGGCTGACCTCTATTCGGAGGCCATCAAACATCCAAAGGATGTTTGCAGTCAAAATAGAACAGAAGCGAGCTTCTGTTCGTAAAAACCCGCGACATGCGCGTGGGTTTTTACACCCCGACCCAGCCGCCCTGGGCGGCGTCGTTCGGGTATCCAAAATCAGTTTCTACGGAACTGATTTTGGTATATAGGGGGCTTTTGAAGCCCCCTATAGCAAGACTTACTTGCAGAGCTCGTCGCGCTCAACGATGATAGCTTCGCCCATACCGCCGCCGATGCACATGGTAGCCAGACCGATGGTCAGGTCGCGCTTGATCATTTCGTGAATCAGGGTGGTGGTGATGCGGCAGCCGGCTGCACCGATCGGGTGACCCAGAGCGATTGCGCCGCCGTTTACGTTAACCTTGTCCATATCAAAGCCAAGCTCACGGTTAACAGCAGCAGCCTGTGCAGCAAATGCCTCGTTGGACTCGATCAGGTCGAGGTCAGCAACGGTCAGACCTGCGCGGGACAGAGCCTGACGGGTGGACTCGATCGGACCTACGCCCATGATGGACGGATCACAGCCTACAGAGCCCCAGGCACGAACCTTAGCCAGCGGCTTGAGACCGTTTGCCTTAACGAACTCCTCGGAAGCGATGATCATTGCAGCGCCTGCATCGTTGATGCCGGAAGCGTTGCCTGCGGTTACGGTGCCGTCCTTCTTGAATGCCGGGCGCAGCTTGCCGAGGATCTCCAGAGTGGTGTTCGGCTTTACATGCTCGTCGGTATCAAAGATAACGGTTTCCTTCTTCTTCTTAACTTCGATCGGAACGATCTCGTCCTTGAAGCGGCCGTTAGCGATGGCAGCAGCTGCCTTCTGCTGGGAAGCGAGAGCGATCTCGTCCTGCATCTCGCGGGTGATGCCGTACTTTTCAGCTACGTTTTCTGCAGTGATGCCCATGTGGTACTGGTTGAATACATCAAATACGCCGTCGTATACCATCATGTCGACCAGCTTCTTGTCGCCCATGCGAGCACCCCAACGGGTATCGCGGGAGATGTACGGAGCACCAGACATAGACTCGCAGCCGCCTACCAGCATCATCTTGTTCTCGCCGGAACGGATGATCTGGGTGCCGAGGGAGATGGCACGCATGGAGGAAGCGCAAACCTTGTTCAGGGTCATAGCCGGGGTGGTGATCGGCAGACCGGACTTCAGGCAAACCTGACGTGCTACGTTCTGGCCTACGCCGCCCTGCAGTACCTGACCGAACAGAACCTCGTCGATTGCTTCCTTGTCAACGCCTGCACGCTCGATAGCTGCCTTTGCAGCAGCGGTGCCAAGCTCGGAGGAGTGTACATCGCGGAGGGTGCCGCCGTAAGTGCCGATTGCGGTACGGGCAGCGGAACAGATGTAAACGTTCATTTAGCTGTTTCTCCTTTTCTACTGATGCGGCGAAAAAACTATGCCGCCGCATGGTGATGGAAACTCGATTTTTGAGTTCGTTAATATTTTATCAAACTATTCTGCAGAATGCAAGGGGAATTGGTCGATTCTGTAAAATTATATGAAAAGTCCAGTTCCCGTTTGCGTAATCTGCACAAATAGAATTGATTAGTCGTTAGCCAGACCCATCAGCTCGTCACGGAAGATGCGAGCGTCCATGGTCTTGATCTCGTCAGCCATCTTCGGAACGAAGTCCATCTGGTCGAGGATCTGGGTCTGCAGGTCGATGCCCGGAGCGATCTCGGTCAGGGTAACGCCTTCCGGACGCAGCTCGAATACGCAGCGCTCGGTGATGTACAGAACCGGCTGATGTACCTCGTTAGCGTAATCGCCGGAGAAGGTGATGTGCTCAACCTGCTTAACGAACTTCTTCTTAGCGCCTTCCTGGGTGATAACGAGCTTGCCGTCCTTGCACTCAGTCTTGAGGCCCTTTGCAGTGAAGGTGCCGCAGTAAACAACCTTCTTGGCGTTCTGGGTGATGTCGATGAAGCCGCCTGCACCTGCCAGACGGGTGCCGAACTTGGATACGTTCAGGTCGCCGTTCGGAGCAGTCTCAGCCAGGCCGAGGAATGCAACGTCAAGGCCGCCGCCCTGATAGAAGTCGAACTGTACGTTGTGCGGGATGATGCACTGTGCGTTAGCAGCAGCGCCGAACTGGGTGCCGCCGTACGGTACACCTGCGATGGAGCCTGCCTCAACGGTCAGGGTCATCTTGTCGGAGATGCCTTCTTCAGCAGCTACGTTAGCGATCTTCTCCGGTGCGCCGGTGCCGAGGTTTACGATAGCGTCCTGCGGCAGCTCCATAGCAGCGCGGCGGGCGATGATCTTCTTAGCGTCCATCGGGATCGGCGGGATAGCGTCAACCGGGATGCGGAACTCGCCGGTCAGCGCGCCGTCGTACGGCATGCCGAGGCACTGCATGTTCTCCTCCTCGGTGCCGACTACAACAGAGTCAACATAGATGCCCGGGATAGCAACCAGCTTCGGGTCCAGAGAACCGCCCTGAACGATCTTCTCAACCTGAACGATTACCTTGCCGCCGGAGTTCTTGCAGGCCTGAGCCATAGCAGTTACGTCCAGAGGACCGATCTCACGATGTACGGTGCAGTTGCCGTACTCATCGCAGTAGGAAGCACGCAGGAATACAACGTTGATCGGGAAGCCCTTGTACAGCAGGCGCTCCTGACCCTCGATGTTAACGATCTTTACCAGATCTTCCTTGGTAACGTCGTTCAGCTTGCCGCCGCCGTTGCGCGGGTCAGCGAAGGTCTTCAGGCCAACGTGAGTGATGGTGCCGATGTTGTGAGCAGCGATATCGCGGTACATGTGCGAGATAACGCCCTGCGGCAGGTTGTAAGCCTCGATCTTGTTGTTCAGAGCCAGCTCGCCGAGCTTCGGAGCACGGTCCCAGTGGCCGCCGATAACGCGCTTAACCATGCCTTCATGGCCGTAATGGTCACCGCCGGTGCCATCGCGGTGGCCCTGACCGGCTGCAAAGAACAGGGTCAGGTTCTGCGGGTGGCCGGTCTCAAGAAAACGCTTCTCGAGAGCCTTGGACAGGGTCTCCGGGCAAGCACAGGATACGAAACCGCCGGTAGCAATGGTATCGCCGTCCTGAACCTTCAGAGCAGCTTCCTCCGCGGTGATGATGCTTACTTTCTTCATGTTTATCAATCCTCCTGATAATAGTGCGACCGGTTTTACAGTGGTCACGCCTGCGACGTGAAAGACCTGATTCTATCTATCGCCTGCGGAATCTCATCCGCCGCGGCAACAACAACACGGTGCGCGGCTTCGATCTCCTCATAGAGATACGGACAGCCGGTGCAGCCGCGCAGGATCAGCAGTACGTCATATGGAACACCGTCCTCCGGATAGGAGAATGAGGCGGTATCCAGAAGGGCAGCGCAAATCGCCTTGTAGGCATCGCCGCGCTCATAGCGCGGATTGCAGCCGCCGCAGAATTTTACTGTGCAGCGAAGCAAGGCGCACAACCCCTTTCTATGTAGCATTTCCGAATGTTACCATAGGGAAACAATGGGTAATAACACAAACACAGGCACTCACGGGTGCTCCATGAGTGCCTATAGTTTGCTCAGAGATTACTTGATGCGAGCAATCTTCTTTGCCAGTTCCTTCTTCATTTCAAGGTTGGACTGACGGGCAATCATGATGCGCTGAGCCTGCGGCGAGCCTGCACCGTGCATGGACTCCGGCAGATAGCCGACAGCTGCAGTACCCATGGTCATGTTCTCGATCAGGCGCAGCAGACGCATACGGTCCTCAGTCGGAACGGAAGCAACGCCCTTGAGGTACTTCTCGATGTACGGCTTGAGCTCCGGGTTGCGGTAATCAGCCTCGGACGGCTGGGTTACCATCAGGCCGCCTGCCAGATCCTGTGCCAGACGAGCGATCTCGTACGGGAAGCGGGTAACGTTCTGCTTGCAGACGTTAGCCAGCAGCAGGTCGATCAGATAGTTGCCTGCCTTGGTCTTGGTGCCCTGAGAGGAGCAAGCGATACCGCAGCAGTACAGGGTCTCGTTCAGGTGGGTCATCTCGATCAGCTTGTCCTTAACGTGGGAAGCCTTGGAGGAGCCAGCCATATCGCCAGCCAGAGCGGTAGCGCCGATCAGAACGTCGCCTACGCCGACCTTGCAGCCGCCGTAAGACTGACGGTGATAGCCTGCGAAACGCTCTACGATCATGCCGGCAAACTTAACTTCGCCGTTGAGGAAGATGCGGTCGTTCGGAACGAATACGCGGTCGAAGATAACGAGAACTTCGTGGCCGCCGTATACCTTGTTGCCAACGTCGATGTCGTTGTACTCTTCCATCTTGCGGGTGTCGCAGGACTGACGGCCGTAGATCAGGGTGATGCCCTTGGAATCGGTCGGAACTGCGAAGGAGATCGCGTAGTCCTCGTCGCCCTCGCGCATGGAGATGGTCGGCATTACCAGAACCTCGTGAGAGTTTACGAAGCCGGTCTGGTGAGCCTTAGCGCCGGTAACGTATACGCCGTCAGCGGTGCGCTCTACAACGTGCAGGAACAGATCCGGATCAGCCTGCTTGGACGGAGCGAGGGAACGGTCGCCCTTAACGTCGGTCATAGCGCCGTCAACTGCGAGGTCCTCATCCTGTACGCGGGTCAGGAACTTGAGGAAGTTCTCGTGGTACTTGGTGCCGCAAGCCTCGTCGATCTCGTAGGTGGAGGAGAATACAGCGTTCATAGCGTCCATGCCTACGCAGCGCTGGAAGCAGGCTGCAGTCTTCTGACCGAGCAGACGCTGCATCTTAACCTTCTTGATCAGGTCGTCGGTGGACTGATGCATGTGGGTGAAGCGGTTGATCTTCTTGCCGGAGATGTGGGAGGTAGCAGTCATCAGATCCTGATACTGCGGGTCCTCAGCCAGCTCGTAGGTAGCGGCGAAGGAGTTAAGGGAAGGACGGATAACCGGGTCGTCAACCGGGTTCTCTACCTTCTTGCCGAACATATACAGGTTGAGGTTCAGCTTGCGCAGGGACTCAATGTACTGGTCTTTGGTCATCATAAGTGATCAAGTATCCTTTCTCATTACAATTTGGTGCACATAACATGAATAAAGAAAACAGGGCGGGGAGACGGGACTCCCCGCCCTATTCAGGCGTTACATACGGAAATTAGAAGCACTCTTTGTATACGCGCTCGCTGAGCTCGATGCTCCACGGACGGTAAGAGTTGGTGATCAGACGCTGCTGGTTTGCATCAACAGACAGTGCAAATGCCTTAACGTCCTCTTCCTTGAAGCCGTACTCATGCAGCGGCTTCAGGTGCAGAACCTTCTCCAGGGTTACGTTCAGGGTGCGCAGAGCGTCTTCCTTGGTGCAGCCCAGGCAACGAGCAACGATTTCCTTGAACTTGCCCAGCTCGCCAGCCGGCTCGTACTCGTCGTACATCTCGAGGATCTTGCCGAACAGAGCGTAGTTGGACTCGCCGTGCGGAACATGGTAGGTGCCGCCGAGCGGGAAGGACATGCCGTGTACGGTTGCACAGCCAGCCTTCAGGAATGCGATGCCTGCGAACAGGGAAGCATGAACGAACTCGCCGAGGTAATCCATACGAGCGTCCGGGCCTTCCAGAGCGATGCGGCGGAAGCCCTCGAGGATCATCTCCATAGCCTTAACGGAGAACATCTCGGAGGTAACGGTCTTGCGGTGCGGGGACAGGAAAGACTCGGTAGCGTGGATCAGAGCATCGATAGCGGATGCTGCGAACGGCTTGTACGGCAGGGTCTTAAGCAGATCCGGAACCAGGCAAACCTTGTTCGGGATGATGTCGTCGGAAACCAGGCCGAGCTTGGTATCGCCGCCGGTCAGTTTGCCGTCCTTCTCGTCCTTAACGATAGCAACAGAAATGTTGGTAACCTCAGAACCGGTACCGCAGGTGGTCGGGATAGCGATAACTTCCTTCTCATGTACAACAGGCTCGCGCTTGAAGTACAGCTCATGTACGGAGGTCGGGCGCTTGCAGCCGAGCAGCTTGCAAAGGTCCATGATAGCACCGCCGCCTACTGCGATTACGCGGTCGTAGGAATCGTACGGAATAGCCTCGTACATGGTCTCGATCATAGCCTCGGAAGGCTCGCCTGCACCGAACTTCTCCTGGAATACGAACTTGCTCTTGAGGCCAAGCTCTTCCATGAAGGGCTTGTAGATGAATTCGTTGGTCAGAACGACGTCGCGCTCGCCCAGCTTGAACTCCTCAGCGAAAGCACCAAAGGTGTCAAACTTGTAAATAGTCGGGGCAATGACGATCTCTCTCTTGTCCTTCATCAGGGAGGCGCTGAAAGCATCCATAGCCATAGTAGAAACATCTCCAATCAAAAATTTTATAAAAGGCCGTGCGGCTTTTTATTACATGATTTTACAGGGTGGTTTTTTCCTGTGTTCTTATTGTAGCAAATTTGCGCCAAAACTTCAACACAAACAAACAATAATTTCATCAAAAATTGACCAACTAAACCTGTACAAAAAGACAATAAAAAGTCCCGCAATCTTATTACGGGACTATTTTAACGTATTTATTGTGATTTGTAAATGGGGTAATGGTGAAAAGTACCGAAAAGTTTTTGTATAAATTTCCGTTCTTTAGCTGTTTTGCGAAAAACGGCTCAAAAATGCGCGGGTTCGCTCGTTATGCGTATTTTCAAATACCTCTGTCGGCGTGCCCTCCTCAACGATGGTGCCGCCGTCCATGAACACGACATGATCGGCCACATCGCGGGCAAACGCCATCTCGTGGGTGACGATGATCATGGTGGTGTGCTGGTCCGCCAGTGAGCGGATAACGCGCAGCACCTCACCGGTCAGCTCGGGGTCGAGCGCCGAGGTCGGCTCGTCGAAGCACAGGATATCCGGCTTGAGCGCGAGCGCACGCGCAATGGCAACGCGCTGCTGCTGACCGCCGGACAGCTGGTGCGGATAGTGGCTCATGCGGCCCTCGAGGCTCATCATCTCGAGCAGCTCGATGGCGCGGTGCTCGATCTGCTCGTGAATCTCGCGTTTTTTCTGTTTGTAGTCCGAGCGTTCCTTGGCCTGCAGCAGGGGAGCGAGCATGACGTTCTCGAGTGCGGTGTACTGCGGGAACAGATTGAACGACTGGAACACCATGCCGAAGTGCAGACGGTTCTTGCGGATCTGCGCATCGCTCTTGGCGGCAT
This sequence comes from Butyricicoccus sp. AM27-36, assembly GCF_003480945.1. Taxonomy (NCBI): domain Bacteria; kingdom Bacillati; phylum Bacillota; class Clostridia; order Eubacteriales; family Butyricicoccaceae; genus Butyricicoccus; species Butyricicoccus sp. AM27-36. Next base: position 264,170 of record NZ_QUJR01000003.1, read on the forward strand.
GGTCGGCAGCGTCGAGCAGTGTCTCGCCGTTTACGATGATCTTACCCTCATTCGGGGTTTCGAGAAAATTCAGGCAGCGCAGCAGGGTGGTCTTGCCCGAGCCGGACGAGCCGATGATGGCAAGCGCCTTGCCGCGCTCTAATGTAAAACTGATGTCTTTGAGCACCTTGGTAGAGCCGAAGTTCTTATAAAGGTGCTGTACCTCCAGAATAGGCATAACGGCTCCTCCTTATTTAAAGTAATCCATTTTCTTTTCAATCCAGCCGAACAGCAGGGTCAGAATGCCGCTGAACAGCAGGTAGAATACGGCGGTGTAGAACAGCGGCCAGATAATGCCAGGGTTCTTGACGAACTTTTCGCCTGCCCACAGCACCTCGTACACCGCGATGGTACGCGCCAGTGCGGTATCTTTAACAAGGTTGATAAACTCGTTGCCCATCGGCGGGATAACGCGCTTGATGACCTGCAGCAGCGTTACCTTGAAGAAGATCTGGCTCTTGGTCATGCCGAGCACCTGACCGGCCTCATACTGGCCGCTCGGGATGCCCTGAATGCCGCCGCGGAAGATCTCCGAGAAGTAGCAGGCGTAGTTGATGACAAAGGACAGCAGAGCAGCGCTGAAGCGCGGCAGCTTGATTCCCCACACCAGAGCAGGGCCATAGTAGATAATGATGATCTGGAGCATAAGCGGCGTGCCGCGGACGATCCAGACGATGATTTTGATGAGTGCGCGCAGCGGTGTAATGCGGCTCATCGAGCCGAAGCTGATAAGCAGGCCGAGCGGCAGAGCGAATACCAGCGTCAGGCAGAAAAGCTGTACGGTGGTAACAAAGCCGCCCATCAGGCTGAGTGTTACATTGGCAAACATGTCGTTTCCTCTTTACCTCTTTTTTACTTTATTTCTTTTGACACATAAGGCAGAAGACGGTAGTCCGCCTTCTGCCTTATATTAACTGGGGAATGGGAGATTAAGCCTCCGGATCTACGATTGCTTCCTGTACGCCGTACTTCTGAGCGAAGGAAAGAACAATGCCGTCCTTGTAGGCGCCCTTATAGAAATCGTTGAATGCTTCGGTCAGGTCAGAGCCCTTGCGGAAGCCTACAACGTAGTTCTCGTCCTCCTCGCCGTTGGCCTCGTTGAGGTTTACGGTGTAGGTCAGGTTCGGGTAGCTGGTGCCCTCGCCGATCATAGCGCCTGCCATCAGCAGGTCGATCACGCAGGCATCAGAGGTGCCTGCGGCAACCTCCATCAGTGCGTCAGCCTGAGACTGAACTGCGGTTGCATTCAGACCGGCAGCCTGTGCAGCAGCCTCACCGGCGGAGCCGGACTCAACAGCGAAGGTCATATCCTTGATGGATTCGATGTCCTTGGCAGCGTCAGCCTTGTCGGACGGAACAACAACAACCTGTGCGTTGGTTGCATACGGGTCGGAGCAGTTCATGGAGGTCTTGACCTCATCGGTCAGGGTCATGCCGTTCCAAACAGCGTCAACGCCCTTGGAGTCCAGCTCCATGATCTTGTTGTCCCAGTTGATCTCGATGAACTCAGCTTTTACGCCCAGGCTCTCAGCGAAAGCCTTTGCCATGTCCGCGTCAAAGCCGACCCACTCGTCCGAGCCGTCTTCCTTATAATCCATCGGCGCGAAATCCGTGATGCCGATAACCAGCTTGCCGTTGCTCTTTACATAATCCATATCGCTCTCAGCGGAAGCCGAGGTGTCAGCCGCATCGGCACTCGAGTCGTCGGTCTTGGCAGCAGAGCCGCCGCAGCCGGACAGCATGGATACGCTCATTGCGCCTGCCATCAGCAGTGCGAGAAGTTTCTTCGTCTTCATTTTTAGAAAACCTCCTGTAATTCGGTTCATATCTTGTTTACTATTATAACACTTTAGCGCAGAAAATCAACCCCTGATTTTCATGCAGATTTTCAGCATTTTTGAAGGGTAATCGGGCGGTATTTTGTGCAAAATCTAAAATAACAGGGTGAAATATATGGAAAAGAGGACGGGGAGCGGTTGGGACGGATTCTCACTCTTTTTTGCGAACCTGTGTTGACCTGTACCCAAAAAAAGATTATAATCATAAGTAAGCATGATTGTTAAAGAATAAACAATGAAGAACAAGTAAGACGGAGGGAATCAGCGTGGATTATACTGCACTGTATCAGCAGAAGCTGACAACGGCGGATGAAGCCGTTAAGGTTGTTAAATCGGGTGACTGGGTAGACTACGGCTGGTGTACGGGTACGCCTGTTGCACTGGACAAGGCACTTGCTGCCCGCATGGGCGAGCTGGAGGACGTAAACTTCCGCGGCGGCGTACTCATGCGCCGACCGGCGGTATTCGATATTCCGAATGCAGCCGACAAGATCACCTGGAACTCGTGGCACATGTCCGGCATTGAGCGCAAGGCATGCATGGAGGGCTTCGGCTTTTACAGCGCACTGCGCTATTCTGAGATGCCGCGCTGGTACCGCGAGAACGTCCGTCATGTCAATGTAGCCATGATTCAGGTGGCGCCGATGGACGCACACGGCTGGTTCAGCTTCGGTCCGCAGGCTTCGCACCTGAAAGCCATCTGCGATGTATCCGATGTTATCATCGTTGAGGTCAACAAGTATATGCCGCGCTGCCTTGGCGGCTTTGAGGACGGCATTCACATTTCGCAGGTGGATATGATCGTTGAGAGCGACACCGAAATGCCGCAGATGGGCGCAGGCGGCGAGCCGACCGAGGTTGATAAGGCGGTTGCAAAGCTGATCGTGGAGGAAATCCCGAACGGCGCCTGCCTGCAGCTGGGCATCGGCGGCATGCCGAATACCGTAGGCTCGATGATCGCGGAGTCTGACCTGAAGGACCTCGGCGTTCATACTGAAATGTACGTTGACGCATTCGTTGACATCTCCCGTGCAGGCAAGATCAACGGCTCGAAGAAGGCCATCGACCGCGGCCGTCAGGTGTTCGCGTTCGGCGCAGGCACCCAGAAGCTGTACGATTTTGTAAATGATAATCCGGAGTGCATGTCCGCACCGGTATCCTATACCAACGATGCGCGCACCATTGCACAGATCGACAATTTCATTTCCATCAACAATATCGTGGATGTGGATCTGTTCGGTCAGATGAACGCAGAAAGTGCCGGTATCAAGCAGATTTCCGGTGCAGGCGGCCAGCTGGACTTCGTTCTGGGCGCGTATCTGTCTAAGGGCGGCAAGAGCTTCATCTGCTGCTCGTCCACCTTTAAGAAGAAGGACGGCACGCTCGAGAGCCGAATTCGTCCGACGCTCGAGAACGGCTCGGTCGTTACCGATGCCCGTCCGTGCGCGCACTGGTTTGTCACCGAGTACGGCAAGGTGAACCTCAAGGGTCTGACTGCATGGCAGCGCGCAGAGGCTCTGATCTCGGTTGCGCATCCGGATTTCCGCGAGCAGCTGATTCAGGAAGCGGAGAAGATGCGTATCTGGAAGCGCTCTAATAAGAGATAAAATGCTGTCGCGGAACTCCAGTTCCGCACGGTGTTTGCTACTGTTTATAAGAAAACGCTCTGTGAAAACAGAGCGTTTTTTCTTATCTAATTAAAGAGAGATACGCAGAATAAACTGCTGATTCCTGACCGAAAAGCTGTATACACCGCCGTATCGCTCGACGATGCTGCAAATGCTGTGCACGCCGATGCCGTGTCCAGCGCGGTTGGAGACCGGCACGCCGTGGCTGAACTGCACCGGCTGCGTGCAGTCGTTGACAACCTGCAGGAAGAACTTTCCGGCTTTTTCGTATGTCTGCACCTCAATGTGTCCGGGAATGCCGTCCGCGCGCTCGCTGCATGCGTGAATCGCATTCTCAAGCGCGTTGGAGAGCAGCACGCACAGGTCGCTCTCGGCAAGCGGCAGCTGATTGGGCAGCACGGCATGCACCGCAAGCGGGATGCCCTGCGCCTTGGCGCGGTCGGCAAACGATGAGAGAATCAGGTTTGCGGCCTCGTTTTCGCAGTAAACGGTCACGCGGCTGGCTTCGATTTCCTCGCTGATGGAGTGAATGTACTGCAGTGCCTGCTCATACTGCTCATTCTCGATGCAGGCGGTGATGTACTGCAGATGATGCCGCAGATCATGCCGGTAGGCGCGGGTTTTCTGCTGAGAGATACGCAGTGCTTCAATCTCACGGACGGCCTGATGCACCTGCAGGTCAAGATTGCTTTTCAGCTCCTCCAAATGCAGCCGTGCGTGCTGCTCTATGGAAATGTGAATCAGGAACAGCAGGTACGCCGCACTGCACACGAACGGCATGAACTCCACGACTACGGCCGAACCGGAGAACAGCAGGTCGGTGTAAACGCGGGTGGCATAGTCAAACGCATAGTACACCGCGGGCACAATGCCGAACTGACACTGCACCGCCCGCGAATACTGCGACACCGACCGGATGGCAGGTGCGGTCTTGAGCAGCAGAATGAGCAGCGGCACGGTGACGATCATTTCCACAGCGTACTGCATGGTGTCTCCGCCGGAGAAGATGGCGACCGCGATCAGCGCCAGCCAGCGCCGCAGCTGACAGCACAGGTACGCCGTCAGCACGGAAATCACCGGCCACAGGCGTTCATGACTGAGCGAGCACAGCGCAAGCACAAGCGGCAGGTGGGTGTGCAGCGGATACAGATAGCGTCCGAAGCCCGGGTCCACACCGAGGTAGGCGATGCCGGACAGGCAGAAGATCATCAGCGTGTACAGCAGCATGCGCTTTTTCGCCTTGGGCGTCCAGTGGATATTGCAGAATGCCGCAGAGAGCGCGATGCCGAACAGCGTAACGGCAACGGAGTTGCAAAGGTCAACAGCGAGTGCGATCATGTCAGGAACACCTGCTCTTTCTGAAAGGCGTGTTCAAGGTACGCATCCTTGATGTCGTTGTAGCGTCCGCGCGGAATGGGCAGCTCGGCACGGCTGGACATGACAAGCGTTTTCGGCGTGATCGTCTGGATATGCTCTAAATTTACAAGGTAGGAGCGGTGAATACGCAGAAAATTCCTGTGTTCGGCAAGGCTTTCGCACAGGCTGTCCATGCTGCCGGCGGCCTCGAGCACGGTGCCGTCAGTCTTGTGCAGCAGCAGGGAACGGCGGATGACCTCGCAGTATTCCAGCTTGTCCAGTTCAACGCGCGTGATGCCGGTTCTGCAGCGCAGAATCAGGCTGGCGCTGCTCTCGCGCGAGCAGGCGGCAATGACCGAATCCATCAGCCGGAAGAAGCTCTCTGGCCAGATCGGCTTGAGCTGATAGAAATACGCGCCCACCGTATACGACTGCACGGCAAACTCTGCGGATGAGGTGAGAAAGATGATCTTCACGTTGGAGTCATACTGACGGATCTCACGGGCGGCTTCGATGCCGTTTTCGCCGGGCATGAGCACATCGAGCAGCAGAATGTCAAAGCGTGCGCCCTTTTCAATGGACGCCAGCAGCTCGAACGGGCTTTGGAAGGCTGTCGGGGCGATATCGGCGTTGTGTTCCGCACGGTAGCTGCCGAGCAGCTCGTGCAGTTCATCGAGCACGCTGGGATCGTCGTCGCAGAAGCCAATCTGGATCATGGTTCTCATTTCCTTTCTTTTTATACAGGGAACAGATCATTTGTAATCGCGGCGGGTCTTGTCCGGTTCCCAGCCGTCGAGCGGGTAGCGCTGCATGGCACCGAAAATGCGCTCGCGCACACCGGGCATGGTCTTTTCGAGACTTTTCAGCAAATCCTTGATCTCCTGCCGCTTGGTGTTGCCGTCCGCCGGACACGGATTGTGCACGATCGGCAGCTCGTGCCGTTTGGCGAACGAGCGCACATAATGCTCCGGCACATACAGCAGCGGACGAATGAGCGTGATGTCGGCGCGGTCGAGGTAGGTTACCGGCGAAAAGCACGAAATGCGGCCCTCATAGAATAAGGAAAGCATGTAGGTCTCGACTACATCGTCAAAGTGATGGCCGAGCGCAACCTTGCTGCAGCCTGCCTTGCGGGCGGCATCGTGCAGAGCGCCGCGGCGCAGCTTGGCACAGAGCGAGCAGGGGTTTTCCTCGTGGCGGATATCAAACACAATAGGGCCGATCTGGGTGGGGACGCGGATGTACTCGACGCCCAGTTGGTCGCACAGCGTCTGCACAGGGGAGAAGTCCATCTCATCATAGCCCATCTCCAATGTAATAGCCACGACTGTAAAATGGTGCGGATAAAAGCGGCTCAGCTGGCTGAGCGCCACGAGCAGCGCGAGCGAGTCCTTGCCGCCGGAAACGCCGACCGCAATCCTGTCGTCCTCATCTATCATATGGTAATGGTCCACCGCACGGCGGACATAGGAAAGCATTTTCTGCATAACAGTCTCCTTTTTGATCGTACATATTAAAATTTATCAGAAAACGTCAAAAATCGCAAATGCAAAAAATGAAATGCAAAGTGAGTATTCGGGAGTATGAGAGAGATTAAAAGAGAAAACAAGAGAATGTATTGGATTGCAGATATTTTTTTAAAATTTCGCTTGACTTGCGCAAAATGATGTGTTTTAATAAATATGCTCGTTTCGAGCGATCAATCAGTTGTCAAAGTATTTTTGATATATATAAACGGAGGAAAAAACCATGTCTACTTTTATGGCTAAGGCAGAAAATGTCGAGCGTAAGTGGTATGTACTGGACGCAGCTGGCAAGCCGCTGGGCCGTACTGCTGCAACCGCTGCAATGCTGCTTCGCGGCAAGCACAAGACCACGTTCACTCCCCATGTTGACTGCGGCGATTTCGTAATCATCGTCAACGCTGACAAGGCGGTTCTGACCGGTAAGAAGCTCACCCAGAAGTACTATCGTCATCACACCGGCTGGGTCGGCGGTCTGAAGGAAGTTCAGTACAAGACCCTGATGGCTGAGAAGCCGGAGTTCGCTATGCAGCTCGCAGTTAAGGGCATGCTGCCGAAGAATTCCATCGGCCGTCAGTCCGCTACCCGTCTGAAGGTATTTGCTGGCGAGAACCACAATCATCAGGCTCAGAAGCCCGAGAACTGGGAAAAGTAAGGGAGGATTAACTGATGTATACACCTAAGAAGGCATATTTCTATGGCACCGGCAGAAGAAAGTCCTCTGTTGCCCGCGTTCGTCTTTTCCCGGGCGGCACCGGTGAGATCAAGATCAACAACCGCACCATCGATAACTACTTCGGTCTTGAGACCCTGAAGATGGTTTGCCGTCAGCCGTTCGAAGTAACCGGCACCGAGGGCAAGTTCGACGTAGAGTGCACCGTAACCGGCGGCGGCTTCACCGGCCAGGCTGGCGCAATCCGTCACGGCATCGCTCGTGCTCTGCTGCAGGCTGATTCCGACCAGTACCGCGCAGCTCTGAAGGCTGCCGGCTTCCTGACCCGCGATCCGCGTATGAAGGAACGTAAGAAATACGGTCTCAAAGCAGCTCGTCGCGCTCCGCAGTTCAGCAAGCGATAATCGACTGCTCAGACAATATCAAAATGGTTCAAAAAGCCCGGAAAATCAAGGTTTTCCGGGCTTTTGCTATATCTAAACGGGCTGATATGGTTTGACCAAATTTGGCAAAACGAGAGCCGATTTCATCCAATTTTTAGTGGTCCGCAAGTGGTTAACTGGCCAAAAAGAGGGCGAAAAGAGGGGGAAGTGGTTCCCAAAGTGGTTAACCGAGAGCCGATTTTTGGGGTGCTTTTCAGCCCTCCTTTCCCTCGTTTTTTGGCTGTGGCAGTTTGGCATAGTTTGAGCTAATTTGAATAATTGAATATGAATTTGATGTAGCACACAGTATAAATGCTGGGTGCTTTTTTCATTTCAGGAACTCGTATTCCGGCGATAGAAAGAGCCGTCACTTCACTGTTAATTTTGAAGTGGCGGCTTTTTCTATTTCCAGAAACAACAGCAACAATCAGAAATGAGGTGAAGTCAATGAACACGCAAATCATCGCCATTGCCAACCAGAAAGGGCGCTATGTGCCAGTGGCACATGTTCAGCGCCGACCGGAGCGGGAGCGGAGAAGCGTTGGCAAGACAACGACCTGTGCCAACTTGGGAATCGGGCTGGCACAGGCTGGGAAGAAAGTCCTGCTGATCGACGGAGATCCGCAAGGGAGTCTGACGATTAGCTTGGGCAATCCACAGCCTGACAAGCTGCCCTTTACGCTGTCGGACGCTATGGGGCGTATCCTGATGGATGAGCCGCTTCGTCCCGGCGAGGGTATCCTGCACCACCCAGAGGGTGTAGACCTGATGCCTGCGGACATCCAGTTATCCGGTATGGAGGTATCCCTGGTAAACGCCATGAGCCGTGAGACTATCTTGCGGCAATATCTGGACACGCTGAAGGGGCAATACTCCCATATCCTCATCGACTGCCAGCCCTCCCTGGGTATGCTCACAGTCAATGCGCTGGCCGCTGCGAACAGGATCATCATTCCCGTTCAGGCGGAGTATCTGCCCGCCAAAGGGCTGGAACAGCTGCTCTCCACGGTAAACAAGGTAAAGCGGCAGATCAACCCCAAGCTCCAGATAGACGGTATCCTGCTGACGATGGTGGACAGCCGAACCAACTTTGCCAAAGAGATCTCCGCGCTCCTGCGTGAGACCTATGGCAGCAAGATCAAAGTATTCGGCACAGAGATCCCCCACTCTGTCCGGGAAAAGGAAATTAGCGCAGAGGGAAAAAGTATTTTCGCCCATGACCCTGGCGGCAAAGTGGCAGAGGGGTATCGAAATCTGACGAAGGAGGTGTTGAAACTTGAAAAGCAGCGCGAAAAAAATAGAGCTGGCCTCGGTAGATGATCTATTCTCCACCGAAGAAGGCCGTCAAGATGCAAAGCTGGAAAAGATTCAGGAGATTCCGCTGTCTGAGCTGCATCCCTTTAGGAACCACCCATTCAAAGTCAAGGATGATGAATCCATGATGGAAACTGCGGACAGTATCCGGCAGTATGGTGTGCTGGTTCCGGCGATTGCAAGACCTGA
>NZ_QUJR01000030.1:0-3776 GCF_003480945.1 Butyricicoccus sp. AM27-36
CAGATAATGGTAGCCATCAGGTGACCGCCGAATGCCGGACGAGTCATCTTCAGGTTGCGGTCCTCACGGTTCAGAGCATCGATCTGAGCCTGCGGCAGAGTGGAAGCATCCTGCAGGAATGCAGCGTACTTCTCTACGTCTACGTCGAGGTGGGTGCAGTCTGCGGTCAGACCGGTGTGCAGACGAGCTGCGCAGCGCGGGCCCAGGTCACGGCCAATGTTGGTAGCGGCGATCAGCAGGATCTCCGGCTTCTTAGCCATAACAGTGTCGCACAGAACCTTTGCGTATGCATCGGTGGTGTAGGTCTCGAGCAGGTCGCTCTCGCAAACCAGAACCTTGTCAGCGCCGTAAGCGCCCAGTTCCTTTGCCATCTTCTCGCCTACGCCCTTGCCGCCAAGCAGCAGGCCGCAAACTTCAGTGCCCATGTCGTCTGCCAGCTTGCGTGCCTCAGAGATCAGCTCGAGCACGGTCGGCTGCAGCTCGCCCTGGCGCTGCTCACAGAATACCCATACGCCGGAAAAATCGGCGAGGTTCGTATTATTGAAATCAGCCATTGTTCAGTATTCTCCTTCCGATTAAATGATGTGCTTCTTCTGAAGCTCAGCAACCAGCTCATCGCAGGTAGCCTTGTCAGCGCCCTCAAGCATCTTGCCCTGACCCTTCTGGGGAGGAGTGAAGGACTTGAAGATGTTGGTGGGAGAACCCTTCAGACCAATGGTGGTGGGATCGATCAGCGGATCGTCCTTCAGGGTGTTGTAGTCATAAACTGCGATCGGCTTATCGTAGCAGCCCATGATGCCCTTGATGGACATGTAACGGGGCTCGTTCAGCTCCTTGATGCAGGTCAGCAGGCACGGGGTCTGGGTCTCGATGGTCATGTAGCCATCCTCCAGAGCGCGCTTAACGGTAACGGTGGTGCCCTCGATCTTTACGTCAGCAGCGTAGGAGATCTGCGGGATGTCCAGCTTCTCAGCGATCTGAGAGCCAACCTGAGCGGTATCACCGTCGATAGCCTGACGGCCGCAGAATACTACGTCATCAGCGTCAACGCCATACTTCTTGATAGCAGCAGCCAGGATCTGGGAGGTTGCGAAGGTATCGGAACCGCCGAACTCACGAGCGGAAACCAGAATGCCTTCGTCAGCGCCCATAGCCATCAGCTCACGCAGCATGCCCTGTGCCGGGGGAGGACCCATGGTGATAACAACGACCTTGCAGCCGGTAGCGTCCTTCAGCTTCAGAGCAGCCTCAACCGCGTTCTTGTCGTCCGGGTTGATGATGGTAGCCATGGATGCGCGGTTCAGAGTGCCATCGGGATTAACAGCAACCTTACCGGAGGTATCCGGAACCTGCTTTACACAAACAATTGCCTTCATAGTTCAGTTTTCCTCCTATTCTTACTTACCGAGAATGTTACCGGAGATAACAACGCGCTGGATCTCGCTGGTGCCCTCGTAGATCTCGGTGATCTTGGCATCACGCATCATGCGCTCAACCGGGTAATCCTTGGTGTAGCCGTAGCCGCCGTGTACCTGAACTGCCTTGGTGGTGATCTTCATAGCAGCCTCGGAAGCGAACAGCTTAGCGGTTGCAGCGTCCAGAGTGAAGCGGCCGCCCTCAGACTTAGCAACAGCAGCCTTGTAGGTCAGCAGGCGAGCAGCCTCGATTGCAACGTGCATATCAGCAAAGAGGAACTGAGTGTTCTGGAACTTTGCGATCGGACGGCCGAACTGCTCACGGGTCTTAGCAAAGTTGATGGACTCTTCCATAGCGCCCTCTGCAATGCCCAGTGCCTGTGCAGCGATGCCGATACGGCCGCCGTCCAGGGTCTGCATAGCGATCTTGAAGCCCTTGCCTTCTGCGCCGAGGAGGTTCTCCTTCGGAACGATGCAGTCGGTGAATACGATCTCAGCCGTCGGGGAGCCGTGCAGGCCAAGCTTCTCCTCGTGCTTGCCAACAGAGAAGCCCGGGAAGGAGCTCTCTACGATAAATGCAGAAATGCCCTTGGTGCCCTTGGACTTGTCGGTCATAGCGAATACTACGAATACGTCAGCAACGTAGCCGTTGGTGATGAAGATCTTGGAGCCGTTCAGTACGTAGTGGTCACCCTGCAGCTCAGCAACGCAGGTGCCCTTTGCAGCGTCAGAACCAGCGTCCGGCTCGGTCAGTGCGAAAGCGCCTACCTTGTGGCCTTCGGTCAGCATGCGGAGGTACTTCTCCTTCTGTGCGGGAGTACCGTTTGCAATGATCGGGCCGCAGCACAGACCATTGTGGGTAGCGAGGATATCGCCGGTGGAAGCGCACTGCTTGGACAGCTCTTCGATAGCGATAGCGGAGGAAAGATCGTCAGCGCCTGCGCCGCCGAACTCCTCGGGCACGATCATGCCCATAACGCCCAGATCGAACAGCTTCTCGATGTTCTCGCGGGGGTAAGTAGAGGTTTTGTCGGTTTCCGCAGCGATGGGCTTAACTTCGTTCTCGGTGAAGTCATGCATCATCTGGCGAACCAGTTCCTGTTCACGGGTCAGATGGAAATCCATGTTCAAGTCTCCTTCTTGTTTGGATATTTATTGCCAAAGCCGGTGAAAACCGGCATTCCGCCTGTTGCAGACTGCCATTTGGTGCGGCAGGGAACCGCCTGCCCGTGTCTAACCGATCAATAGGGTGGTTCGGTTTGGAGCGGGTTTTGCACACTTTTTTGTTAAGTTTTTGTTCCGTCTATCAATATACCACACCAGATAGCAAGCGTCAACTGTCAATATCAACGGAATAAAGCAATAAATTTGGTAAATTATAAGGGATTGTACAAGCGGAATATTCTCAAAACGCGGGGGATGGTGATAAATACCGAAAAAAACGATGGAAACTGGTAAAAATACACAAATACACAGAGCTCTCCGGCGGGAGAACTCTGCGGTGGTGAAGTGTTGGTGCAGTTCAGTCTTTGGCTTTACCGCGCAGCTCGGGTTCTTTGGCGAGGCAGTTGCCGTAGTTTTCAATCTTGTGGTTGAGCCGTTCGAGCGTCTGCTGCATGGTGGCAATGCGTTCCTCGAGCTGGTCGCGCTGCTCGAGGAGCAAAGCCTTGCGGGCACCGATGGTGCTGTCACCCTGCTGGAACAGGGCCACATATTCGATGAGCGCCTCAATCTGCAGACCGGCCGCACGCATACATTTAATAAACTCGATCCAGCTGCATGAGGTCTGGTCGTAATCGCGGATGCCGCTTTTGGTGCGCGGTACCGGCGGGATCAGACCGATGCGCTCGTAGTAGCGCAGTGTGTCCGGTGTGATGTCGAACTGTCTGCTCACTTCTGCGATGGTCATGGGAGTCACCTTCCTTTGGTGAGTTTAGTGTAGCATTTGGAGTATACTCTAAGTCAAGGGTAAATTGAGAATGGAAAATGGAGGATTGAAAGTGAACGTGGCGGTTGATGGATGTGATTCGGAGAGAAACGGCGGGGTGACCTCATCCCCGCCGTTTGTAAATTCATTTGCACTATCAAACCGCAGGGGAGTGCATTGTGCTCCCGCATCAATGTTAAATGGGTGTGGATATGCGGTTATGTAATTGCAGTGAGTTGAATTTGACCATCACGTTAATTTTCCATTCTCCATCCTCAATTTTCAATTACCACAACAAAAAAGGAACCCTCTTTCGAGGATTCCTTTTCATGCAACTTTGGTTTGTTAAGCGGAGAAATTACTCCTCAACCTTAACGTATACGCCGCCGTTACGGCAGGACTCGGTAGCAGCCTTAGCCATGAGAACCGGACGC
>NZ_QUJR01000031.1:0-253 GCF_003480945.1 Butyricicoccus sp. AM27-36
ATCTGAACAGTGCTACCGACTTTGAAGGCGAAGTCTATATTGAGAACGAGTATGACAGCATAGGCCGAGTGGTAAAGCAGACCTTTATCAACGCGGACATTCCGACTGTTTCTACCGTCTCCTATGATGATGACGCGCGTGTTACGACCTGTGTAGATGCTAATGGGCTTGAAACGCGCTACTACTACGATAATCACCGCAACATCCAGAAAATCGGAACAGTTATCGACGGCACGGAATACACCACCGCCAA
>NZ_QUJR01000031.1:263-631 GCF_003480945.1 Butyricicoccus sp. AM27-36
GCGCGTGTTACGACCTGTGTAGATGCTAATGGGCTTGAAACGCGCTACTACTACGATAATCACCGCAACATCCAGAAAATCGGAACAGTTATCGACGGCACGGAATACACCACCGCCAACACCTATGACGGCGATTATCGCGCCAACTCTGCAAGCGACCGTCTGAACGGTGCAACCGCATACGAGTATGACAGCAATGGCAATGTGACGAAAGTTCGCTATGCGGACAATACCGCTATGACGCTGACTTATACAGCGGGCGGCGATATTGCGTCTATCACGGACGCGCTCGGCAATACGGAAACCTATACCTACTCCGGACACAGCTTGACCGAGTTCCGCGATAAGAACGGACATACCACTTCGTA
>NZ_QUJR01000031.1:641-1185 GCF_003480945.1 Butyricicoccus sp. AM27-36
AATACCGCTATGACGCTGACTTATACAGCGGGCGGCGATATTGCGTCTATCACGGACGCGCTCGGCAATACGGAAACCTATACCTACTCCGGACACAGCTTGACCGAGTTCCGCGATAAGAACGGACATACCACTTCGTATACCTATAACGCACTTGGACTGCCGGTTACGGTTACGGATGCGCTCGGCAATCAGACTACCTATGCGTATGACGATAAGGGACGGCAGCTTTCTGTCACTGACGCAGAAGGCGGCGTTACCAGCTTTGAATACGATGCCGTAGGCCGCATCGTTGCAGAGCATACCAAGGTGAGCGATACAGCAACCGCAACGACCAAGCATACCTACTCCAAGGCGGGCAAGCTGCTGAAAACCGTAGACGCGCTGGGCGGCGAAACCTCATATGAGTACAATGCCAACGGCTTTACCACCTCGACCAAGGACGCGCTCGGCGGCACGGTAACGACCGAATACGGCACGAACGGTGAACCGCTGGAACGCACGGACGCGAACGGCAACGAAACCACCTATGAATATGACAAGG
>NZ_QUJR01000031.1:1195-3483 GCF_003480945.1 Butyricicoccus sp. AM27-36
CGTTGCAGAGCATACCAAGGTGAGTGATACGGCTACCGCAACGACCAGGCATACTTACTCCAAGGCGGGCAAGCTGCTGAAAACCGTAGACGCGCTGGGCGGCGAAACCTCGTATGAGTACAATGCCAACGGCTTTACCACCTCGACCAAGGACGCGCTCGGCGGCGCGGTAACGACCGAATACGGCACGAACGGCGAACCGCTCAAACGCACGGACGCGAACGGCAATGAAACCACCTATGAATATGGCAAGGATACCGCACAGCTTGTATCGGTAACAGACGCGGAGGGCAACGAAACCCGCTACACCTACAACGACCGCGGCCTGCTTATCCAGACTACGGACGCGGAAGGCAATGCGACTACCTATGAATATGACGCGCTCGACCGTGTAGCAAAGACGATTGACGCGCTGGGCGGCGAAACAATTTATGCGTATGACAGCATGGGACGCACGGTTTCGGAAATCGACGCAGAAGGCAACAAGAAAACCTACACCTATGACGCACTCGGACGAACCAAGACCGAAACCGACGGTGCAGGCAACAAGACTGCCTATACCTATGACCCTGTTGGCAATCTGCTTGTCACAACGGACGCAAACGGCAATGAAACCAAGACCGAGTACAACGCCATCAATGCAGCGGTAAAGCAGATTGACGGCGAAGGCAACGAAACCACCTACACTTACGACAAGGTAGGACGGCTGCTGACCGAAACAGACGCGCTCGGCGGCGTTACCGCGTACACCTACGACCTTGCGGGCAATCAGCTTAGTGTTACCGACCCCGAAGGCAATGTGACAAAGTATATCTATGACCTGCTGGGACGCGCCGTAGAGCAGATTAACGCAGACGGCAGCAAGACCCGCACGGTGTATGACGCGCTGGGACGCACGACAGAAAGCTATGACGAACTCGGCGGTAAGACTGCTACCACCTATGATGCGAACGGCAACCAACTCACCGTCACTGACCCGAAAGGCAACAAAACTTCGTATCAGTACAACCGCAAAGACCAGATTACGGTTATCACCTATGCGGACGGCGGCGAAACCCGCTATACCTACAATGCGCTCGGAAATGTCAGCGAAGTAACCGACCAGAACGGCAATGCAACCAAGTACACCTATGACGCACTCGGCAGAACGCATACCGAAACCAACGCAGTAGGTGTTGTGACCGAATACGGCTACGACAAGGTAGGCAACACGGTTTCTGTCACCAAGGACGGAACAGTAATCGCAAAGAGCGAGTACGACGGTGCATATCGTGTGGTAAAAACGATTGACGGACTGGGTAATGCGGGAACCAAGCAGTATGACGGCGTAGGCAATGTGCTGGTTTCCACTGACCGTGAAGGCAATGCAACGCAGTACACCTACGACAAAAACTATAACCTGCTCAAGACCACGGACGCAGAAGGCGGCGTGTCCTCGTCTGCTTATGACGCACTGGGTCGCGTCGTTTCTGCAACCGATGAAAACGGCAGCGCAACGACCTACACATATGACAAGAACGGCAATGTGCTGACCGAAACCGACGCGCTTTCCGGTGTTGTTACCAACACTTACGACGCACGCGGCAGAGTAGCCGCAACTACGGACAAGCTGGGTGCAACAACTACCTACACCTATGATGCAGCCGGTAATCTCCGTAAGGAAACCGACGCCAATAATGCGTATGCCGTTTATCAGTATGATGCGAACAATAATCTTATTCAGTACACCAACCGCAACAACGAATGGGTGAAGTATGCGTATGACTGCATGGATCGGCAGGTCAAGGAAACCAACCAGCTGAACCATGCGACCGAGTACGAATACGACCTTGCAGGCAATCAGACAGCGGTGATCGACGGCAACAAGAACAAGACCGTTTACACCTATGACGGCCTGAATCGTCTTGTTTCCAAGACCAACGCCGAAGGTGGCATGATCGAGTACCGGTATGATCCGTTCGGTAATACCACAGGTACGACCGTGTACGGCGGCGGTGACGAGAAGGCCGCGACCACTTATGCCTATGACGCAGCGGGCAATCTGCTGACCGAAACCTCTCCGCTGGGCAGCGTGACTACCTACACGCATGACAAGGAAGGCAATGTACTGACGCAAGTTGATGAAAACGGAAAGCAGACCGCTTACACCTATGATAAGCTGTATCGCATGGTGTCCCGGAAGGATGCGGATGGTACTGCGACCTTCGCCTATGACAAGGCAGGCAACATGACCACGGCCAAGGATGCAAACGGCACGGTAGCATTTGCGTTCGACGCGCTTTCCCGCA
>NZ_QUJR01000032.1:0-3348 GCF_003480945.1 Butyricicoccus sp. AM27-36
CTTGCAATCAACGACCATGCAGGACTGCTCCATGTGCCGACACTGTATCGCAAGCGCGTTTCGGGCGAGTGTGTCACGCGGCTGCGGAATGTAGAATACTTTGCGTCCGGTCGTGAAAATTCGTGGGAAACCGACGAGGACTTAAAGATGGAAATGGGTCACACGCTCTATCTCGGCTCAAAGGATTCCGATGTGTACTTCTGTATCTATGAAAAAGCACAGGAGCAAAAGGCTAAATTCGGCAAGTCTATTGAGGACGCAGACATTCTGAACCGCTTTGAACTGCGGCTGACGAACAATGCTGCGGAAAATTCCGCAGACGCGCTCATGGACAGCGAGGACGCGGCAGGAACAGCGTTTTCCATCATCAACAACTATGTGCGCTTCATCGAGCCGCAAGCCGACAAGCGGCGTTATGACTGCCCTACGGACAAGCACTGGGAACAGTTTATGCAGGGCGAGGAACGCAAGCTAAAGCTGACAATGAAGCCGAAGCCGTTCGACTTGGAACGCACGGAAAACTGGATTAACACGCAAGTCGCAAAGTCTATCAAAATGCTGCAGGAGATTGAGAAAATGAAAGGTCGGGATTTTGTGCAGCAGCTTTTGGGCGGCACGGTGCTGAACGAAAAGCATAGGAAGATTGTTGCACAGGTGACGAGTGAATGGAAGTAAAAGAACAGCCACCGGAGAAAATTCTCCGGTGGCTGTAAAATAATCATTTATTGCTAGATATGGGATTGCATATAGCCTTAGCAAATCAACGTCCTAACAGTCTCGTAAAACTCAATTCCAACTTTTCGTTGCAATTTCTTATCGTACTGAGTGACACGCATACAAATCTCCTTTCGATATGGATTTTCTGCATCTTCTATCCAATCGACTATTTCCACTTCCATTTGAATAGAGTTTGCAAACTCTTCAACATCTTCCGTATCTGCGTTAGGTTTCAGCCTCAAAATTTCTTGAACCAAGTCTTCCCTATCAAAGGAATATGAAATCTCCTTTGGATGATCAATATCCCAATGAACACCGACAAAAGAGGACACATCAATTTTCGGTGTGAGTATATGAATTGCAGTCAACACTAACGCAATAAAGGCCATAAGTAGTATTGTACGTATAAAATATTTTGCATATTGTGCTGCTTTCATATCAATCTATCGAATTTATATTAGGCGGTACTGTGCTAACAATATCAATACGAAAATCCTCTGTTGTCATAATATAATGAAGGTACTCTTTGTTTTCATATGCATTCGACTGAAACATATCTACTTCTTTCGCTCGATGTGCTAAATCCGATTCATCGGTTATATAAAATCCAATACACGGTGGGGTCGCTCCTGATTGCTGTATATAATCATCGTCCATATCTTGAGTAACTAAATCACTTCCTAAATTATATTCAAACTTCGCAATCTCAACATTTAAGTGGAAATGAATTTGATATTTCTTATCGCTTAGTGATCGCAAGTCAATCAAAAGTCCATTCTCATTCCACGAATATCCATCAAGCATCATGGTATCGTGATATTTTTCGTATTCTTGTTTGAAATATAACCATTCTTTGAACATACTATCGTACCTCTGATTTTTAATTTATGTGAGCATAGATAAATTTATCTATGCTCACATATTCCGTGATTCTTAATACCTTATTTTAATTTTTCCCTGTTGCAAACACCAACGACTTTCCGTGCTACTCCAATGAAGGTTGTATGTGGTTCCATTAGCACCAGTGCCAATATAGGTTGTTTTACCCTTGCTATTGATACTTGTCTTAATGTGTGACAAATTCAAAGAATCAAAGTCTTTTTTAGCCGTAGAGAAACCTTTAGAATTATTTCTTTCATACATGATGTGGTTGCCCTTGGTTTCGTTTCTTTTGGTGCACTTCGACAAGATTTCATTCCATTTTTTCGTTAGCTTCTCACAATCTAATTTGTGATAATAGCTGAAATTATAGGAATCGCCACCAAAGCTATCTGCTGCTGCAACAGCAATAGATATTCCCGCACCTGCGGTAATGACGCCATCAGCTGTTAATGCAGCGCCAACACCCATAATTGCAACACCAATTCCTGTAGGTGCTGTGGCAGTACCAATACCTGCCATACCTCCACCAACAAACATTTCAAAAATAGACTTTGCACTTAGACCAATTCCTGCGGCAGCAACAATGCCATCGCCTATCATTCTTCCTAAGTAGTAAGAATCTTTGAATTTAGACCGATTAAGAAAATACGAATTGATTTTACTACTATTGGTAAGATTTGATTTCAATTCCTGTTGTGTAGGTAGAGCAATGGATATTCGGCGAGTATTCACCAGAGCTTTTAACAAATCAGTTTGCTTTCCAGCCATATTGATAAAAGCAGACGCAACCATGCCACGGACTACATCTTGTCTTCGAGTAGAGTCTGTAAAATGCATTGTATAACTTTTAACAGTTGCTATTATAGACTGTACTCGCTCTTTAATCCATGTTTTTGCTTTATTTAATTGCTCGGTTGTCCAGTTCTTTGCAGATGTTCCCCATTTTTTAATTTGCGCACTGGCGTCAGACCAAATAGAAGTTCCGAAAGGATCGACACCATTGATAGGATTATTCCCGCAATACGCATACCAATTCTCGCCGTCCTTGATGGGGTCTTCCTGCGTGAACCTGTGGTCGGCAGGGTCGTAGAAACGATTCTGCGCGAAATACAGGTCAAGCACTTCGTCCCAAGTGTAGCCGGTGTAATTGTTAGAGTTATCAATACCGCTGAAATTCGTATCTGTGTAAGTTTCGGTCAGCGGATTGCCCCACGGGTCATAGATCGTGTGCGAGATTACCTTGCCGTTTTCGTCTACGGCAAACAGCGTACTGCCAAGGTGGCTGGTGCGATACCACACCTTGCGTACATCGTTTGCAGCAAAGTCACTTTGCAGGTTTTCGCCGCCTTCGCCGCGCTTCGTGCCGACTGCATAGCCATACTCTGCGGAGATTCGGGTGCTGTTCTCATCGTACACATAGCGCTGTGTAAAGCTGCCGTCCTCTGTTACCAGTATATCACGGTTAGCCGCAGAAAGATAGTCTACAACATAGTTCTTTGTTACGGTTTCAAAGTTGCTCTGGAAGGTCGTGCCTACCTCGGTTTCCCATGTGCGCTGCCAGAAAAAGCGTCCGTCCATCAAGAAGTCCAGATAATCGGTGCCATGCGAGCCGTCCTTCAAGTCGGAGTTTGCATGGCCGGCATTCTTGTTGTCACGCACTTGTACATTTTTAATGCGTGCATTGAGCGCATTGTAAGTGTAGGTGCTGCTCTGGCCGTCCTCGGTCTTGCCGGTTTTCAGCTTGTTCTG
>NZ_QUJR01000033.1:0-2252 GCF_003480945.1 Butyricicoccus sp. AM27-36
GGATTTTACAGCTGGTCAAGCTGTAAAGGGCGCAAGGGGAATGCCTTGGCACTGAGAGCCGACGAAGGACGCGACAAGCTGCGATAAGCTACGGGGAGCCGCAAATGGGCTTTGATCCGTGGATTTCCGAATGGGGAAACCCGATGGAGCAATACTCCATCAACCATGACTGAATACATAGGTCATGGTGGGGAACCGCCTGAACTGAAACATCTAAGTAGGGCGAGGAAGAGAAATCAACCGAGATTCCGCTAGTAGTGGCGAGCGAACGCGGAAGAGGCCAAACCGGAGGTAGCAATATCTTCGGGGTTAGGACTGCAATATGTAACTTTAATCTTTAACTGAATGCTTTGGGAAGAGCAGCGATACAGGGTGATAGCCCCGTAAGTGAAAAGGATTGAGTGCTAGCAGTATCCAGAGTACCAGCGGACACGTGAAACCCGCTGGGAAGATGGGGGGACCATCCTCCAAGCCTAAATACTACTCAGTGACCGATAGTGGAGCAGTACCGTGAGGGAAAGGTGAAAAGTACCCCGGGAGGGGAGTGAAAAAGAACCTGAAACCTTGTGCCTACAAGCACCGAGAGTCCGTTAAAGGATGATCGGGTACTTTTTGTAGAACGGTCCGGCGAGTTAATATTTGCAGCGAGGTTAAGGAACTGGAGTTCCGGAGCCGCAGCGAGAGCGAGTCTGAATAGGGCGTATGAAGTTGCAGGTATTAGACCCGAAACCGGGTGACCTATCCATGAGCAGGCTGAAGCGGTGGTAAGACACCGTGGAGGGCCGCACCCACGTCTGTTGAAAAAGCCGGGGATGACTTGTGGATAGCGGAGAAATTCCAATCGAACTCGGAGATAGCTGGTTCTCCCCGAAATAGCTTTAGGGCTAGCGTTATTTTAGATTACCGGAGGTAAAGCACTGAATGGTCTAGGGGCCGCGAGGTTACCAAAGCCTATCAAACTCTGAATGCCGGATAATTGATGAATAGCAGTCAGACTGTGTGAGATAAGTCTCATAGTCAAAAGGGAAACAGCCCAGATCTACAGCTAAGGTCCCAAATGAACACTAAGTGGAAAATGATGTGAAACTGCGAAGACAACCAGGATGTTGGCTTAGAAGCAGCCACTCATTCAAAGAGTGCGTAATAGCTCACTGGTCGAGTGGTTTTGCGCAGAAAATGTAACGGGGCTAAGTGTTCAACCGAAGCTTAGGCATTGCAGTAATGCATTGGGTAGGGGAGCGTCGTATGCGGGGTGAAGTCAGAGCGGAAGCACTGGTGGACTGCATACGAGTGAGAATGCCGGAATAAGTAGCGAGAATTATGTGAGAATCATAATGGCCGAAAATCTAAGGTTTCTTGGGGAAGGTTCGTCCGCCCAAGGTTAGTCGGGAGCTAAGCTCAGGCCGAAAGGCGTAGGCGATGCACATACGGTAGAAATTCCGTAACCACCGAACATTTAAGCTAGAGGGACGCTTTCTTTAAGGTTATCCCGGGCGATGGTTGCCCCGGGCGTAAGGGACCGAAATATAGTAGGGAAGTAACTGGCGAGAGAGACGAGAAAAGCTCTAGTGTATACTAAGGTGCCCGTACCGCAAACCGACACAGGTAGATGGGATGAGTATTCTAAGGCCAACGGGAGAAGGGTTGTTAAGGAACTCGGCAAATTGGCCCCGTAACTTCGGGATAAGGGGCGCCTGCGAGAGCAGGCCGCAGTGAAAAGGCCCAAGCGACTGTTTAGCAAAAACACAGCTCTCTGCTAAATCGAAAGATGACGTATAGGGGGTGACGCCTGCCCGGTGCTGGAAGGTTAAGGGGAGTGCTTAGCGCAAGCGAAGGTGCGAACTTAAGCCCCAGTAAACGGCGGCCGTAACTATAACGGTCCTAAGGTAGCGAAATTCCTTGTCAGGTAAGTTCTGACCCGCACGAATGGCGTAACGATTTGGGCACTGTCTCAACAGCCCGCCCGGCGAAATTGTAGTACCGGTGAAGATGCCGGTTTCCCGCAACTAGACGGAAAGACCCCATGGAGCTTCACTGTAGCTTGATATTGGATCTCGGTATTCCATGTACAGGATAGGTGGGAGGCTAGGAAGCGAGCGCGCCAGCGTTCGTGGAGCCAACCTTGGGATACCACTCTTGGGATATTGGGATTCTAACCTGCGACCATGAATCTGGTCGGGGGACACTGTCAGGTGGGCAGTTTGACTGGGGCGGTCGCCTCCAAAAGAGTAACGGAGGCGCTCAAAGGTTCG
>NZ_QUJR01000033.1:2262-3022 GCF_003480945.1 Butyricicoccus sp. AM27-36
TGCGACCATGAATCTGGTCGGGGGACACTGTCAGGTGGGCAGTTTGACTGGGGCGGTCGCCTCCAAAAGAGTAACGGAGGCGCTCAAAGGTTCGTTCAGCACGGATGGAAATCGTGCACTGAGTGTAAACGCATAAACGAGCCTAACTGCGAGAATGACGGTTCGAGCAGTAACGAAAGTTGGAGTTAGTGATCCGGCGGTATGTGAATGGAAATGCCGTCGCTCAACGGATAAAAGCTACCCTGGGGATAACAGGCTGATCTCCCCCAAGAGTCCACATCGACGGGGAGGTTTGGCACCTCGATGTCGGCTCATCGCATCCTGGGGCTGAATTCGGTCCCAAGGGTTTGGCTGTTCGCCAATTAAAGCGGTACGCGAGCTGGGTTCAGAACGTCGTGAGACAGTTCGGTCCCTATCTGTTGCGGGCGTAGGAATATTGAGAGGAGCTGTCCTTAGTACGAGAGGACCGGGATGGACGTACCGCTGGTGCACCAGTTGTTCTGCCAAGGGCATAGCTGGGTAGCTAAGTACGGACGAGATAAACGCTGAAGGCATCTAAGCGTGAAACTCCCCTCGAGATAAGTGTTCCCATCCTTCGGGAGTAAGGCCCCTTGTAGACTACAAGGTTGATAGGTCAGGAGTGGAAGTGCAGTAATGTATGGAGCGGACTGATACTAATAGGCCGAGGGCTTGACCTTAAATGTTAGGTAACCTCGAAAGATAGCTTGCGAGTAGGATTGTTCAGTTTTGAGGGTGTAAA
>NZ_QUJR01000034.1:0-2390 GCF_003480945.1 Butyricicoccus sp. AM27-36
GCTGACCGCGGCTTCAAGCTGTGCTTCCATCACCATATGGCGACGGTCGTTCAGACCTTCGAGGAGACCAAGCGCTTGATGGACAACACCGATCCGCGCTATGTTTATCTCTGTTTCGATACCGGTCACTTCACCTTCTCGGGGGAGGACGCCGTAAAGGCGGCCAAGGAGTTTGGCCCGCGCATCGGCCACGTTCACCTCAAGGACATCCGTCCTGACATGATGGAAAAGGCATATGCCGAGGACTTCAAGTTCCGCAAGGCGGTACTCGAAGGCTGCTTCACCATTCCGGGTGACGGCTGCGTAGACTATCCGGGCGTATTCAAGGCTCTGCACGATGCACACTACGAGGGCTGGTTCATCGTAGAGGCCGAGCAGGACCCGGCAAAGGCAAATCCGCTCGAGTATGCCAAGATGGCACGCGAGTATATCAAGAAAACCGCAGGTATCTGATTACAGACTGTAAAAGCAGAGAAAAGAGAAAACAGAAAACAGCATACGTGCTGACTGATAGGAGGAAATAAAAATGGCTAAGATGACGAAACGAATTGGTGCAGCAATGCTTAGTACAGCGCTGCTTCTGGGCGCACTGACCGGCTGCGGTGGCAATACCTCGTCATCGACGGACGGCGATAACGCTACAAGCGCTTCTACCGAGAATCCGCACATCACCGTTGTTCTGAAAACCTTGGCTTCCGAGTACTGGGCCTATGTAGCCAAGGGATGCGAGCAGGCTGGCAAGGACCTCGGCGCTGAGGTTGATGTACAGGGTGCGACCTCGGAGACCGCGTACGACGAACAGCTCTCCATGATCGAAACCGTACTGAACGCAAGCGGCACGGATGCAATGGTCGTTGCACCGCTGCAGTCCGAGACGGTTGCAACCCAGATCGCAAATGCGGAAATTCCGATCATTGCGATTGACACCAACGTAGAATCCGATAAGGTTCTGAGCTTTGTAGGCTTCGATAACGAGGCTATGGCCTCCATGGGCGGCGAAGCTGCAGTAGAAGCAGCTAAGGAAGCCGGCTGGGATACTATCACCGCGATTGGTATTGCGGGTGTACAGGGCGATTCCACCTCCGAAGCACGCATGGGCGGCTACAAGAAAGGTGTTGAAAAGGCTGGTGGCACTTATCTGGATGCGGAGACCCAGTACGCTGACGGTGTATCTGACAAAGCTGTAACCGCAATGGAAGCGATCATCCAGAGCCATCCGGAGGGTATTGCGATCGTTGTCTGCAATAATGACGACATGGCCGTCGGCGCTGCACGTGCAGCAGCTTCCTATCCAGCTTACAAGAACACCATCTTCGTTGGCTGTGGCGGCAATGTTGCAGCACTCGATGCAATCCTTGCAGGTCAGGAGACCATGACTGTTGCTGTTGACGGCTACGACGTAGGCTACCGCGGTGTTCAGGCAGCAGTTGACGCACTGAACGGCAAGACCCTTGATAAGTTTATCGCTTCTACCGCTTCTATCGTAACTGCCGACAACGCAGAAGAGCAGAAGGCGATCGTTGAAAAGAAACAAAACGGCTAAACCGAATTCTGTCATCACAGATCCGTAAAAGCAGGCGGGCATATGTGCAAGCGTGTGCCCGCTTCTTCATTTTGTGAAAGAAAAGAGTGAAAAGATGAGTGAATACGTAGTAGAACTGAAAAACGCGACCAAGCGTTTTCCGGGCGTAGTGGCTCTGAAAAACATGCAGCTTTCCGTCAAGCCGGGCGAGATCCTCGGCCTGATCGGTGAGAACGGCGCAGGCAAATCTACGCTGATCAAGGTGCTGACTGGTGTACATCAGGCAGACGAGGGTCAGATTTATGTAGACGGCGTCGAGCAGCATTTCAAGGACCCGAACGATTCGGCAGCGGCTGGCATCGCGTGCGTATATCAGGAGCTTAACATTGAGAAGCTGCTGAGCATTACTGACAACATTTTCATCAACAAGTGGATCAAAAAGGGTACTCTGCTGGATTACCCGACCATGCATAAAAAGGCAAAGGAAGTTATGGCTTCGCTCGGTCAGGACGTAGACCCGACCAAGCCGGCAGGTAACTTTGGTATGGGCGTACAGCAGATGATCGAGATCGCAAAGGCGGTTCTGATCAACGCAAAAATGATTATTATGGACGAGCCGACCTCCTCTCTGGGCGAGAAAGAGGTTGAGCAGCTGATGAAGACCTGCCGTGATCTGAAGGCACGCGGCATCGGCATCGTCTTTGTATCCCATAAGCTGGAGGAGCTGTTCGAGCTGTGCGACCGCGTTGAGGTTATCCGTGACGGTGAGTTCATCGCAACCAAGCCGATCGATCAGTGGGATAATGACTCCCTGATCACCGCAATGGTAGGTCGTTCGCTGGACAACCAGTTCCCGAAGGAATTCGGC
>NZ_QUJR01000035.1:0-2173 GCF_003480945.1 Butyricicoccus sp. AM27-36
AATATAGACTTCGCCTTCAAAGTCGGTAGCACTGTTCAGATAGCCGTCGCCATCGTAGGTATAGTGCAGCGTATCACCGTCCGCATTGGTAACGCCGGTCAGAAGATCGTTGTCATGCTCATACGATACGGTGCGGCCTGCGTTATCGGTCACGGACGAAATATGTCCGTTCGACCATGCCAGCGTATAGCTGCCTGCAATGCCGTCAATCTCGGTCAGTTCATCGCCGTTGTAGGTAAGCTGTGCTACCGGCGTACCATCGGGATTATAGACGGTTTGCAGCTTGCCGTCATTCGAGAAAATGAACGCTGCGCCGTCCTCGTGCGTCATGCGGTAGCTGCCGTCTGCTTCATTTTCCAGAACAAAGCCGCTGTCTGCCAGAGAATCATAGCCGCCGCCACGGAGCGTAAGGAAGATTTGCTCCTCACCGCCAGGCATTGTCACACGGATAATACCACGGTCATTGATGAGCGAATAGTCATAGCTGTGCGTAAAGCCAGTACCCAGCGCACCCTTGTCGTAGCGCGAGTTGTAAACACGAAGGAAGGTCAGCGGGATAATGCCTTCCAGCTTCAAGTCCTCGTACATGAAGTTGTATGCACCTGTTACCATGTTTACAGGGTCAAGGTTCTGGTAGTCCAGCACCAAGCTTTCCAGTTCGGGGAAACCGGTCAATTCATTGCACGCCAGACTGCCGCCGACAAACTGCTCGTACAGCTTCTTGCGTACTTCATCGGACAAGCTGCCTTCCAGCATGAGGAATGCTGCCGTGCCATCTTCACCGACAACATAATCACGGTAGTCTACCAGCAGTTCGGTACTGACAGCAAACTTTTTCTTGCCGTTCTCCTGCTTCTGCGGCCAAGTATAGTTCTGACCGTGCGTGTGGCTGTCATCACTGTCGGTACACTCGACATTCTTATCCGGTCTGCCGAGCGGTTCAATTTCTACGGTCAGATAAAACACATCTTCATCGAGGTTCGGACCGATAATCGGAATACCATTGAGAGAGCCATCCCATATAAGCGTGTGCTTCATCATGGATACCGGCTCAATATCTTCACCGGCAAAGTTCTTGTCTGCTTGATAAATGCCGTCCTCGGACAGTTCTACCAAACCGCCGTCCGTTTTTGTAGCCGGTGTGTAGGGCGATACCATAGTGTCCGGTGAATCTTCGGGAAGCCATGCTTTAACATCGTTTGCACCGGAGAGCAGATAATTCTCTACAATCGAGCCGACAAATTCTTTCTTCAATCCATCGTCCGAAGGACTGCGGACATAGACATTGATGTTCACATACTGCGTAAGCTGATACCCAAATTCCAGTTCCAGATAACCGGTATGCGGGTCGAATGTGCCGCCTTTGATTTCTGCTGCCTGTGCGTCGATGATTGGCACGAATCCAATCACCATGCAAAAGCACAGGAACAGAGAAACTACTCTGCGGACTAATGCTTTCTTCATAAGTTTACCTCCAACTATTCAGGAGTTCTTCCGTTTCTAATTCTTTCTATCAGTGCTTGTGCGTGATAGCGGCTTCCATGATGTTGCCATACGCCCAGTTGCTCTGGCTGACATCGGGGAACGGACAAGCCATGCTGTGCAGTTCGGTTGCCGTTTCATAGTTTCTGCCGAGCATACGGTTTATCATCGTTACGGTTTCAGCGCGGGTGATGTACTGCTCCGGTCGGAAGGTGCCGTCCGTATAGCCGCTGATTAAGCCGTACTGCACCGCTTGACGAATATAGCTGCTGTACCATTTGCCGTCTGCCACATCAGAGAAGGTCTTGGTACTGCCGTTCATAATCAAGCCTTCCTTCGCTGCGATACGCGACAAGGCTGTTGCCATCTCTGCACGAGTGATTGCAAATTCCGGTTTGAACACGCCGCCGTTATAGCCGACCATGTAGCCTTCCTTGGACGCTGCTTCAACCCAGCGATACGACCAGCGGTTATTGGCAACATCGGTATACGAGGATTGCTCCGGTTCGGCAGTTTCCTTTTCCAACGCGTCAATCAGCATTTTCGCGGTCTGTTCGCGGGTGATATTGCGTTCGGCATGGAACATACCATCGGTAAAGCCGTTGATATACAGCTTGTGTTCTGCCTTGGGCGTTGCAGGTGTGCCGCCGCCACCGCCGCCGATACCACCGCCGCCACCGCTGGTAACATC
>NZ_QUJR01000036.1:0-1951 GCF_003480945.1 Butyricicoccus sp. AM27-36
TCATAGGTGGTAGCAGTCTTACCGCCGAGTTCGTCATAGCTTTCTGTCGTGCGTCCCAGCGCGTCATACACCGTGCGGGTCTTGCTGCCGTCTGCGTTAATCTGCTCTACGGCGCGTCCCAGCAGGTCATAGATATACTTTGTCACATTGCCTTCGGGGTCGGTAACACTAAGCTGATTGCCCGCAAGGTCGTAGGTGTACGCAGTAACGCCGCCGAGTGCGTCCGTTTCGGTCAGCAGCCGTCCTGCCTTGTCGTAAGTGTAGGTGGTTTCGTTGCCTTCGCCGTCAATCTGCTTTACCGCTGCATTGATGGCGTTGTACTCGGTCTTGGTTTCATTGCCGTTTGCGTCCGTTGTGACAAGCAGATTGCCAACAGGGTCATAGGTATAGGTTGTCTTGTTGCCTGCACCGTCGGTTTCGGTCTTGGTTCGTCCGAGCGCGTCATAGGTGTAGTTTTTCTTGTTGCCTTCTGCATCGGTTTCCGAAACCGTGCGTCCCATGCTGTCATACGCATAGATCGTTTCGCCGTCCAGCGCGTCAATCGTCTTTGCTACACGGTCAAGTGCGTCATATTCATAGGTAGTCGCATTGCCTTCCGCGTCCGTAGTCTGGATAAGCAGGCCGCGGTCATTGTAGGTGTAGCGGGTTTCGTTGCCCTCTGCGTCTGTTACCGATATAAGCTGTGCGGTGTCCTTGTCATATTCATAGGTGGTTTCGTTGCCGTTCGCGTCCGTGCGTTCCAGCGGTTCACCGTTCGTGCCGTATTCGGTCGTTACCGTGCCGCCGAGCGCGTCCTTGGTCGAGGTGGTAAAGCCGTTGGCATTGTACTCATATGAGGTTTCGCCGCCCAGCGCGTCTACGGTTTTCAGCAGCTTGCCCGCCTTGGAGTAGGTATGCTTGGTCGTTGCGGTTGCTGTATCGCTCACCTTGGTATGCTCTGCAATAATGCGGCCTACGGCATCGTATTCAAAGCTGGTAACGCCGCCTTCTGCGTCAGTGACAGAAAGCTGCCGTCCCTTATTGTCATACGCATAGGTAGTCTGATTGCCAAGCGCATCCGTAACCGTAATCGGCAGACCGAGTGCATTATAGGTGTACGAAGTGGTATGTCCGTTCTTGTCGCGGAACTCGGTCAAGCTGTGTCCGGAGTAGGTATAGGTTTCCGTATTGCCGAGCGCGTCCGTGATAGACGCAATATCGCCGCCCGCTGTATAAGTCAGCGTCATAGCGGTATTGTCCGCATAGCGAACTTTCGTCACATTGCCATTGCTGTCATACTCGTATGCGGTTGCACCGTTCAGACGGTCGCTTGCAGAGTTGGCGCGATAATCGCCGTCATAGGTGTTGGCGGTGGTGTATTCCGTGCCGTCGATAACTGTTCCGATTTTCTGGATGTTGCGGTGATTATCGTAGTAGTAGCGCGTTTCAAGCCCATTAGCATCTACACAGGTCGTAACACGCGCTTCATCGTCATAGGAAACGGTGGAAACAGTGGAAATGTCCGCGTTGATAAAGGTCTGCTTTACCACACGGCCTATGCCGTCATACTCGTTCTTAATATAGACTTCGCCTTCAAAGTCGGTAGCACTGTTCAGATAGCCGTCGCCATCGTAGGTATAGTGCAGCGTATCACCGTCCGCATTGGTAACGCCGGTCAGAAGATCGTTGTCATGCTCATACGATACGGTGCGGCCTGCGTTATCGGTCACGGACGAAATATGTCCGTTCGACCATGCCAGCGTATAGCTGCCTGCAATGCCGTCAATCTCGGTCAGTTCATCGCCGTTGTAGGTAAGCTGTGCTACCGGCGTACCATCGGGATTATAGACGGTTTGCAGCTTGCCGTCATTCGAGAAAATGAACGCTGCGCCGTCCTCGTGCGTCATGCGGTAGCTGCCGTCTGCTTCATTTTCCAGAACAAAGCCGCTGTCTGCCAGAGAATCATAGCCGC
>NZ_QUJR01000037.1:0-1830 GCF_003480945.1 Butyricicoccus sp. AM27-36
TAGGACTATGCAACAAATGTTCGATTGCAAAGTGTTACGAGGACAAGAATATTGCATTTTTGCAACTTTTCTGTGTACCAAAGTTTAATTATGAATCAAATGTGAACAATTCCTGCCCTGATTGACTTTGTTTCGTATATACGGTATGATAGAATCCCAATCAAAGATGAAAGCCTAAACTCCATACTTATCTTAGCTTTCTTTAATTTTGGTTTCGGTGATACATGGCTTGTCAGCAAATATGCATAGTAACGCAATGCACAGACAGGCCGAATAGCAAAAAGCAGGAGGTTAATTGGACTTTGACAACTGAATAAAGCTCCATCTGTAACGAATTTTCCGTGTCGGGCAACCGACAAGCCGCTTCGATAAAACAGCCGGTCAGCTACCGGCGTGGCGAGAACAGCGGAAAAGGATACTCCCCACCGGCGGAATAAGATTCGGGTGAGAGGTGTCGTAAGTCAATCGGCAAGTGTAAGAATACGAGCGCAGAATGCTACCTGCGGCAGAATGGAGTGTAAATATGCCGCTTACAATCTTATGATTGATATGATATAATAATAGTGTTGTTGGCTGTGCCATCACCGTTACAAACACAAGGAGTAAACGATGATTACAGCAATACAGAAACCAAAAAGAAAGTATGGAGAGGGCAGTATATACCAGCGAAAAGACGGCCGCTGGGTAGCAAAGTATAAGAGCGTGAATATGCTCAAACCGTGTGTTGTGTACGCTAAGAGCGAATCCGAAGCAAAGCGCAAGCTGCGCGAACTCAAAAAGGACGCTGCAAAAGGTCTTGTCAAAAGCACAAGCAGGCGTTTCGGTGATTACGCCGACCAGTGGTTATACACTTTCAAGCTGCACTCGGTTGAGGACAGCAGCTTCGACAAATACGAAAGTGCTTATTTGACGCATATTAAGCCTGCGTTTGGCAAAATGCAGCTTGCGTCTATTCACAGTGAGCAGTTGCAAAAACTGCTTGTTGAAAAGAGTCAGACGCTTTCGCTCACTGTTGTCAAAATCATTTATATCATTCTTTCCGAAATTTTTTCTTATGCTCATTCTGAGGGCGATCTCTCACGGAATCCTATGCACAATGTCAAGATGCCGAAGAAAGCGACCTTTAAACCGGAACGCGAAATTGTTGCGCTGGAAAGCGACGAAGTGCGGGCAGTCGAACGGATTGCAGAAATGAAAAATAAAAATGGTAGACCCTGTATCATGCAGGCACACGCATTGGTCTTTCTGGTGCATACCGGTTTGCGGTGCGGTGAGTTTTTAGCACTCAAATGGTCTGACATTGATTTTGAAAGCAGAATCGTTACGGTGAACAAAAATCTGTCGATGGTCTACGACCGCGACAAGGACGGCGTGCGTATCAAGCATAAGAAAGCACGGATTAAGTGTACCAAAACGGCAAGCGGCAACCGCATTGTGCCGTTGAACACAAAAGCGATTGCCGCTTTGAACAGTCTGAAAGCTGTCTATCGTGAAATGGATATTGTCAGCGATTCCGTTGCGGTAACGCGCAAGGGTACAACACTGAGCAGCGACCAGCTTCGCCGTGTTCTGCGTCGCGTATTGGCGTATGCCGGTATCGGCAAGCCGTTCACACTTCATCAGCTTCGTCACACCTTTGCTACACAGGCACTTAACGCCGGTATTCCGATTACCGTAGTAAGCAAGTGGCTCGGACACGCGAATATATCTGTTACTTATAACACCTATATTCATGTGTTGGAATCCGCAGAAGCTGCAGCAGTAGAGCTTCTTGAAGTCATTTGAGAAATCTAAAATCCATTTGGTTTCATTTTGGTGTCACGACCAAAT
>NZ_QUJR01000038.1:0-1520 GCF_003480945.1 Butyricicoccus sp. AM27-36
TTTTCTCCTGTCTGTATTTTTGAGGGGACTGCAGCAGTATAACAGATTTAACTTAAAGTCTTCGTTAAGGGGCGAAGCCGCAACCTTTCGGAAGCGGCATCGCAAAAGGACACTGTTCATCTTCCCTGTCGAACCTTTTGACCTTCCTCTAAAAGATGTTTTTCTCATAGTTGGTGACATGCTGAATTTGGCATTAGGCTCCTTGTGTTCTGCAAAGCTTTTGAAGTTCAAACAGAAAATACCCACAGCCAAAGCGGCTGTGGGTATGATCAAATCAGATTGTACGAGCTGACGCCACCTTGTCAATCTCTGCAGGTTCGTAGTTGCGCTCTCCTTCTGTAAAAGCCCAACATTCTGCCCGGTGTATCCGCACTTTCCAATACGCCCGAAATCGGGACTCCTTAACGCATAGAAGGAAGGAGTCTGTCCGCATCCGGCGTTTTGAGAAGAAAGTGGCTTTTATGAAAGTCAAGCAGGCCCTCATCCCGCATTTTTCCAAGCTCCAGCGACAGTCCACTGCGCTCCACGCCGAGATAATCCGCAAGCTGCTGGCGGGAGAATGGAATGTCGAATTCATAGCTGTCCCGGCGTTGCGCCCAATGTCACTTGCTAACTAAGTGACATTGGCCTTTTTGCCCCAATCGCTTTATTCTCGGCGAATTCAAGATATATTTCCATTAAATCCCCATTCTTAACAAAGATTTTAACCCATTCTCTTTATTATGGTAAAAGAGCTGTAGGCTGACGAGCATTCTGTGCACCATTGCCCTGCCCCTGGTGGGCAGTGCCGGAGGGTAGCTGTATTACCGCTATGTAGGTTGCACCACCGGCACCTGTGCCGTTACGTCCAGCCCGTGGCTCTCCACCGGCTTCGGCTGCGTCCTTGGGTCGCTGCTGTATACCGTCCTGCGGCCCGGTCGCGGCAAGAGACAGGACTGTGACAGGGCGGAGTGAGCCCGGATTCCCCTGAAAGGAGGAAACGCGATGTATCGAAGCTTATTGGCACTGCTTTTCGCAGCAGTGCTGCTGCTCAGCGGCTGCGCCGCCGGGCGGCAGACTGTGCCGAAGGAAAAGAGCGGACAGGAAACAAACATGGACGGAGCGGCTTTTGACCGGTCCGATGAGGAGATCACCTATATGGATACCACAGACAATGTCATCTATCTGGCGGGCGGCTGCTTCTGGGGCATGGAACAGCTGATGCAGTCCATCCCCGGCGTCATCGACGCCGAGAGCGGCTACGCCAACGGCATCTGCGAGGCGGACGCCGATTACAAGACCGTCTGCAAGGGAGAGACCGGCTTTCGGGAGACTGTGCGGGTGGAATACGACCCCGAGCAGGTGAGCCTCGACGCGCTGCTGATGGCGTACTTCTATGTCATCGACCCCACGGTACAAAACCGGCAGGGCAACGACCGGGGCAGCCAGTACCAGACCGGCGTTTACTTCACCAACGAAAGCGCGAGAGAAACGGTGAAGCGCATCGCGGAGATCGAGCGCGGCCGCAGCGAGAAATTCTT
>NZ_QUJR01000039.1:0-1006 GCF_003480945.1 Butyricicoccus sp. AM27-36
GGCAGGACTCGGTAGCAGCCTTAGCCATGAGAACCGGACGCAGGCCGTCGATAGCGCCGACAACAGTCTGGGTATCGTTGTTGATTGCATCAACGAAGGAGATAACCTGATTGATGAATGCCTGGTTGTAACGCTCGAGGAAGAACCACAGCGGCTTCTCGGAGTGAGCGCCATCCTTGGTCAGTACGGTGGTGGTGTTCAGCAGGTCGTTGGCATCGGAAGCCATGCCCTTAGAGCCGAACGCCTCAACGCGCTGGTCGTAGCCGTAAACTGCCTGACGGGAGTTGTTGATAACAGCGATGCAGCCGTTAGCCATCTTCATGGTAACAACAGCGGTGTCAACATCCGGGATACCGGACTCTTCCTGCAGGTTCGGGTTAACGAGGCAGGAACCAACAGCGGAGATCTCAACAGCCTCGGAACCGGTTACGTAGCGAACCATATCGAAGTCGTGGATCATCATATCGTAGAAGATACCGCCGGAAACTGCAACGTAGGAAGCCGGGGGCGGCTCCGGGTCACGGGAGGAAACGATAACGATATGCGGATCGCCGATCGTGCCGTCCTTAACTGCATCTGCAACTGCCTTGTGGTTGTGGTCGAAGCGGCGGTTGAAGCCTACCTGGAACTTAACGCCCTTCTCCTCAACGAGTGCGAGCAGCTTCTTGATCTTGTCGATATCATAGTCGATCGGCTTCTCGCAGAATACGTGCTTGCCAGCCTGAACTGCTGCCATGGAAACATCGCAGTGGGTGTCAGTGGAGGAGCAAACGAATACTACGTCTACCTCAGGATTGTTGATAACGTCCATAAAGTCGGTGGAAACGTTGGTGATCTTGCGCTCTGCCAGCCACTCGCGTGCGCCGGACTTGTCAAGCATCGGGTCAGCAGCAGCTACTACCTGAACGCCCGGTACGGAGTTGATCAGGTTGTTGATGTGCAGCTTGCCGATTCGGCCGCAGCCTACAACGCCAATTTTCAAAATGCCCATTGGAATTCTCTCCTT